>JAWXTU010000025.1:0-26014 GCA_044433285.1 bacterium | reverse complement strand
CCGGTTTTTCATCCTGATTTTCGATTGCCCCTTTTTCCTCCCGATTTTCGATTGCCCCCTTGTTTTCTTCTACCATATTTTTCTCTTCAACCATATTTTCCGCTTCAACCATTTTTTCCGCTTCAACCATTTTTTCCGCTTCAACCATATTTTGAGCTTCAACCATATTTTCCGCTTCAACCATATTATTCTCTTCAACCTTATTTTTCCGCTTCAACCTTGTTTTTCTCCTCAACCTTATTATTCTCCTCAACCTTATTATTCCGCTTCAACCTTGTTTTTCTCCTCAACCTTATTATTCTCTTCACTCATATTATTTTCTTCAACCATATAGAAGTCCCCTTAAACAAAAAAAAGCTCCAATCTACTGTTAATAGAAAAGAGCTTTATATATAATATTTATTATATTATTGTCTTGTTGATTACGCTATTTTATTCACGTATATAGCCAACTTAGATTTTATGTTATTAGCTTTATTACTGTGTATAATGTTACGTTTAGCCAATTTGTCTAACATTGACGCTACTTTTGGAAGGAAAGCTATCGCAGCTTCTCTCTCTGACATACCGCGCAATTTACGAACAGCACTACGAGTAACTTTAGCGTAGAACTTATTGTGCAAACGACGTTTTTCAGTTTGTCTAATTCTTTTGATTGATGATTTATGATTTGCCATTATCTGATAACAAATTTATTCTGTTGATTGATTATTTTCTATTGTAGTCCATAGGGGAGTCGAACCCCTCTTTCCAGGATGAAAACCTGGCGTCCTAACCGATAGACGAATGGACCATTAAATGGTGAACAATTAAGTTAATTTGGCAGCGTTGCTCTTTGTCTCAATTGCGAATGCAAAGATAGAGGTTTTTTTGTTTCCCACCAAACATTTTGCAATATTTTTTCCATTATTCTTTATTGCACTGATTTTCAAATGCTTTTAGCGCAACTTTTAGTTAAAACAAGCTAATTTTGCAATAAAACCGATGTTTTTTCGCTATTTTTCTACTATTTTTAGCCCATTTACTCTCTTGGTTTTTCAAGTTTTTTCTATTTTGGCGTCAAAAAAGTGATTTTTGCGACTAAAAACGAAGAGAAAAAGAGATAATGAAAACCTCAAAAATACCCCCCCGAATAATAAATTAACTCAATAAAAGGGGAAGTAAAAAAATCTTTCACCATATTTTTGAGCTAAAAAACTCGTTCTATTTCGCTATCGTTGAGATTTTTTATTTAGCTATCGTGAAATTTTGAGAGCCCAAAAGATGACCATCTGCAAAAATATCTACACGATAATCCCCTGCCCAAAGCGTTTCAGTTACGGTATAATATAGCACATCGCTCAGCTCCTCGCCAGTATATTCGATTGTTTTACGCGCTGAATATGCTATTTCTCTATTCTCAAAAGAGAAAACATCCGAGGATTGCTTTTGCAATACGTTGTCATCAGGCGTCTGTATACGCATATATACTGTCTTCTTTCCTACAGAGGCGGTATTATTTTTCATTATATCAAATGACACTTTTATAATAGAGACATAACGTAATCTACGCACTTTTCTGCCATTATCACTCTGTAACTCCACAGCAATATTTCGCGACTCTAGTTGCGATGCAATAGTAACTTTATGCTCCAATTTCTGTTTCTCCTCAGCCAAAGTTGTTGCCTCGCGAGATGCTGTTTGATATTTTTCGTAGACTACTCTATTTTCATTTTCTAATTTTTCATTGATAGCCGACAAAGAATCTACCTGCTCTACATAATATACTAACACTTTTCGCACAGAAGCCAACTCATTTTTCAACTCATTAATACGTCGCGCATTTGTAGCTTTTACAGTGCGCAGCTCCTCAAGCAGCAATTGAACACGCTGTTGCTCTTTTGTTACCAAATTAAGCAACGAATCATTGTTAATTTTAAAAGAGAAACCCTCCATCTCCAGAGCCACATCTGCATATTCCTCTTCTAATTGCTCCTTTTCATATGTCATCTGCTCCACCATTTCCACCATCTCTTGTTTTGTGGTGTTGTGTTGCATTGTAAGATAGACGATATATCCAATAGCTCCGAGAAGAACGACTGATAAAAGAGAGATTAGCGTGATTTGCGTTTTATTTGCCATTTTATTTTAATTATTATGCTATTTTAAGCGGATGAAAATTACAGCTACAAAGTTAATAATAAGTTTTGATACGTACAAATATTTTGCACTAAAGTTAAAGATGAGGATTAATACACTATAATTAAAGGGTATATTTCAGGTAAATTTAAGGGATTGGGCAAAAAAAATCGTTTGTAAAACATTAGCATTATCAGCCAATATCTTACAAACGAATAAGTTGATTGTATTTTATACGTTATTACTCTTGGTTAAGAGTGATACGTTTAAATGCAGATGGAGTTGCGCCATTAGCTTGAGCATAAGCAGCAACAGTAACTTTACTATCTTTGATAAAGTCTTGTTCTACAAGAGTAAACTCTTGGAAGAATTTGTTCAAACGACCTTCAGCAATTCTATCAAGGATAGCTTCTGGTTTACCCTCTTGACGAGCTTTGTCGCGACCAATTTCTAGTTCACGAGCAACAACCTCAGCAGGAACAGCATCGCGGTTAAGAGCAACTGGATTCATTGCAGCAGCTTGCATTGCGATATCACGAGCCACTTGAGCATCAATACCCTCTTCAGCGAAAGAGACGATAGTAGCAAGTTTATTACCTGGGTGAATATAACCAACTACTGTACCATCTTGAACAAACTCATAGAAACCGATTTCCATTTTCTCACCAGTAACACCAGAACGGTCAGTTACAAGAGCAGATAGAGTACGACCATCTACGATAAGATTGTTAAGAGCCTCTAGGTCAGCTGGTTTTTGTTCCAAAGCATTATCAAGGATTAATTGAGTAAGACCGATAAAGTCAGCATTTTTAGCAACGAAGTCAGTTTCGCATTTTAGAGCTACGATAGCTGCAAAATTACCTTGCATACCTGCAAGCACACAACCTTCAGATGCTTCACGATCGCTACGTTTTGCAGCGATAGCTTGACCACGTTTACGAATAAGTTCGATAGCTTGATCGATGTCGCCATTAGCTTCAGTAAGAGCTTTTTTGCAATCCATCATACCAGCTCCTGTCATAGTGCGGAGTTTAGAAATTTCCGCCATAGTTACTGCCATAATAATAAATTATTTGTTAGTTATAAGTTTAGGAGGCAAAGCATTTCAGCAGCCTATAATTTTTATAGAATCTTATTCAGCAGATTCAGCTACTGGAGCTTCTTCTACTGAAACTTCAGCTACTGGAGCTTCTTCCACAGCAGGTTCTGCAACAACTTCCTCTTTAGGAGCTGATTTTCTAGCGCGAGTACGCTTTTCTTTCACCTCTGGTTGTTCAGAAACTTCGTTATCTGCTTTTTCGATTTTGCGTTCTTGAGCACCCTCTTTGATTGCAGAAACCATAGCTGCTACAATAAGTTCGATTGATTTTGTTGCATCATCATTAGCTGGGATAACGAAATCCACTACGCTAGGATCAGAGTTTGTATCAACAATACCAAATACAGGAATATTCAAACGGCGAGCTTCAGCTACTGCGATGTGCTCTTTCATCACGTCTACTACAAATACAGCAGCAGGAAGGCGATTAAGATCAGCGATAGAACCTAAGTTCTTTTCTAGTTTAGCACGTTGACGAGTGATTTGAAGTTTTTCGCGTTTTGAAAGCACAGCAAATGTACCATCTGTAGCCATTTTGTCGATAGACGACATTTTTTTGATAGCTTTACGGATTGTAGGGAAGTTAGTTAACATACCACCTGCCCAACGCTCAGTAATATATGGCATACCTGCCTCTGTTGCAAGATCAGCAACTACTTGTTTTGCTTGTTTTTTAGTAGCAACAAACAATACACGTTTTCCTGATTTAGCAATTTGTTTCATTGCTGCAGCTGCCTCATCTACTTTAGCAACTGTTTTGTGCAAATCGATAATATGAATATCGTTTTTACCTTTTACATCAAAGATGTATGGAGCCATTGCTGGATTCCATTTACGTTTTAGGTGACCGAAGTGAGCACCTGCTTCTAGTAAGTCTTGAAATTGTACTGACATAGTTTTTTGTTTAAATTGTTTACTTTCTTTTTACTTGTTTTTTTCTAGTTTAAGCAATCATTCAAGTAGTCAAGAGAAGGACGAGAGTGAAATAAAACAATCTCGCCATCTCCGAATCTAAATGATTTAGATACTAAACATATATATAAAGGTATCCAACTGTCGAAAATTCGACAGACAAAACGTATTAACGTTTTGAGAATTGGAAACGTTTACGAGCTTTTGGTTGACCTGGTTTTTTACGTTCAACAACACGAGAGTCGCGAGTCATAAATCCAGCAGCTTTCAAAGCAGGTTTGTTTTCTGGGTCAATTTTCACCAAAGCACGAGCAATTGCCAAACGCAATGCTTCTGCTTGACCATTGTAACCACCACCATTCAAATTAACCTTGATATCATATTTACCAAGTACATTTAAAGTATTCAATGGTTGGTTTACAACATATTGAAGAATTGAAGAAGGGAAATAGTTAGTCAATTCACGTTTGTTAATCACGATATTACCGCTACCTTCTGTTACGAAAATGCGAGCCACTGCTGCCTTTCGTCTGCCTATCGCATTAATTACTTCCATATCTTTAGTAATATTATTTTATTAGGTTTAAATCAATTAATTTTGGTTGTTGAGCTTCGTGTGGGTGCTCAGTACCAGCGTAAACATACAAATTATTCAACAAAGCTGAAGATAGGATGTTTTTTGGCAACATACCTTTTACAACTTTTTTGATTAATTTTTCTGGACTTTTCTCCATCAATTGCGCTGGAGTCATTTCACGTTGTCCACCTGGGTAGCCAGTATGTCTTAAATAAACACGACCGTTCCATTTGTCACCAGTCAATTGAACTTTTTCAGCATTGATTATAATTACGTTATCACCACAATCAACGTGAGGAGTAAAACTTGGTTTATATTTACCACGAAGAAGTTTAGCAACTTTCGATGCCATACGTCCCAATACCAAATCGGTAGCATCAATCACAACCCACTCTTTTTGAGCAGTTGCTTTGTTTGCTGAGATAGTTTTAAAACTTAAAGTATCCACAATAATGAGTTTTTAAAATAATTTTAAAATTAGAGAAGTCGTTTATTACTCCTCAATAAATTGTTTTCGTTAGCGTTACGGGCTGTATGCTTGCGGGCTAATTCACTCACACACAATTAACTTACTAACCATCGGTCTTACATAGACCTGGATAATATTTCGGACTGCAAAGTTACTACTAAAATACTAGACTACCAAACATTTCTATCTTTTTTTTTGAAAATATTTTACGATGGTAGGTTTTACATCTTGTTTGCATCTTGTTTGCGTCTCGATTATATCTCTATTATATCTTATTTTCTCGCCAACAGGCTACACAAAAATCAGCACAAAAAACTCAAAATTGCAGCAAAAATCTTGATTTTAGGAATTTTCCCTATATATAAAATAGGTAAATTGACTGTTTTTGGGTGAAAATTTGACTATTTCCATCGAAAATAGCAAACAAACGCTAATATACAATTCGCAAAATATAGAGTACTGTATGTTATTATACACATCAACAATAAATCCCAAAACCCTATACACATAAAAAAGGTTAAAAACGTGATTTTATTGGTGAAATGTTTGGTGGGATTTAGAAAAACCTCTATATTTGCAATGTGTTTTTCATGGTATTAGATTTAAGGTTAAGAAAAGATTGAGGTTGCCGAGACGGCAGCCCTTTCTTGTTTTTAGGGGGTACCTTTTCCGCATCAACTCCGCCTATCGCTACCACGCAATTTTATATTTGTATCACGCAATTTTCATCCTCGACATATCAATTTTACACTCCAATTCTCGATTTCTCGAATTTTTTATAACCATAAACAGCTATTCAAGTAGCAATTTAAAGAAAAACCGCAACAAAACGAGACAAATCGGAAGAAAAGAGAAAAAATACATTAAAAGCCAAAGCTCAGCACACAAACCAACAGTAGTCATTTCAACACAAGAGAATGTATATTACATCTCTATACAGATAAAAAAAGTTAAAAACGTGATTTTATTGGCAAAATATTTGGTGGGATTCAGAAAAACCCCTATATTTGCAATGTGTTTTTCATGGTATTAGATTTAAGGTTAAGAAAAGATTGAGGTTGCCGAGACGGCAGCCCTTTCTTGTTTTTAGGGGCGACGTAAAAATTAATTATTAAGCATTAGATATTAATTATTAGACATTCCACAAATCAGCGACAATGATAAAATATATATTAACTATTTTAGGTCTTATATGCGTAACACTAGGTACTATTGGTATGTTTTTGCCAGTATTGCCCACCACTCCATTTTTACTTCTGGCAGCTTGGTTATTTCTAAAAGGCAATCCAAAATTGCGTACGTGGCTCATAAACCACCCCATTTTAGGCAAATTCATACACAATTATATCGAGCACAAAGCTATTCCCTTACATGCAAAATATGTAATTATTACCACAATGTGGCTTACAATAGGAATTTCCGTATACCTTGTCAACCCAATTTGGTTGAAAATCCTGCTAATTTGCATCTCAACAGCCGTAACAATACACATCGCACGCTTTAAAACGCTTGGTAAAAAATAGAAGAAGATGAAAAATAATATATTGTAAACTAATATATTAAACCCAGAAGTCAAATATCCGCTAAAATAAAATGAAATAAAAACGCACTTTTTTCTTAAATTATTTGGTAGATTAGAAAATATATAGTACCTTTGCATCGCTTTTGAGGGGAATGCTTCTCTACTAGAAAAGACAACAACTCATAAAGCGAATAAAGATTGTCTCATGGTGTAATGGTAGCACTGCAGTTTTTGGTACTGCCTGTCTAGGTTCGAATCCTGGTGAGACAACAAAAAGACCCTTAGCTCTTTCGAGTTGAGGGTTTTTTGTTTGCGCTATTGTTTACGCTATTATTCACTGAAGTTGCATTTACTAATTAAATTTCCACACAATTAAAAATAAAAAGAGGAGGAATAATTATGGGTTAATCCATAATTATTCTTCCTCTTTTTCAAATATATATGCTCTATCAGATTCTTTTACTGCATCAAATAGATTATCTAAACTTTTTACGTATCTACTTCTTATTTTTTCGATAGGGACATTATGTCCGCACTGCAAATATTCGTAACCTTTTAGTCGCCATTTAGTTTGTATGATGTTTTACCGATTGATACTTTGGGAGGAAGAGAGCCAACACACACCTCAACTCCATCTTCATTTAAAGTGTATATCTTATCATCCTTGGCATAGGTAACCTTTTTACCTCGAGAATTGCTGCTTAAAACGTCAAACGTAGATAGACATTTTTCTATATTTAACGATTCTTGCAAATCACTATTAGTGGATTTATTTTTGCTATATTCTGTTTTCATAGTACAATAATTTTACTATTTATGAAACGCACTATTTTATTCACGATACAAAGGTACAACATTTATTTTGATATCGCAAATGTTTTTTTACTTACCGCGCACGCTAGCTCTGACTCTGGGCGGTAACCGCCCAAAAAAAAAAGCATTTCGCTATATAAACGAAATGCTTTTTGCTCTCCCTCTTGGACTTGAACCAAGGACCCTCTGATTAACAGTCAGATGCTCTAACCAACTGAGCTAAGGAAGAATAAACTTCTAAAACTTTTACCTTGCAATTAACTAAGCGGAAATCCGCCCCCTTAATAAATAGCCTAACAGTAAAACTACCGCAACTCTATCTCTAAAGTTTAATTACCGGGATTTGCTCTCCCTCTTGGACTTGAACCAAGGACCCTCTGATTAACAGTCAGATGCTCTAACCAACTGAGCTAAGGAAGAATTATTGCACATAAGTATTACCCTTATTTGCGGATGCAAAGGTACTACTTTTTTCATTACCGACCAAATTTTTATACGATTTTTTTTTATTTTTTTACTCGTCGTATCTTTAATAGCTGATAATTAAATTATTGCTCTAGTAAAGAATTATTTCTATATGTAATATTTTTATTGTACCTTTGCCACAAATATACTGTAGAGAGCTTATAAAAGCTCTTTAAACATAAAATTCGACTGAAATGGAAACAAAACAGATAGATAATCTAACCGAATTGCGTAATAAAATCGACGAGATAGACTCTAAATTACTAAATCTACTTGCACAACGAATGGAGCTTTCTGGTGCTGTAGGGGCACTAAAACGCAAACATAATATCGAGGCTCTACAACCTGAGCGATATAGCTCTATGATGGACGATAGACTAGAACAAGCAAAACAACTCCACCTAAACCGTGAGTTTATAGTGGAGTTGTTTGATGTTATTCACCGAGAATCTGTAGCTAGTCAAAAATAGGCAACCAAAAATAGCTAGTCAGAAATAGGCAACCAAAAATAGTTAGTCAAAAACAGGCAACCAAAAATAGTTAATCAAAAATAGTTAATCAAAATAGCTAGTCAAAAGTAGCCGTTCCTCAACTAGTAGATAAATTTACCGCTTGATATTACTTGATTGTTATATACAAAGACATATATATAGAACAAATTTTTATTGCTGAACTGCAATATCGTACCGCCGTCGTGCGATGAAGATAAATCTTCATTAGCATCTACAATACCGACAGCCTCCGACATAATTCGTAGCCCTTGCGAGTCATAAATCATCACAGTTACATTATTACGTATGGTAGAGGCTTGATATCGTCCGTTACCCAAATCTGTCCACGCCACATCGTTACTACTTGGCACATCTCCTGCATTAATATTAGAATATGTAAAGAGTATACGATACTCGCTATACGAACCATCTTCGGCATCTACGTATATATGCGACATTTCGCCAACTGGCGAGATAACATACTCAATTGTCTGCGACTCTTCTGCTTTCACACCTTCAAATGTTGGTATCGTCGCCCCTTTGTATAGATAATATACGTAATCAAACTGTGTTGGATAGAAACCTTCTATCTCAATACCATCGACCAATATAGAGCTCAAATATGAGTTATCGCTCAATAGTATCTCAAAATTGATAACATATACATTCACTGTAGTTCCGTTTTCAGCAGTAACTGTAATCACTATCTCTGTTGGTTTGCTCTGCTCTACTACCACTGTTTGACTATCCAACATTTTTTCAAATACTACGTCATCTACAGTTGGCAAATCTAGCGTATCTGTTCCGATAGGGAATTGTATTAAATATGCATAGTTATTCGTATCGAAATCACTCAACAAATCATCGCCTATATTAAGACTCTTAAGTTGTGCATCGTCGCTTAATTTTACATCAAAATTAAGTACATAATCATTCACATAATATCTGTCTTGCGATACTACGGTGATTATCGATTGACCACGCACCGTGTCGCCAGTGATAGTGATACTTTCATAATCTGCTACTACCCCATCCCAAGTAATTTCTGGCAACACCTCTGTGCCGTAAGGGAATGTGATATAGTAAATATAGTCATCTTTATCAAAATTATTATCCGCCACAAATCCAGTCGCTTGTGTAGAAATCAACTCGCCCCCTACTCTAATTGCACTCAATTGGGCATTGCTGCTCTTGATTATTTCAAATGATACTTTGTATACAATTGATGTGGTATCATCTTCCGCTACAACGGTGATATATGTTGTATCTGATAGAGATGCAGCTGAAACTAATGTTACGGTTTGGATATCTGGTTGAGATGCTACATATGAGACAGCAGGCACATCTACTGAGCCGTATGGCACCTGAACCACATAGTTATATATCTCATAGTCAAACCCTGCCAACAATTCGCCATCTACCAAAATCGATTGAAGTGTTGCATCGTGTGATTTTTCTACTGTAAAGTTGATTATATAGCTCTGCTCGTTGCCATTTTCTGCCGTTACACTGATAACATAAGGTGATGTTAATCCTGCACTATCTACAGAGATGGTTTGATATAAATCTCCTCTCTCTATTGTAACGATTGGCAATTGAGTAGTTCCGATTGGCAGCATAATATCATATGTATAAACGTTAGAATTGAAGCCATCGAGAATTGTTCCGTCAAGCAAAATCGCATTTAATGTTTTAACATCCGACAAAAGACGATTAAATTGTATTGTATATCTATTGCTAAATTGTGTATCTTCTGCCATTACTTCAATTACAGCTTTACCGTTTACACTATCTGCTTGTGTAATATCAACTGACTGCCATTGATCGCCTGCCTCTGCCTCGATAACTGGCACTGTTGTTGTACCAACTGGCAAATCTACTGTATAATCAAATACAGATGGCGAGAAACCTTGCAAATCTACATCATCAATTACTATCATCGACAAGGTGTCGTTTTCTGATTTGAGCACTACAAAGTCTACTTGATAGGTACCAACGAAATCTGTATCTTCTGGGGTAACGGTAATTATTACACTACCAGTGGTTTCGTCGGTGGTACTAGTGATAGTTTGCAAATAGTGCGACTCTACCCAACCCACTATTGGATATGGCATTTGAGAGCCGACTGGCAATGTGATAGTATATTGTCTAACATCTGCATCGAAAGTAGATGAGGCGGTATATTTATCGGTTTCGATCACCAAATCACCACCATCGAGTGTTATCATTTGCAATGTGTTATCCTCTAACAGCAGACGGGTGAAATGTATTAGATAACTACGTGTGGTAACTCCATCTTCCGCCACTACTGTAATTGTGGTAGTGCCATTAACACCTGCATTTACAACAGATATTGTTTGTCCATCATCACCTGCCGTTACAGAAATTTCTGGAATATATTCTGTTCCGATTGGGAGATCGATATAGTACTCCAATGAGTCTGCATTGAAACCATCGATAGCAACTCCATCACTAAATATCATAGATAAAGATGCATCAGAAGAGGATATTCTATTAAATGATATTGTATATGTTGCTTGTGTTTTATCCTCTGCCGTAACTGTAACTGTAATCGTATCTTCCGATTCAAGAACTTCTACTGTTTGGTAAGCATCTGTGGTTTGATATGTTACGGTAGGAAGTTCTTCGGCTGCAAGAATTTCAACTACATAATTATAAGTTGCTGCATCGAAATTTTCAATAGATTCAAAATCAATAGCTATATCACTAAGTGATGTATTACTAGATTTTTGAGTTGTAAAATTGAGTTCGTATATACGAGATGCACCAGATTCTGATGTTACGGTAATATATGTAGTTGAATTTACATCGCCCTTTTCTACTAATACGCTCTGTCCGTAACCGCCCTCTACATAAGATATCGATGGCATTGTAGGTTGCGACATTTTTGGAGTTTCGCTAAACAAGTCAATATCATATATAAGGGTTTCCGCATCGAAAATTGCTGAAGCTGAATATCTATCTGTAAGGGTTTGCAATGATGCCCCATCGATTAGGATATCAGACAACGCCACCTCGCTATTCATCGCTGTATTAAACACAACAACTGTAGAAGCCTCATTCTCACCATCTTCACTTTGAGCAACATATACAAACTGTTCTTCATCATCTTCTGTTAGAGCATAATCAACAGTTAATGATGCACCATCCGTACTGCGTGCCATTAGATATGGATATTCTCCACGCTCTAGCGAGCGTTCGTAGCGATATAGTGATGGAGAGAACTCGCTAAATTCTACATCATTTAATTGCAATGTTGTAAGCGAAGCATCTGAACTGAGAGTTGTAATAAACTCAATATTATATGTTGCTGTATCAACTCCCGCCACCGTAAATGCCACACTAGATGGTGTAAATAGTTGAGAGACCACATCTGCGGCAGAGCCAGCGGTAAATTGCCACAACATCTCCTCTTCGATATCTATTTCATAATCGTATTTGTCAGATGCAAAATCAGAGAGGGAGGTATAATCTAGTTTTATATCTGTTAATATACCTGATGGCTCTAAAGATGAATAATCATAAATTATCTTATATTCGTTGGTTGCAACACCATCTTGAGCAGTTACTTTTAGTGTTGTGGTATCAGAGATGTTTACCAGCACGATTTGACCATCTGAGATTTTTTCAAACTCGATAGTTGGCAACTCTTCGCCATATGCGAGAGTAACAGCATAATCGTTTGTCTCTGCATCAAACACCATTTCATCGTGGTTAGAGAGTGTTATATTTGCCAATTTCGCCTCATCATTTTTCTCCTCTACTAGGTTGATAATATACTCAGCCAAGATACCATTTTCGGCAATAACTCTGACAGCAATAGACTCATCATTTATAATGAAATTTATCATTTGAGCATCACTAGCTGCAACAGCTGTAACACTTGGCACAAAACGGTTGAGGTTATCTACCGAATAATTATATTCGTATACAGCAGCATCAAATCCTTTTAATGCAACATCGTTTATATATATACTGCCTAATGCTGTGTTGGTAGACTCTTCGCGAGTAAGATTTACTGTGTATGTATCCACAGAACCATCTTCCGCAACAGATACTATTGATACCACACGTGTGCGATTTTCATCTTCATCTGTAATTGTAATTTGATGCTCTTGATCGTCTACTGCACCTGTTACCTCAACAACTGGCAAGGCTAGTGCATCTACATCTCGCGCAACAGAGTATGAGTATGTAGTTGAACTAAATCCAGAAATAGCTTGACCATCTATTGTTATTGACGATAAGAGATTGCTGTATTGGAATGCAAGGTTGTCGACGTGGAGTTCGGATGAGTATTTATATTCAGTAAGAGAACCTAAACTACTAGCATCCTCTGTATCAGCCGAATTAATAACAATATTCATCGTTTTAATCTCACCCAAAGAGCCATAAGAGATGGGTTGCGTAACAGACCTCCAACTTGATGTATTAGAGTAATCACCGGAATATGTAGTGGTAACTGAGGTGCTACCATCTCCCATAGTTACCAACAATCTCCAACCAGTGATTTTATTATAATCTACTGATTTATAGTCAAGATATACATTATCTGGAGTATTACGGAAATCAATTGAGCCACTTACAGATGAAGTTGAATTACCCCCACTAGCTAGACTAACCGACATATCTCCAAGTGTAATCATCGCTGGTATAGCACCACAAATAGATTTATAATTATACTGTGTCTGTAATTTAACCGCATTGCCTGTATATGTTGTTTTTGACACCTCATCACCTGTAGTATAGGTGTCCCAAAGTATACTTCCCCAATAATACGAATAACTATTAGCCGCATCAGCAGGGACAGTCCAACTGGTAGGTTTTGCACCACTATTATATTTTGCTGTTGTCCAATCTTCAAAATCTGCATTCGGTATCACGTCACTAGTATAATGATAGTAGAATGTATATATAGCTAAATCTGTATCGTCATCTTTATTATATATCTCTACTTGATACATATTAGTATTATTTGCTAACACCGATATATTATACTGGCTACTATTATAAGTATATGTAATTACTGGAGTTGATGTAACAGGAACAATATATGCATATTGAGCAGGGTTGAAACGAGACATCTCTACTCCATCAATCATCACAGATGTAAATGATGTAGTAGGAGTTTCACTTACCGAGAAATCTACAATATATGTAGCTTCTTCAGCCTCTGCATTGTTAGATAACACCGTGAGTTCGGCATATCCATCTACGCCACCAACCATTTTCACAAATACACTCTGTGTCTCTGATGTTTTGATATAAGTGATTGCAGGTAATGCAGTTGTGCCATATGGTAACTCTGCATTATATGATAGAGTTTCGCCAGCAAAACCATCTACCGCCACTCCATCGACAAATATTGTAGCCAATTGTGCCGAATTAGATGGAGCTGCCACAGTATAATTAATGGTATATGTGGTAGTTGAAAGTCCATCTTCGGCTAATACCGTGATTGTTGATGGTGTGTAAAGGTTACCAACACTATATGTAACTCGCTGTTGTTTAATTGTTTCGCCGTTAAATTCTTTACCTAAATCCCAAGTAATAGTTGGCACTTGTGTTGTACCATAAGGCATATCGATAGTATACTCTAGTACATCTGCACTAAATTCTGAGTAACTATTGCCCTCTACATAAATCTGTGATAATGAAGATACTGACGATATTGCAACTGGGAAATAGATTGAGTAGTGTTGTGTAGTAAAGCCATCTTCTGATGTAACTGTAATAAATGTTGTATCATTCACAGCACCATACTCTACAAGGACTGTTTGTCCCTCTGAGCCAAACACCGGATTAATTACAGGCACAGTTTCTGTACCCCATGCAAGAGTGTAAGTATACTCTTCAATGTCAGCACCGAAACCATCAAGAGAGGCAAACGACAACCCGTTAGAGAGTTGAACATCTGCTAATTTCGCTGAGGTATAACTCAATACATTATAGTTGATAAAATATTTATTTGTTGTGCCATCTTGTGCTACAACCAAAATCTCCATACCATTGTAACCAGCATCGGCTATGGCAACCGATTGCCATTCGTCGCCACGTTCGTAAGTAACAGTAGGCACCGCCTCATCAGCCTCAAGGGTGATAGTTGCACTATTGTTTTCATCAAATTTATCTAGTTGCAACGCAACTCCATTAAAATGTTGCAACGCAACTCCATTAAAATAAATGTTTGATAATTCAGCATTTGACGATAAATCTACTACAAAATTCAATGTATAGGTGGTAGTTGAAGTGCCATCTTGCGATGTAACAGCAATAGTAGCTGCCCCCTCTAGTGCAGGAAGCGACATATCAACTGTTTGGTTTGCATCACCAAGTGTATATGTAATTGCAGGCAATTTTGTATCGCTAGGTGCAAGAGAGATATCATAACTCAATCTCTCAGCATCAAAATTATCCACCTCTACACCATCTACTAAAATAGAGGCCAATAGAGAATTAGATGATTTATATGTAGAGAAATGTATTGTGTATATTGTAGTTGTACCATCTTCTGCCATTACAGTGATTTTGGTTTCGCCCTCTACTCCTGCCGTGGTAACGTAACCTTTTTGAGTTGCATCATCAGATAGAGTAAATTCAACTGTTGGCAATGTAGTGGTGTTTTGTGGCAACTCTACATAATAATCATATACATCAGCGGCAAAGCCAGTAATTGTTGCGCCATCAACTTTAATATCTTGCAATGTAGACAAGGTTGATTGTGCATAGTGGAAATTTATTGTGTAGATATTAACATCGCCCTCCTCTGGGGTAACGATAATTTGTGCCATACCACTTACGAGTGGAGATAATATGCTAACAGTCTGACCAGCATAAGAATCTACCGAAATAGATGGAGCCGTTGTTGCATCTTCAGCTAGTTCGTATGTATAACTAAGTACATTAGCATCAAATCCCTCCAGAGCAGCACCATCAATGTATATCATCTGTAGGAATGCATTTTCTGAACGCTCCACACTAAATGTAATAGAGTATGTTTGCGTTGTACCATCTTCAGCGCGCACTGTAATTGTAGTTGTACCGTTCACGCCATTGCGTGTAACCACAACACTCTGAGCATCATCACCTTTGGCATATGTAATTGTAGGCAACTCTACTGTTCCGCTAGGGAGTGTGTATGAGTAATCGAGTACATCTGAGTCGAAATCGGTAAGGAGAACTCCATCAAGCAAAATTTCATCGAGACTAACATTACTGTTCACCTCTACACTGAAATTGAGATAATATATTGTTGTTTCGCCAGTCTGCGATTTTACGGTGATTGTAGTAGTACCGCTAACACCACCCTCTACTTTACGCACCGTTTGATAACTATCACCTGCCACCCACGTGATGGTAGGCAATGTGGTAGTACCGCGATCAAGTGTAATATCGTATGAGGTGATATAAGCATCAAATCCATCTAGTTCGATACCATCTAGTTCTATCGAATTTAATGTAGAGTTTGATGACTGTTCAACCACGTATGATATTGTATATGTAGTAGTTGTACCATCTTGAGCCTTAACTATAATACGAGATGATGATGTAAGACCACCCAAAATAAAACTAACAGTTTGGTAACTATCTCCTACCACCCAAGTGATGGTAGGCTCGGTTGTTGTGCCTATTGGCAGACTCACCGTATATTCTGTTGTGGCTGCATCAAAACCATCTAATGCCACACCATCCAAATATATATTTTGAAGAGTAGAGATAGACGATTGCTCAGTTGAGAATGTGATACGATATATAGATATCGCACCAGATTGAGAGACCACTGTAATACGTGTTGTACCATCAGTACCGCCATATTCCGCAGTTACTGTTTGGTAAGCGTCACCTTGTTCCCAAGCAATTGCAGGCAACTCGGCTGTACCCACTGGCAGAGCTACACTATATGTGAGAGTGGTTGGATCAAAACCCTCTAGTTCCACACCATCTACTGTAATTGATTGCAAATAGCTATATGTAGATGCAGTGATAACAAATGTGAGGCGATAAACACGAGTAAGTGTTGTGCCTGTAGGAGTTACAGATATTGTTACTCCGCCACTCAAACCTTGATTATCTACAACAATTGTATGCTCATCTGGATACGCAGTGGTGTATGTGACTATAGGGTCATCTACAGTACCAACTGGTAATTCGACCGTGTAATTGTTTGTTGTAGAGGCGAACCCCGTTACAGTAATACCATTTACCGAAATATCAGTAAGTGTGTTATCTGTTAAAGATGCGAGTGTAAAATTAATTGTATATGATTGTGATGTAGTGCCATCTTCAGCAATTACAGTTACCACGGCACTACCTGGCAATGAAGTTGGAGCTGTAACCGTGTAGGTCTGACCGCTCTCGGCAGGATCAATAGTAATAGTAGGTATTTCTGTTGTGCCATAAGGCAATTCTACGTTGTACGTATATACGTAATTATTAAAATTTGCTACCGACTCACCATCTATCAATATATCGGCAGGTCGAGGATTAGTTGAAAGTTGCGCAGCAAAGTTTACGGTGTATGTTGTTGTAGATGACCCATCTTCAGCTTTAACAGTGATAGTTGTTGCCTCGCCAATTGCGCCATAACTGATTGTGTATTCAGAAGATGACAACAGACGACCGCTACGTTTGAGAGTGATAGTTGGCACTTTGGTTGCAGTTGCACCTAGTTCGTAATTGTAGGTATATTGATCTTGCGAGAAACCCGACATAGAACGATTGTCGAGCAATAGATCGTGCACTTTTGAGCTGTAGATAAGACTTAAGTCATCAACATAAAGGATTGAACCTGATTCAACATTTTTAGAACGGAAGTTTGGATAGTTAGACGCTGAAATAATTACGTTTATTTTATCTGGAACATCATTTGTAAGGTATGCGATTGGCACTTTAATTTCTGTCCAATCGGTATATTTTGCACTACTGCGCCAACTACCTTCACTAATTTGAGTGGCAGTAACGGATGTACCACAAACATTTGCATCATAAGCCAAACGAATATCTGACTCTTCATCGTAGTGATCGCCAGTAGATGTACAGCTACCACCCAGAGCCATATAGCTACTACCCTTTGATGTGCCCGACCAAGAATAGACTACAATATTTGCATCTTCTTGTGTTGAATAATCACGCTTAATCCACACGGCTAAAGTATCAGGACGATAAGTAAAAGCGAGTCCGCCATCTGTGCCAGCAGTTGCTCCTGAGGTACTCAACCCACTAACATAATTCCAAGGCTGCCCAAGCGAGATCCACATAGGGGAATTGGATCCAATACCCGCAGCACCTACCCACTCACTCTCCATTCTTACACAATTACCTGTGCGACCGCTCTCATAAGACAACATAGAAGCAGATGCTGTAACACCCACAACTGTTCTATTCACATTAGCAGCATACCATCCAGTCGGACGGTATCCAATATCATTTAAATCATCCGATTGAAAAGTATCAAAAGTTGAATTAGTAAGTTGTTGAGCTGAAACTGTTGAAAACAGAGTAAAAAACAGCATCAATAAAGTAATTATTTTTCTCATAACCAATATTTTTTGCTATGTTTAGCGAACTAAACATGCTGTTGTTTTTAAAAAAAAGTCATTGCAAATTTACAACTTTTTTTTTATATAATAGGTATAAAGTTCAAAAAAAATATGGATAAATTCACAATATATTGATTATCAACAAAATAAAACAGTTAAATTAATGTGAAGATATTAACGAATTTTCACAATATAATTCAGTCCCACTGTAAACATAAAATTTACAATGAGACTGAATAAAATGTAACACAAAAGGATTGTATATGATATTATCTATTAATAGATAAATTTACCACTTAATATTGCTTGATTTTTATATACGAACACATATACATAAAAGGCATTTTTTCTGTTGAATGTCAATCTAGCATCTTCATTGCGTGACAAAGATTCGGTTCTTAACAGTACACCTTGCGATGTATAAATCATCACTTTAACATCATCGATAGCAGAAGAAGCTAAATAGTTTCCATTGCCTAAATCAGACCAAGTAACTGCATCTGCAGAATAGACTGCATCTGCATCTGTAACCACTGAAGAATATTTAAACAGAATGCTATAATCACTGACTGAACCATCTTCTGCTGTTACGTAGATATGAGATGTTTCGTTAACGGCTGTAGCTAGCGAATATGTTATCGTTTGTGCTGCCTCTGATTTTACACCCATAATCTCTGGAATTGCTTCGCCGATATACAAATAGTAAGTATACTCAAATGTTGTTGCCGAAAAATCTTGAAGTCCAAACCCATTTAACAAGATCAAGCTCAAATATGAGTTATCACTCTTAGGGAATGTAAATGAAATTTTATATCCAATTGTTGTTGCATCTTCTGCTACAACAGTTATATATGTTGTATCAGACAATGTTGCTGCCTCTACAATGGTAACTGTTTGCAACAATGGCAACGATGCCATATATGTAACCACTGGCACATCGACTGTCCCCTCTGGCACAGTAACTTCATATTCATATACATCCGAATCGAAGCTTTCCAATGCTACTCCATCAACAAAAATAGCTTGAAGTGTTGCATCGTGAGATTTCGCAACTACAAAATCTATTTTATAAGTACCGATAAAGTCTGTATCTTCTGGGGTAACTGTAATGGTTACACTACCTGTAATTTCATTGATGGTACTAGTGATGGTTTGTAAGTTGTGCGATTCAACCCAACCAACTGTTGGATATGGCATTTGCGAGCCTGCTGGCAATGTGATTGTATATTGTCTCACAGCTGCATCAAATGCAGATGAGGCTGTATACTCATCGGTTGACAACACTAAATCATCACCATCAAGTGTTATCATTTGCAATGTATTATCCTCTAACAAAAGACGTGCAAAGTAAATTTTATATACATTGGTCGTAACTCCATCTTCAGCCACTATTGTAATTGTGGTTGTATCATTTACTCCACCATCTACAATAGTTATAGTTTGATCTTCATCACCTGCTTCAACTGTAATTTCAGGGGTAACCTCAGTACCAATTGGTAGAGTTACATAATACTCTAAAACATCTGCACTAAAACCATCCAGAGCTACTTCATCTTTATATATCATCGATAAAGATGCATCTGAAGATAAGATTAGTTCAAATACAATTGTATATGTTGCTTGAGTTCCATCTTCTGCTGTTACTGTTATTATAACCTCTGTTGCATCCTCTTGCTCTACAGTTACAACTTGCCCCTCCATCTTCTTCTCGAATATTACATCATTTTTGGTTGGGTAATCCTCAATTGCAGTTCCCGAAGGAATCATAACTACATATGAATATACATGAGAATTAAAATCAACAAATAGACTATCTCCTATACCAAGACTATTGAGTTGTACATCACTGCTTTTTTGTATCTCAAATGCTACATTATATATAATTGATGTTGTGTCATCTTCTGCTACAACGGTAATAGATGTTGTATCTGATAGAGAGGTAGCTGACACTAAGGTTACAGTTTGGATAGTTGGTTGAGATGCTGAATATGATACGATAGGCACATCGACCGAACCGTAAGGCACTTGAACAACATAATTATATATATTACTATCAAACCCGACAAGAGTTTCACCACCAACAAAAATAGATTGAAGCGTTGCATCATGCGATTTCTCAACTGTAAAGTTGATTGTATAAGTCTGTTCATCGCCATTTTCTGCTGTTACGCTAATTACATTAGGTAAGGTTAAACCTGCACTATCTATCGATACTATTTGATAAACATCTCCTGCTTCTACTGTAATTATAGGCGTTTTAGTTGATCCAATTGGTAACATAATATCATATACATATACACTAGAATCAAAACCATCAAGAATTATTCCGTCAAGCAAAATCGCATTTAATGCTGTAACATCCGACAAAATACGGTTGAACTGTATGGTATATGTATTACTAAATTGTGCATCTTCCGCCACTACATCTATTACAGCTTTACCGTTTACACTATCTGCTTGGGTAACCCCTACTGTTTGCCATTGATCGCCTGCCTCTGCCTCTACAACTGGTACTTCTGTTGTTGTGGCTGGTAAATCTACAGTATAATCAAATATCGAAGGAGAAAAACCTTGCAAATCTACCTCATCTATTGCTATCATTGACAATGTGTCGTTTTCTGACTTGAGCACGATAAAATCTACTTGATAGGTATCGATGAAAGCTGTATCTTCTGGGGTAACTGTAATTGTTACGCTACCTGTATCTTCGTCGGTAGTACTAGTAATAGTTTGTAGATAATGCGACTCAACCCAACCTATCGTAGGATATGGCATACGCGAACCCACTGGCAATGTGATTGTATATTGTCTAACATCTGCATCAAATGCAGATGAGGCTGTATATTCATCTGTTTCGAGCACCAAATCATCACCATCAAGGGTAATCATTTGCAATGTGTTATCCTCTAATAGTAGACGTGTAAAGTAGATTATATAACTACGTGTGGTTACACCATCTTCAGCCACTACGGTAATTGTGGTTGTATCATTTACTTCGCCACCTATATTTGCAATAGAGGTTGTTTGCCAATCATCACCTGCTAGTACAGATATTTCTGGAAGATATTCCGTTCCTATTGGAAGATCAATATAATACTCTAATGAATCTGTATTAAACCCATCAATAGCAACACCATCGTTATATATCATTAATAAAGATGCATCTGAAGATTTTTGCGCTGTAAAATTGAGTTCGTATGTACGAGTTGCACCAGATTCTGATGTTACGGTAATAGATGTAGTTGTATTTAATTCTCCTTTTTCCAACAAGATACTCTGTCCGTAAGCACCCGCTACATAAGATATTAACGGCATTGACGGTTGCAATATTTTTGGAGTTTCGCTGAATAATACAATATCATATTCTACCACTTCGGCATCAAAATCAGCTGATGCTGAATATGTATCTGTAAGAGTTTGCAATGATGCTCCATTAATTAGAATATCAGACAATGCTACTTCTGTATTTAATGCTGTAGTAAATGCTACTGTCGTTGATGCTGAATTATTAGCATCTTCACTTGTAGATGTATATACAAACTCATTTGCTCCGCTGTCGGATGTGGTATATTCTACAGATAGCGTTGCATCGTCTGCGCTGCGCGCTAATAGAGATGGGTAATCGCCACGCTCGATTGTATATTCGTAATTATATAGTTCAGACGAGAACTCGCTCAATTCCTCTCCATTTAGTTGCAAGGTGGTAAGCGATGCATCTGAACTAGGTGGTGTGTAGGTATGAGTTAATGCAACAGTATAAGTTGAAGTAGAAACATCATCACCCTCTACCGTCAATTCGAGACTAGAATATGTAAACAGTTGCGATACTCTATCTGTGATTGAACCAGCTGTAAATTGCCACAAGTTATCATCATCTGCCATTGCTTGATAAGTGTAGTTGTCTGAAACGAAATCAGAAAGCGAAACATCATTTAATTTAATATCGGTTAGAACACCAGACGCTGGGAATGGCACATAATCAAATAGAATTCTATACTCAGTGGTTGTAACACCATCTTGTGCTGTTACCAAAAGAGTTGTAGTATCTGCAACTGTCAACAATACACTTTGAGTATCCATCATTTTCTCAAACTCAATAGCTGGCAATACTGCGCCATATTCAAGAGTAACTGCATAATCGTTGGTTGCTGCGTTAAAGACCATTTCGGAATGACCGCCAACCGTGATATTTGTCAATCTTGCTTCGCCAACTGCATCTTCTACTAAATTTATTACATAAGTAGCTGTTGTGCCATCTTCTGCTGTAACATTAATAGAGACTTTATCTCCTGCTACTGTATAACTAATTATTTGATACTCACTAGCCGCTTCTACCTCCATATTCGGTACAAAGCGATTGAGAGCCTCTACCGTGAAATTATATTCTGATATTGTAGAACCTAAGCCCGACAACGGTATATTATTAACAGTAACGTTATTCAATGCTGTATTGCTTGATTGTGCACGAGTAACATTTACTGTATATGTAACCTCCGAACCATCTTCGGCAATAGATAATATAGTTACTACACGACTGCGATTGGCATCTTCATCAGAGATGGAGATTTGGTGCTCTTGGTCAGCTACCGCCCCTGTTACTGCCACAGTAGGCACACCTTGTGCATCTGCATCACGTGCTACAGTGTAACTGTATGTAGTTGAGCTAAATCCAGAAATTGCTTGACCATCTATTGTTATAGCTGATAAGAGGTTGCTATATTGGAATGCAAGGTTGTCCACATAGAGGGTTGATGTCTGTGCATATCCTGCAGTAGTAGCCATAGAGCTTGGATTTTCTGTCTCTGCTGAATTTATTATAATATTCATCTTCTTAATTTCACTCAACGAACCATAAGAGATTGGTTGAGTAAGAGAACGCCAGTTAGATGTATCGTCAAAATCTCCGTTATAAGTTGTAGTTACAGATGTACTACCGTCTCCCATTGTTACTAGTAAACGCCAGTTATCCATTCTTGTACTAGCAGCAGATTTATAATCAACATACACATTATCAGGAGTATTACGAAAATCGATTGAACCACTACATGATAAAGTGGAATTATTACTACTTTTTAATGATAATGATAATGAACCA
This sequence comes from bacterium, assembly GCA_044433285.1. Classification (GTDB taxonomy): domain Bacteria; phylum Bacteroidota; class Bacteroidia; order Bacteroidales; family Paludibacteraceae; genus Aphodosoma. Next base: position 2,893 of record JAWXTU010000025.1, on the reverse strand, counting down.
AGAGTCATCAGACCAGGAATAGAACCTGCGATAGTATTCCATTCATAAATTGTTGATAATTTAACAGCATAACCATCTTTTGTCGATTTTGTAACCTCTGAACCTGTTTTATATGTATTCCACAATACTGTATGACTATCATCACCATCAGCAGGTACAGCCCAACTTGTAGGTTTTGCTGCGCTATTATATTTTGCAGTTGTCCAATCTTCAAAATTTGCATTAGGTATTACATCACTAGTGTAGTGGTAATAAAACGAATAGATAGCAAAGTCAGTCGCATCATTTTGATTGTACACCTTCACTTGATACATATTAGTATTGCTAGTCAATACAGTTGCACTTAAAGTGGCATTATCGTAAGTGTAAGTGATTGTTGGCTGGGATGTAACTGGGATAATATAAGCTGATTGCGTAGGTTCAAACCGCGACAACCCTACTCCATCAACCATTACAGAGGTGAATGTAGTTGTAACTGTTTCACTTACTGAAAAATCTACTACATATGTAACCTCATCACCCTCTGAATTATTTGACAATACAGTAATTTCAGCCTGTCCGTTAATGCCACCCACTTTTTTCACCAAGACACTCTGCGATGATGAGCTTTTAGAGTATGTGATAGCAGGAAAATCTGTTGTTCCATATGGCAATTGAATACTATAATTAAGAATATCCTTATTAAAATCTGACAACTCCACTCCATCTACATAGATTGATGACAATGTTGCATCATTAGCAGGGTATGCCACATTATAGTTGATTGTGTAGACAGTAGAAGTTACACCATCTTCGGCAAGCACGGTAACAGTAGATGGGGTAAATATATTACCTGCATTGTATGCAACAACCTCCCCTTTTGCCACTGTTCCATCTATCTCCTCGCCCAAATCCCAAGTAATAGTTGACAATTGTGTTGTACCATAAGGCACATCAATATAATAATCTAGTTGGGTAGATTCAAAATCTAAACTAGCCACACCATCTACATATATTTGAGAGAGAGTTGAAACTGTAGATTTCTCGACTGGAAATACCACCTTATAAACTTGAGTAGTCTCTCCATCTTCGGCTGTAACCGTAATAAATGTAGTATCGTTAACAGCGCCATACTCGACCAAGGCTGTTTGTCCTTTATCCGATAACACTGGATTAATTGCAGGTACAGTAGCCGTTTTCCACGCTAGCTCGTAACTATACACCTCAACATCAGCACTAAATCCTACTACTGACTCAAACGAAGAGCCATCGTAAATTTGAATATCAGAAAGTTCTGTAATTGTATCAGGCAACACATTATAGTTGATATAATATTTATTAGTTGTGCCATCTTGAGCCACAACCAATATCTCAGAACCATTATATCCAGCGTCAGCAACTGCAACAGATTGCCACTCATCGCCACGCTCGTAAGTTACGGATAAAGAAGCACCTGGAGCAACATCCACCGTAATCGAATTGTTATCGTCAAATTCGTCTAAAGAGACTTCGGCATCATTAACATAGATATTTGACAATGCAGCGTTAGATGATTTATACGTAGAGAAATGAATTGTGTATATAGCAGTAGAGCCATCTTCTGCCATTACGGTGATTTTGGTATCACCCTCTACACCTGCTGTGGTAAGATAACCTTTTTGTGTTGAATCATCAGATAGTGTAAATTCAACGGGAGGCAATACCGTGGTATTTTGGGGTAACTCTACATAAAATTCGTATACATCAGAAGCAAAACCGACTAATGTTTCTCCTCCAACTTTAATATCTTGCAATGTAGAGTTATTCGACTGCGCATCAACTAAAACATCTCCAGACGATGAATCATCAGAAGATTTAGCCGAAACTGTTGAAAATAGTGTTGAAAACAGTAACAATAAAATAAATAATTTATTCATAATCAATAATTTATGCTATGCTTAGATACCTAAACGAGCTGTTATTAAAAATCAAACTCGGGTGCAAATTTACAACAATTTTCTTATATAAATAGGTGTTATCCAAAAGAAAATAGACAAAAAAACTATAATTAGCTAATTATCAATAAAATAAAATAATTAATTTAAGTTAAGAAAATTAACGTTATTTTGCAATATTTCATTTAGACTTTAGAAATTCTCGTTTTTTGAATAGAGATAATATATCCAGTGAATATCGGAAGTATCATCATTCCCATCATTGGCAAGATAGCCCCTAATGCACGTCCGACTGTAGAAATTGGCACTAGATGAGCTCCTGCAGTTGATAAACCCATCCATGCCCACCATATTGCATCGCCAAATTTTGTAAGATCTGGATTAATCCCATACTCGATATAATAGAGGAGCAAAGCAGAGAGATGAGTAAAAAGAATAACACCTAAAATATAGGCAAAAAATAGACTCTTGGCTGTATTACCTCTAATTGCCCATCGCAGAATAATTGATATTGCCAATAAAGAGCGAATAACAGGAGACGCCCCCGCAATCATAAATGTTGTTCTATCGCAATTGGGTATAAACCACATCATAATATTCAGATATGGTATAGAGAGTATAAGAAACACCAAATTACGCATAATGTATCGTCGCGGCGATTTTGACTCAGACAATCCTATAAAAAAATATGCTAAAAAGATTAAACATACGACAAACTGTAAAGTTACAAACCATGAAGAAAAGTGAGATTTATCACCCAAAACTACCTCAACAGTAACCCCCAAAATAAGTGAAATACTAGCAATAAGTAATAGTATTTCTAACATTTTTCTATTTTTCTTATTCTCTCTCATTTTATTACTTAAATTCAACTTATAAATGCAACACCCTGTGAAGTGTTGATAGTTAGATAATTATTTTATCAGAAAGGAAAGAGAGAAAAAATCTCCCTTTCACTTTGCTGAATGGAAAAAAAGTAT
>JAWXTU010000024.1:3050-26508 GCA_044433285.1 bacterium | reverse complement strand
TTTGGTGGGGCTGTTGTGTGCGGTATACTGTTTTGGATATGTATTATAGAAGTTAGATAAATATATAATTAAGTTGGAAAGCCCTAGCCTGATTGTGAAATTCGGCTAGGGCTAATTTTTGTATACGAGTACTCCTAACATATTGCAGTTTCTCACACCCCTATATAGAAAACCACCGTATTAGCATCCCTGCTCATACGGTGGTATTTAAACTAATTAATACTACTACTAAAATTAATCTATGCATATATAAATATGCGTTTGCTAAATTTCTGATGCAAAAGTACTATACATTTACATATACCACAATACCTAAAAGTGAGTAATCTCAGTAGTAATTATATGGGTCTATAAAAAGTTAATCGTCAGAGTCGATTGATTTTGTGATACGCATAGCGCAAAAATGCGGTCCACACATAGAACAAAAATCAATATCTCCTGTCTTATTCTTCATCATCTCCACGTGGTATTTGGCAGCTGTTTCTGGGTCGAGCGATAGATTAAATTGATCTCTCCAATTAAAAGCATAGCGCGCCTTACTCATCTGCAAATCACGATGTTTTGCGCCTGGGTGTCCTTTTGCCAAATCGGCTGCATGCGCTGCTAGTTTGTAGGTGATTACCCCCTCACGCACATCATCTTTATTGGGTAGAGAAAGATGCTCTTTGCGAGTAACATAACAGAGCATTGCTGTGCCATACCACCCTATCATCGCAGCACCAATTGCAGATGTAATATGATCATATCCTGGTGCAATATCCGTAACCAACGGACCTAATGTATAAAATGGAGCACTATTACAGCATTCGATCTGCTTATCCATATTCTCTTTGATAAGGTGCATTGGCACGTGACCAGGACCTTCGATAATTACCTGCACATCGTGTTTGAGTGCAATTTTTGTGAGTTCGCCAAGCGTTTCGAGCTCGCCAAACTGTGCCGAGTCATTAGCATCTGCAATAGAGCCAGGGCGCAGACCATCACCAAGCGAAAATGCCACATCATACTGCTTTAATATCTTGCATATATCTTCGAAATGAGTATAAAGGAAATTCTCTTTTTTGTTGATAGACATCCATTTTGCCATAATAGAGCCACCACGGCTCACGATACCTGTTACACGTTTTACGGCTGCTGGGATATGCGCTTGCAAAATACCTGCATGAATGGTGAAATAGTCCACCCCTTGTGCGCACTGCTCGTATAGTGTCTCTTCAAACACCTCCCACGTTAAATCCTCGATTGCGCCGTTCACCTTCTCGAGTGCCTGATACATTGGCACTGTACCAATTGGCACTGGGGTATTACGCAAAATAGCCTCACGAGTTTGATTGATATCCTCGCCAGTGGACAAATCCATCACGGTGTCAGCACCCCATTTCACCGACCACATCGCCTTCTCCACCTCTTCGTCGATAGAAGAGCCGAGAGCAGAATTGCCGATATTTGAATTGATTTTTACTAGGAATTTAGAACCGATAATCATTGGCTCACTCTCTGGGTGGTTGATATTTGCAGGGATAATAGCTCGTCCTGCAGCAATCTCGTCACGCACTATCTCGGGGGTGATAGCGTACCCCTCTCTCTCAGCTTCCGACAATCCTTGATTCTCACGTATTGCCACATACTCCATCTCTTCGGTAATAATACCTTGACGAGCAAACCAGAGTTGAGTTCTGTGTTCGCCATACTCTTTTAGGCGTCTATCAATCCACTCTTTACGCACAGCGGGCAATCCTTTTGCTGTATCTACCACATAGCCCTCATCTGTGTATGAGCCAGTTGTGTCGTAAACTGTGATAGAGTTATCTCCTGCAAGGGAGATTTTGCGCATACCCACCTTTATCGGGTGAAGTTCACCAGAGATATAGACCTTTTCGGCATTATATCTCTTAATGTTGAATAAATCATTATTCATTAATGTAAAAAAATTGCGGGATGCAAAAAATAGCGGAAAACTATTCACCTTCCCTTCGTCGGCATTATCCGAATCAGGTTCAATGGGTATAATCTCAGCAATTTTACAAGTAAAATCGCACCCCCGTTAATAATTATATTTTTCTGCGGGAGCATTTTTACTCCCGCAGAATGTTAGTGCAAATTAAAAAATCTCTTTTCTAATAATAGTTTGTGTGCGGTCTGGTCCTACGCTTACTATCGCCACTTCTGTGTTAGTAAGTTCTTCGATTTTAGCTAGATATGCTTTTGCTGTTTCTGGCAATTCATCGTAAGAACGTACTTCTGTAATCTCTTCTGTCCAACCTGGCATCTCTGTGTAGATTGGTTTGCAGCGACTAAGTTGATCAAGTACAGATGGCACGTAATCTATCACCTCTCCGTCTAACTCATATGCAGTACAAATCTTAAGAGTTTCTACACCAGATAGTACATCAAAAAGCATCATACTTAGATAGTTAATACCAGAAATGCGACAAGCATGGCGCAAAATTACAGCATCGAGGAAACCGATACGACGAGGACGACTAGTAACAGTGCCATACTCATGACCACGCTCACGAATGTAGTGAGCCAACTCGCCATCTAACTCTGTTGGGAATGGTCCTGCACCAACACGTGTGGTATATGATTTGCAGATGCCTAATACGTTTTGGATATAGCGAGGGGCTAAACCAGAACCAAGTGGCACACTAGCCGCTGTTGGACTAGACGAGGTAACAAATGGATATGTACCGTTTTCGATGCAAAGCATCACTCCTTGTGCTCCCTCAAACAACACTTTTTTGTCTGCCTCTACCTCTTTATTCAACAGTATTGAGGTGTCGCAAATATATGGTCTAAATGCCTCTCCATATGCTAGATACTCTGGATATAATGTATCGAAATCCATCTCTTCGAGACCTAACATTTTGAGTTCCATATTTTTTTGCACTAGTGCATCACGCAATCTATCTGCAAAATACTCTTTATCGAGCAAATCGCCCATACGAATACCCACACGGCTATATTTGTCAGCGTATGCTGGTCCGATACCTTTTTTAGTTGTACCAATCTCTTTTCCGCCTTTTAATGCCTCGTAAGCACCATCTAGTGCAATATGATATGGCATAATAACAGCTGCACGATCAGAGACAAAGAGTTGAAAATCAGTAATTCCACGTTGGCGCAACCCCTCTAACTCTGCCAATGCAGCTTTAGGGTTGATAACCATACCGTTTGCCATTACATTTTTGATATGTGGATTAAAAACACCTGATGGAATAGATTGCAGTGCATATTTATTGCCACCAAATGTAATTGTGTGCCCTGCGTTATTACCTCCTTGATAGCGAACTACTACGTCGGCTGATTGACCAAGATAATCGGTCATTTTACCCTTACCTTCATCACCCCATTGAATACCTACTACTACTAATGTATTACTCATATGTTTAGTTTATTTTTTAGAAATTTTATAGTTACCTTGTTTGATTACTCCCACTCGATAGTTGCTGGTGGTTTTGATGTAATATCATAAATTATACGGTTGATACCTTTCACTTCGTTTACTATACGGCGCGAGATAATATCTAATACATCGTATGGGATACGCGCCCAATCTGCTGTCATTCCATCAATTGAGGTAACGGCACGAATGCCGAGTGCATAATCATATGTGCGCTCATCTCCCATTACTCCAACGCTTTGCAAATTTGTAAGTACTGTGAAATATTGCCAAATCTCGCGGTCAAGACCCGCTTTTTTTATCTCTTCGCGCAAGATTGCATCGCTCTCACGCACGATATGTAGTTTTGGTTCGGTAATATCACCTATAATTCTGATTGCTAGACCTGGACCTGGAAATGGTTGGCGCCAAACGATATCTGATGGTATGCCAAGTGCCTCGCCTAATACACGCACTTCATCTTTAAATAGTACGTTCAATGGCTCTACCAACTCGAAATTCATATCTTCTGGTAATCCTCCCACGTTGTGGTGACTCTTGATGGTTTGTGCTGTTTTTGTGCCCGACTCAATCACATCAGTGTATAATGTACCTTGTGCCAAGAAATCAAAATCTCCAAGTTTTTTACTCTCCTCATCGAAACAGTAAACAAACTCATTACCAATGATTTTGCGTTTACGCTCTGGCTCACTAACTCCTGCTAGTTTATCTAAAAAACGACTGCGAGCATCGATACGAACCACGTTCATACCAAACAATGAACCGCACATATCCATTACCTGTTCGCCCTCGTTTTTGCGGAGCATACCGTGGTCGATAAACATACAAGTTTGTTGCGCTCCGATTGCTTTATGGATAAGCACTGCCACCACGGTAGAATCTACTCCCCCACTCAATCCGCACAACACTTTACGATCGCCTACCTGCTCGCGTATACGCTTGATTTGCATATCGATATAACTCTCCATCGACCAGTTTTTCTCGGCACAGCACACTTTGAATACGAAGTTTGATATAATTTCTATACCATATACCGAACCTCGCACCTCTGGGTGAAATTGTACTAGATATGTTTTTAATTCAGCGTTATAAGCTGCTGCAATTAATCCGTTACCACTTTTAGCTGCCACTTTGAAGTTAGCAGGCAGTTGTGCCACGTGATCGCCATGACTCATCCAAACGTCTTGTGTGGTAGGCAATGCATTGAACAGCAAACAATCATCTTCTACATGCACAGCCATTTTGCCATACTCTTTGGTAGTTCCTTTTTCAATTATTCCACCATAGAACTGACTTGTGAGTTGCATACCATAACAGATACCCATAATAGGTAAGCCCATCGAGAAAATCTTCGGGTCGCAATTGAAAGCATCTGCCTCGTATACGCTTTTGGGTCCACCACTAAATACGATACCTTTTACGTTTGGTATTGCTGCAATCTCTTCTGCTGTAATATCATGCGGACGAAGTTCGCTAAACACACCCATCTCACGAATGCGACGAGCTATAAGTTGGTTGTACTGACTACCGAAGTCGAGCACTAAAATTTTATCGTAATTCATATTATATAAGGAGAGAAACTGCTATAATTTCTCTATGTAAGGTAGTTTATATATGTCCCCTGTAATTATTAGTTTGTATAGTTTGGTGCTTCTACAGTAATATCCACATCGTGCGGATGACTCTCGCGCAAACCTGCATTGGTGATACGCACAAAAACCGCATTTTCTTTAAGACTTTGAATATCTGGGGTACCACAATATCCCATACCCGAACGCATACCTCCACAAAGTTGATACACTGTGTCAGATACAGAACCTTTGAACGCTACACGACCCTCAATACCCTCTGGTACAAGTTTTTTAGCTGTTGTATCTTTTGATTGGAAATATCTATCTGCCGAACCACGACGCATAGCTGCCAACGAACCCATACCAACATAAACTTTATATTTACGTCCTTGATAAATAAGCTCTTCGCCTGGGCTCTCTGTACAACCTGCAAACAATGAGCCAAGCATCACTAAATCAGCCCCTGCACCAATTGCTTTTACAATATCACCAGAGAATTTGATACCACCATCGGCAATTACGCAAATGCCTTTGTCTTTGCAATATGCAGCCACATCTGCAACCGCTGTCATCTGCGGAACACCAACACCTGCCACTACACGAGTAGTGCAGATAGAACCAGGACCGATACCTACTTTTAGGCAATCTACACCTGCCTCAATCAACGCTGCAGCAGCCTCTTTTGTTACGATATTACCTGCTACTATATCTAAATTAGGAAATTCGGCACGAATTTTGCGCACGCCATTAATTACATTTGCCGAGTGTCCGTGAGCACTATCAAGTGTGATAATATCAACACCTGCTTTTACCAATGCTCTTACTCTATCCATCATATCATCACTAATACCAACTGCTGCGCCACAGCGCAAACGACCGCGAGCATCTTTACAAGCGTTAGGGTAATTAACCACATTATCAATATCTTTGCTAGTAATTAAACCCACAAGGCGATATTCATCGTCTACGATAAGTAGTTTTTCTATACGATTTTCCCACAAAATTTTCTTTGCATCTTGTAGCGATGTACCAATTGGCGCGGTAACCAAATTATCTTTGGTCATCACCTCGCTTACTGGCGTTTCGTCTCTTACAAGATATTTTAAATCTCTGTTGGTGATGATACCTAACAGCTTTTTATCCTCTGCCACCACAGGCAAACCGCTAATGCGATAACGATGCAAAATATCTTCGCAATCGAGCAATGTGCTTGATGGACTAAGCGTAATCGGGTTGGCAATCATACCACTTTCGTATCTTTTTACCAAATCAACCTGCATTGCTTGATCTTCAATACTCATATTTTTATGGATAAATCCAAGACCGCCTTCACGTGCTATTGCAATAGCTAAATTTGATTCGGTTACTGTATCCATTGCAGCACTAACAATCGGAATATTGAGTTCGATATTCTTTGTTAATCTTGTCTTTAAACTTATTTGCGAAGGCAAAATGTTTGACTCTTGAGGCACTAAAAGTACATCATCAAAAGTGAGACCTGTACGAATTTCATCAATTTTCATACGCTTATATTTTTTGTTTTTTATTATTCTGTATTTTGTAAAGGGGACTTATAAAAACTCCCCGACGAAAAAATAAATTAATATTATGAGAACAAAAACTGTTCAAATTTACACTAAACCATTGCGCTCATAGATATAATCTACTTGCGAGAAATAGTAGTCGAGAGTAAAACATTTGTCTAACTCCTCTTTAGTGATATAGCTCATCACCTTTTCGTTTTCAGATAGTAGTTGTTGATAATCGAAGCCCTCGCCCCACGCTTTCATTGCAAGGGGTTGCACTGTATCGTAAGCCTCCTCGCGCACAAATCCTCTCTCTATCAAGGCATTCATCACACGTTGTGCAAATATCACTTTGCGAGTGCGATATATATTTTCTAGCATCTGTTCTGGGAAAATCACTATATTTTCTAGTATACCTTTGAAACGCACCAACATATAATCCAATAGCATTGTAGCATCTGGCAATATGATACGTTCTGTAGCAGAGTGAGATATATCACGCTCGTGCCACAAAGCCACATTTTCGTAAAATGTAGCCATATAACCACGCATCACGCGCGCACAGCCGCAAATATTTTCAGATGAAATTGGGTTGCGTTTGTGTGGCATTGCACTAGAACCTTTTTGTCCTTTGCCAAACGACTCCTCCACTTCGTGCACCTCAGTACGCTGCAAACTGCGTATCTCCATAGCCATCTGTTCAAGGCTAGAGGCGATAAGTGCAAGTGTAGACATATAATTAGCGTGGCGATCGCGTTGGATTACTTGTGTAGAGACTAGTGCGTGTTGGATACCTAATTGTTTGCATACATACTCCTCTACGAATGGAGGAATGTTAGCAAAATTACCAACTGCACCACTCATTTTACCGCACTCTACATCGCGACAAGCACGCTCAAAACGCTCCATATTGCGCTGCATCTCGGCATACCACAACACCCATTTAAGTCCAAACGAGGTGATATCGGCGTGAATGCCGTGAGTGCGACCGATACAAGGTTGATTTTTGAATCTTATCGCTTGTGTTTTAAGCACTTCAATAAACTCGTTTAAGTCCTTGCGCAATATATCATTTGCCTGTTTGATTATATAACCATTAGCCGTATCTACCACATCTGTAGATGTTAAGCCATAGTGCACCCATTTGCGCTCCTCACCAAGAGTTTCACTCACGGCACGCGTAAATGCCACAATATCATGGCGAGTTTGCTGTTCTATCTCATAGATACGTGGGATAGAAAAAGAGGCGCCTGCCCAAAGCTTTTTCAAGTCTTCTTTCGGCACGACGCCCAGTTCGCTCCACGCTTCACTCGCATATAGTTCTACTTTTAAATAAGCATTAAATTTACTCTCTTCGGTCCACACATCTCGCATGACCTGGCGGCTATAACGTTCAATCATAATGGTTTAATATTTCCAGTTTGCTATTTTTAATTTGAGTGCAAAGGTAGTAAAAATTAACTATACTACAAAGAAATATTTTTTATTTTATTTTTGTATATCTGGCTTTATTGATTTCACTTAATATTAATCTGATTCCCTGCCAATTAAAGCAATATATTCCCTATATAATTAATGGAGACACTCTAATATAAAAAAATATACTATTGCTATGTATATTTCTAAATAAAAATACAACCCAATAGTATATTTAACTCTTTACACTGAATTCTTCTCAGATCAACTATTTACCAATAAATTAAATAATTTCTTAAATAGTTGAAAGAAGATAAAAATATCAACAACCCAGCCATATGATAAAATCATTATTTTTGAGGCTCAATACCTAGCTGAGATAGTAATCTAGAAGCTAATTTATCTACGTTACCACAGTCAACACTATCTGTATCTTTGCGTATAGCACTAACAGCTATATAACTTATATGCTTGCTATTAAATGTAGTTTCAATATCATTTACAAGCCTATGTAAACCCATCTCTGATTGGAGGAATGATTTTATTAATGATTGATCATTTGCCACCTCTTCTGGTATATAACCCATATCCTTTTTAACCAATACAACATTCATATTAATCTTACGGATAGCTTTAGAGGATAGTTGTTGACTCTCCATTAAATGTTTAAGTCTTGAAAATGCATCTGCTATATTTATCTTAACTATATTGTCAGTTTGATTTTTGGTTGCCCATTTACCAAATTCATCTGATACATCGAAATCAGTAAAATCAATAGTCATAGGATCTATTATAAACACAATCGTATTCATATTCCTTACAAATTGAGCAATCTGCTTTGCTTCGTTTACATCCACACTAGACATATTGTACAACTCGCCACCCACATCATTAATATAAAGTCTGTAGTCGACACCCACATTTCTTAAAATTTTAAGTTGTATTGAACGCATTTGACCTACAGGCGTTTTGTCAGGGAAATCATTTATGTAACCAGCTTTTGAAACGTTCTTTATGTATGTCTTTATCTTATTATTCAAATCACCAGTAAAACTAATTTTATCAGGGTATTTATTAAACATAGATGCAATCATCCTATAAACCAATGTTGTTTTACCTGATTCTGCAACACCAGCAAGGGCTATATGTCGCTCCGTACCCATATCCGCAGAAATAATAGCACCACAACACTTACACTTACGCGATAATTTACCTTTACCATTAAATAACATTGTTGGCATTTTTGCCTTTGTTGTTGGGTGTAAAACATTAAACACACCATATTTTCCTGGATGCAATTTAACTGGCAATTCTTCGCCTTCAGATAAATATATTGCAGGTTCTGACGCATGCTGACATACAGGACACGGATTTTTAATATTATATCTTGACATCACGATATACTCTACCAACATAAAAATCCATGATACAATCAAATTAATTAGAACTAATGCCGCAAATATCACAATAGGAATTGCAACTATTATAACTGCAGGTTTCCAATATATTATGAATAGGTCGCGCACAAAATCTACAATATACATATGCTTTAAGAATGTAAATCCATTATTTAATGCAGTATTACCTAGTTCAGATAGAGTATCTTGGTAATTTAAAATTACGAATCCACCAATAGCACACGGAATTGAGGGCAATATGATCTCGAATTCTTTCGAGACAAATCCAAGTACAGCACCTAAAGATCCTCCTACTGCCAATATCCAACCAATAATTATTATTGCCCACAAAATCACCCAGAAAATAGCCATTATGAGCCATGCTGTACCACCAACCAACAATAATGCTAGAACACCAGCCAAAATTGTGCCTAAAATTAGACCTACACACATAATAACTGCACCATAAGTTTGCTTATCATAGTAAAATTTCCTATGCATCCCGTTTTCACAATCTCCTGCATGCTGAAAGATATTTTTAAAATATCCCCACTTTAATCTAAACATAAAAAACAGTATAATAATACAAACCCCGAGCAAACACCACCTAACTATCGTTTGTATTTTGTAAGTGAAAGCAATATCAACCGCATCTTCGGTATCGTCAGAAGCTCCCTGTCCAAAATTTGGATTGTCTTGGGCTATCAAATATTTAGAAGAAACGTACCAATCACCACCGTTGATTTTCAACCAATTAGAGGCGTCCATCTTTCCATATAAATAATCTCCATTACGAACAGTAAACATTACAGAACCACTTACAGGAGATTTTCTCACATTAAGTGCCTTACAATTAACCACATAACGAACAGATTCCTGATGGATATTATCTCCATATTCTTTTGCCGCTATAGGCAACATCTGGAATAGAACACACAATATTAGCAATAACTTCTTCATAGTTTTATTTTTTATTACTTTTATCTTTTACTCCTATTTCTTTTTCTTCTTTCTTTGACGAAGAAAACATGTTTTTAAAAAAACCTTTAACTTTTTGCTTTCTTAGGTATGAATTATACTCTTTCTCATAATATTTTAGAAAAACATCTTCGCCTTCATAAAAAAACAAGGTATCTTCTCTAAATTTATAAGCATCTTCAAATGACATATCCTTGCATCTAAAATAAATACCTATACAATCTGTCTGTTTGGCGTTTTTATAATTTACTATATGCTTATTTAAATATGTGTCCTCCTTAAAAATACCTAATCGAATCAAATCTTTCACTATTTTTTCTATTACACTTGTCGAAGAAGCAGAATCTAAATATAAATATGCTATTTGCTCAAAATAGCACTTATCGTTGATTTTTTTAGATATATCATAAAACCTTTCGGGTTTATCATAATTACCATTGAGTAAATCAGATAGTATGTGCCAATTTTCAGTTTCTACTATAGTATTCGCAAATGGTGTTAAAACAGTATCTTCAATCAACTTGATCAAATCGTTTGACCTCTTTTTAGAGACCTCTCCTAACAAGCTGTCAAATATTCGTGGATATAATTTATTCTTCTTTTCTTCATCTATAAGCATCTGTTTATAAGCAGGATTACCTAACATCAAACGGTTACTAACACTTAGAACATCTTCAGCTTTAATGATTGATGTGTTTTTAAACGCAAAATAGAAAACTTTTGCAAAACTTGGATTATCATAATGCTCTACAAATACTTTAAAAATATCAATTTTTACAGAATTCCCCAAATCCGCAATTACCAAATCCCACAACTCATTAATATAATTAGGGGCTTTATTGATAGCTTTTACATACAAAGATATACGCTCTTGCGCATTTGAATTGGCATCCTTTAAAATAGATGTTAAATCATTACATTCAACCTTTAACAAGAGACTCGATAAAAGTTTATCTATAGCTTTTGAAGAGTCTGTAAAGAAATATTTCCAGACAGTTTTTATGTGAGGTATAAGATCCATATCTTCAATAAAATCCACACATATTACAAAACTTTCTTTAACAACAAAAAGATCAAACGATTCTTTGTTCGTCTTTTCGTAGATTAAAATCATCTGCGATGGTGCTGCTAAAATGTAATCACAGCATTTTTGTTTGCATTTATTAATTATAACATCTATGTTTACACCTAATTGCTTGACCTCATTTATAAGATTCATAATATTACATACATCTATAATATTATCGTCAGATATTTTATTTAATAATAATTCTGCCAATCTATTATTAAGTAACAATGCATCTTGGTTAGATGATTTATTAGCAATAAGTTTTATAATATTTATGTCGCATGCATCCTCTACTGTAAATTTATCTGGATCTTGACTATAATTGAAAAACGACAAAGAAGTTTTCTCATCACAATCTTTAACAATAAGATAATCCTCTGATAATAACCATTTACTAATTTTATGCAATAAGCTATTATCGCCATTATTAACAGCTGCCGATAATTGCTGATTATATTTTACATATTCATTAGTGGTTGGTAGCTCCTTTGCATCACACACCATAAAAGTAGGGTTTTGAGACGGAAGTGGGTAAGAATAGTATTCATTAATAAACGTTATATTAATAGCACTACTGATATTTTGAGAATAGACTCCTGAAGAAAAAGTTACTGTAGGAGCATATTCACCCATTAAACGATATAAATCAGCAATCACTATATTCTTATTCGTATCCTCAATTTTCACTATCAAAGCCTTCCTCTGCTTTAAAGCTTCGATATATGAAAAAAATATATTATACGCTAGTGTATCTATTGATGATTGATTCATACTTTCGACACAGATGTTAGTTGTTGCCTCTAAAGGAGGCATCTTATCTAACATTAGCCATTTCAATTCATCGTTGCTAGAATCAGGAACTCTCTGTTTAGGTATAAAATAAGCACTGTTTGGTGCAGGTTGTTCATACAACAAATCGAAAATACCAGAATGAGGTTTCTCTTCGAATATTAACAAATGTACTACATAGTTACCTAGTCTTGTGGCTTCTCCTGATTTATAATATGCGTAGTCAAATCCGAGAGGAATACATCTTTTAAGTATATATAAAGATCTTCCACCTGCTATTTTTAACGTAGTATAGGAATATTGCAGCGGATAATTCAAAATTTTTGAAGGGTTTTCGAATAGATCCTTTGCTCCAACTGAAGAATAACTCCCTAGTTCATAATTTTCAAAATATTTAGCTGCCACGATTGGAGCTATATATTCTTCTGGAAGATCATCAGAGACAGCCCTAATACCAAAACCGACACCACCATCACGTTGAGATTGTGATGAATTATATAATATTTGATAATATTTCATTTGTGTGTATATTAATTTATAGTTATTACTTTGGGATTTCTATCTTGCCGAGTTTGTTTAATATCCAAATCAATGGATCTAAAACTCTATGTGGTGTAATGGTTTCCGTCTCAATTATACCAAATTGGTCAGGATCTTGCCCTAAAGAAGAGACACCAAAAAAGCATATATTTTCTGGATCCCATCTATTATTATGGATTAATTGTTGCATATCACACTCCTCTAATGCAGCTAAGAACCCATCGTTAACTTGCTCGCAATCTAATAAAAACTTCTTAAAATCATTATTCTTAAAAGAACCTACTGTTTTATATTTCTGTGCAATGAATAGACTATTTTGGTTTAGATCTACCGTCTGACCAAATGCACCAAGATCCGAACTATATTGATGTATAGCATCTGCTTTACTAAATGCAAAAGCTATTGGGCTATCTTCTAAAACTCTATTTTCAGTTGATAGTCCACACAACTCAGCAACAGTTTTCTCAATACTAAAATGTTGTGTTGAATCTTCTATACCCAATTTCTTTTTAATATCCTTCATTTTTGGAATATCAAACGTATCGAGTAATACAATTGCTCCCGATGCATGTTTAATCGGGGCTGCCTGCATTTTCATTATCTTAGCATCTTGATATTGCTCACCAGCAATATCATAAAAAATAAGGTATGTAGGACGTGTTGCTTTTTTATTTTTAACTTTAGGCTCTATTTTTACAAACCACGGAGCATTTATACCAACCTTAACTGGTGTTTTATCAAGTACTTCCTTATTTTTAAAAAGCTGTTCTTGCATCCCTTCATATATTCTCGCAGCATCTCCACCATACAAACTTTGTAAAGACGAGGTCAAATTTAATCTCCATCCGTACTTATTTAACTGATGTATTAAAGCTACCATATAACATGTTTTCCCGACAGCAGGTCCACCAATAATTGGTATTATATCAGTACCATATAGAACCATATCTTTAGGGAGAGAATTATGACAATGTGGACAAACATAATCAGGTCTATCATCTCCACAAATAGGACAATCTTTCATTTTAGTTACTCCACCAAATAGAGAGTGCCCTCCCTTATATATATGGGGGTGCTGTGCTGTAATATCATCATCAGATAAGCCCCAATATGCACTAAATTCTTTTGTAGGAGACAAAGTACATTTCCCTGAACTATTACTACAAATAAGTTGTGCCTTTGAATTATCAAAATTTTGAAGGCAGAATGGGCATAATATTTTCATAACTATTTCACTTGTATATATAAATTATTAAAACTAATCTTGCTAATATCCACTAACTCTTCTTTTTCTGTATCTATCATTATACGGACAATTAATTTAGCTGCTTTAGAAAAATTCGCTATCGGCAATTTAAATGTACAACTAACAGTACCTACACTGCCTTTTTCTATAGGAAAATTAGGCAACGTTCTATCGAAAGATACAATAGTTTTATCTGAAATTAATAAAAGACAAGCATAAGGAAGGGGTGTTTCACCAATGGTTATATCTATTATCAATGATTCCTCTTTTTTTAGCCCTAAAAATTTCTTCTCAGATTCAATTCTATAATCAATCGTACCTACTACAGGCTCTACATCTTTTACATCTTCAGGTAGTTGCTCCCCTGTGATACCTTTCATCTCCTCTAGCAATTGGCGCTTCTCTAGTAAAGTTGTAGCATTATCAAACTCAGACCTTTTCTTTCTGTATATATGATAATGATCTTTATACATAGCAATCAACTCCAATTTTTCTTCGATTGATTTAGATGCTTTATCATAAACCTCATTTGCTCCAAGTATGCTGTTAATATTTCTTGTTAATTCATTAATAACATTTTTAGCAGATTGATATGCTGCAACTTTTTCATAATTATTAATATTACATTGATCCTCATTGATTAAAGGTGTAATATTTTGCAGGATATAATTCTTTAAATAATGATTTTTATCTTTAAATTCGTCTACAAAAGAATTTGCCAATGTAAAATCACTAGTTAATAATGCAACATCTATACTTTTAAACAAAACTTTAAGAGAATCGGCAAATTTATTGATATACTCGTTAAATTCTTTAGATAGCTGTTTACTTCTCCTCAAAATATCATTTATCATATCAGAATTAGCTACCCATACATTAGCTGCTTCACGTGCAGCAACACAAGACTCCATAACTTCATCAAAATTTGATAACTGCTCAGAGGGTAATCCATACATCTTCAAAAAAAGATGTAAAATTTCGGGATAATGACTAACTGAAATATAAGAACTTTTTTGAGGTGCAAATTTACTACATATACGGTACATCTCTTCCGAAGCAAAAATGTCGCCTAGATAAACATATTGCGATACATCGGCTAAGTTATTCTGTGTACAGTATATTTCTATTTTATCTGTTATTGGTCTAGATAGCTCCTTTTGTTTATTTACAATAAAAGATTTGCTAACATTTAAAGAGTATTTAATTTCTTGGTCGATAGATAAATGATAATCAATTAAGAAAGAGCCCTCTTCATCTACATCTTTTGCTTTTGCAAACCAATTTGGTGCAAATTGCATTTGGTATATATATTCCTCCTCTATTTGCTGTTGTCTTAAGAACCCATTATCTCTATTATTCTTATCGACAACATGCTTGACAAGTGCCATAAGAATTGGATTTTCGCCATCATACATAATTTTCAATGGCTCTCTGCAATCAGTATAACTATTATCATCAAAAATTAGAGTTGATAATTGAACCTCATTGCCTGAAGCACTAACAAAAATCATACGACTGCCAAATCCTCTTGAAATTCTTTTATCGCAATAAGCAGCAACCAGCGAGTTAAAATTCTTTGAGTAAGATCGAATAGAAAATTTTTCTTTAGCAAGAAAATTTAAAAATATCTTACGCGATTCATTTGAAATGCTGTCAGAAAAAATACATATAGCAGGTATATTTATAGCTAATTTCTGAGTGGTTGATTCGTACCATTTGATAATAGATGACAAAATACCTGAAACTTTAACCAACTCAACATAAGGTATTGACGTTCCGTGTATTGTTACATTATCATCTTTTTCTAGTCTATTCCAATAATCACCAAAATAGCCCGCCTTATTAAGGCGAGCTGCTCGGTAATTATCCTGTCCAAATAATACATCAGTTGTATCCAAGTCTTCTCTAAAATAGAGCCACAATCGAGAGTCTGTTTTAGATTTATATTGATGTAAATCTCCTGCTACTGTATCAATGACAGGTATAATATAATCATTATCAATATATAATAATATGTAGTCTTCCATTATTCATTAAAAACGTTAGGAATTAATACCTTTTCTAAATAATATAATGCCTCAGCAATAAATATAGGCATTCTATATGATGGTTTAGAATCGCTATCAGCATTTCTATACTCATCAATATATTTTTTATATTCCTTATCATTGTCAAAGAATTGCATTACATTATCAATACTATCTTTCTTTGTTCTTAATGTTTGAATATCACTAATTTCGTTAATAATGCCTGTAACCTCAAGGAATTTAGTGTATATGGACATAAACTTAAAGAAGTTCTCAAAAGAAGATGGATTATTAAGTGTTTGATAGAATTTACCATCTACAATGTCTAACTCGTCAATCTCTACAGATTTACCATCTACATTGTATGAGAATCCACATTCACCAAATACTTCTGACATAAATTCAACAGGTGTTCCATTTATATCATCCTCATCAGCTTCATAGATACCCGAAATATTACTATTAAGATTAACCAATCCCATCGCTACTTCAGATTTATTCTCTAATCTTGAATTATCCTCGTCATCGATATTATCACATTTGAACTTTATCGTGTCGTTACCAAAACCTGCCCTAAAGCATTTGGTGTAAAAACTACGTGCATCATCTTCATAAACATTGTATATCCATTCAAAGGTTCTACCTCCTTTTCCATAATATCTCATGTGAACATTATCAATGTTTTCTAAATTATTATCTTTTATAGCTTTGCGCACAAGTAACCCTGAATAATACACTAATATCCCTGTTACATAACTTGGTAATGCAAATACAAATGGAACACCTTGGTTTAACGAATTATAAAATTTAGTGAACTCAGTTGCACCGTTAAGCTGATCAAAAACGTTATTCAAATAATACGGAGATCTTGTATAAATACTAGCGTCAGTACTGATCACATCTTCTATATTTATTACCTTAACATTTGTAGTTCGTGATGCATGAAACTTATGCAACGATTGTCTAAAACGAGGCGAAGAGTTTATTGCCTTAAAGAAATGGTTGGCTGCCATTCTAATTGAGCACTGAGAAAACAGCTTAATAGAATCATTTGGGCGACCTAAAATAAGAATATCACTTGTACTACCACCAATATCTATACCTAAAAATAATCTATTTTTTGTAAGCGCAACATCTTTAGTCATTGCATACGAACAAACAGCTTCACTTTCTGTATGATTTTTGATGCTCTTAACAACTACTCCATCAATCGGTGTACTTCTAAGTTCGTTATATATTTGTTTCATAGCACCAATATCCTTGCTATTCATAGCACTTGGATATGACCAATATAATTCAGAAGGTCGAATGCCTTTATCAAATAAATCAGCGCATATTTGCATCCAAATTGTACGCATATAAGATTTTTTCTGACTTTTACCTTTAGCATCTGATAACCACTTCATATTGCTACACAAAGTACCAGCATTTGTTGTAATAACATTTTCTGTAATTGATTTAACAGTGATATTAGTTTCATTTATAGGAATACCACCAACCAATTCTCTATCTGCTTGAGCTACATTGTAGTATAAAGAGTTATGTTCATGTAACCAAGATTTAATTTGTCCGTTTTTATTTATTGGCTCTTCATTAGAGATAAACAACAATTCATTTTTTTGAGCTAAACTTCTTGATGGATTATCAAAACCAACAAGAGCTAAACGTCTATTATAAAATGGAATTGGAACAGATCTATCTTCGTTCTTAGAATTATAGTATGCACAAGTATTTGTACTACCAAAATCAATACCTACAGATGCTTTTGCTAGAGATTCCGCTGATTCCATATTTATTACTCTCATTGAGTTGTTTCTCTGAGATACATCTGTTTGAGTTTTAATCATCAAATATCCACCTAAACACTCTTTTTCTTCTCTATCAACTTTAAGAGAAAGGAAACTAACTGGATATTTACTACGCATAATCTCATATCTATGCTCTGTAGTATCAACCCTTCCTATTGGATATTGAACTACATACATCTCTTCGATATCATCACCTGTCATTTTACGATTGCCTTCTGCATCTTGTTTTTCAAGGCTTTCCATATCAATTCGAGATACTCCATCTAAGCTCTTAAATACTGGTAAAACTTTAATACCTGAAGCATTTGACGGATATTCACTATAGAAATAATATTGATTCCATATGCTAGATGCAAAATTTGGCCAAGTAAATACGTGTCCTGCTGTGTCTGGTTGTACTATTGCATATTCACGTGATAAAATATCTACCCAATTTTCTGCAATTTTAGCTACTAGAACAACTTTCAGCATATTAGATTTTACTGTAAGCTTAAGTTTTACATTATCATTTTCATTGGCAATAATTGATGAAATATATGTTCCCATACACTCCTCAATAGCAAATTTGCTAAAAGGCAATGCAAAGTAGTAGTATTCATCATCTTTATTACCAGTTGCTTTTACATAAGTTACTGGAGCTGAATCATAAATAGAACATTGATCTTCTGAACATTTAAACCCAATAATGTAATTGCTATCTATAAATAATTTTTGAATATCTGTTATCTCAATAGCATTACTTTTATCTGTTAATGTACTAAATGTTCCATCAAACCAATAATAGGTGTAGTTTGTAGCAAAAAGTTTTGATATCGGTCCTGATGGCTTAGCTGCAGCGTTTACTGAAACTGGGATATCGCTCTTCGATAACTCTTCTCCAATTCCAGGTATAGAGTGAATATCCTTTAACCACGATTCTATAAATGTACCAATATTCTTTTCTATCTCTATGGTTTGTGTTCTCATATTTTCACCACAAATCTGTATCAATTCATTGGTATACGATGGACGACATGAACTAACATTTTTTAAGAATGAAACTATTTTCTTTATATTATTAACCACTTGCTCATCTTGAAAATAGTTAAGATAATTCAAACTTGTTGGATCTGTAAATTTACCAGAATTATCAATCCAATAAATATCATTTGCAGCACTAGGAATTGAATAATTAGCCGCTGCAAAAAAGAGTGTTTGAGGTGAAGTTGCCCCAACTAGTGTTCGAGGATAATTACGATCTGTGTAATACAACATCTGTATTTGTGGTGCCGATTTCACTTTATTATTAACTTCTGATGAATGTTTCCACAATTTAATATCATTCAATAACATTGAACCAAGCATACTACATACATCAAAGCGTCCGTAACACTCCTCAATACTTTTGTGAGTTAGAGGAATTGGCTCTGAAATAGTAAACCTATCAGAAAATAATAAATATGCCGATAGTAAACCACGCCACTCACTTTTTATATGGCGATAACACTCCACAATGGTTCTATGGTCATTTACATCTGCATTATTTGTTAATGCGTAGCTTGTTAACTTTACACGAGCCCAGGGAGAAGGAACACCAGAAATCAACGTGTTGAAGACTTCAACTGATGAGGTTTCTGAGCCTGTAGAGGTCTCTATTTGCTCTATAACAGTATCTGCGGCCTCTAAAGGCATCCATTTATCAGTTGCATCTACTTTAGTTCCACATTGGGTTTTTATAATTAATGTCTTTGTTGCCATAATTTTATTCGTTAAAATAAAGTGATTTTAAAGTTAAATATAATCTTTCTATTAGAGATTCTAACGAAGATTCTAAATCTGGTTTTATTGTATTAAATTTATCCTTTACTACACTAAATTTATTTGTCATTAAACCGACAGAAAATTTAGGGGGTGTATCCATATTGTAAAGTTGCTCATTGAGTTTATATTTCTTAAAATCTTTTACTTCTTTACACTTAAATAACTGCTCCATAAAGAAAGCACCTCCTGTAAACCCGTCACCGACAGCCGAATTATAAATTTGATTTAACCATCCATACTGCTCTCTATTTTGATCATCATTGTATGGTTTTATTCCAAACAATTGTAAATAAATATTCAACGGAACTAACTCCTTTTCATCAAAACTTACAGAATCCAAGCGTAAATTATCAAATAATGAATAAGCTGTATTTAAGAACGATACGGCTGTCATAATTCCTAATTTTTTCATAAAAATAGAGTCATCTTCTGTAAAATTAGAGAATTTAAGATGTGTAGTTGCCTCTATTGCTTTATATACAAATCTATTATTGCTTTTAGTTCCAAATGCTTCATCTTTGTTTGTTGCTGACTTAGCAGTATCGCATACTTTAAAGAAGTCATACGCAGCAAATGCAGACATCAACTCAATATAATCTGCTGGATTACATTGAGAAGCACCACCTGTTCCTCCTGAACCCACTTTCAACATATTCTCGCGACCAATAAGATATAGTCTCTTATATACATCGTTTACAGTAGAGTCATTTTTGTAAAATTGTAGAGCTGCTTGTGAGTTAAGTGCAAACTTATCAGCTTTTGCAACAACTGCATCAGAATGTTCAAATTCAAAGGTAAAATAGTTTGTTAATACAACTGAACCAAAATAATTACCACCTAAAATGTTTACATTATCTCCAAAAAGTATTTTTGATGCGTCACGCAATGCCGCTGGTAATACTGGTATAGTTGATGCACCTGTTCCACCAAATACAGAACCAAATACAAAGATCTGTTGCCCTGCACCTTGTGTAATGATTTCATTTAAGAATGAACGAAGAGGACTACTTGTATTATTTTTTGAAGCGTAAGCCTCTTCTAATATTGCATAATACATCAATATAGATCCCATCTGAGTCTGAGCTCTATATCCATGAGTTAAAGACATTTCTCCTACTTCAGGACGAATAGATAGATCTATCAAATCTGATAAATTAACCTTTACATCATCTCCAACCTGAGTGGAAAGAGTAGACATTTTATCAATAACTGTATTAAATGTGCAATCGCTCTTATCATAATTCGGACTAAACTGATAATACTTAAGATTTGCAGAAAATAAAGTTTCGCTTTTTACACGACCACCATTTATTTTCGAATAATTGTCAACCAAAGAGGTTAATCTCTTGAAATTACCATTATTTTTATCTGTATCCAGAGCCATAAGATGCACGTTTGTTTCATCATACATGCCTATAGCACATAGGTGTATAAAACTTTCCAAGCAGCGCATACCTGTGCCTCCGATACCTATTACATATATATTCTTTGCCATGTTATTATATTATAAAATTTACATTTTCTTTGGAAAAATAGATGATAATTTTGTTTTGTTTTTACGTGTTTTAATAATCGCAAATAATACAATAAAATATATCGCACTTGCCATCAAAGAGCCTAAAATGAGAGTTAACATATAATCTGATTTAAAAGCCCCTACCATTATGTTAGACATAAAACCAAAGTAGTTAAAAATGGCTGTTGTAAACAACGTTGCAACAAGCAATATATAAAACCACATACGACGTTTTTTTCCTGAGTTATCAACTTTACCTCCTTGCCATGGGATAAGAGAGATAATTAATACCAATAAAAGGATAAATACTACTGCAATAATTGCATCATAAAGATAAGTGCTTAAGATTGCCTCCTGAAGTTGAGGCTGTGTTTTGATAGAACCGAACATAATTTTTTGTTATTTTTTATATTTATATTAATTTAAAGACCGTATGTACTTATATAGACTGTATATATTACATTAGATTTTGAATTGCTCAATGGATTTGTATTTGGATCTAACAGAACCTGACGAATACTCTCATATAATGAAGTATTAAACAGCCCTGATTGAGATCCTGATATTGATTGCCACTGAAATTGTGAGTTCACATCATTATTTTGTGTGAAATTTTCAGATACTTTATCAACCATAATATCAACTTTTAAAAGATTAGGAGTAGACAACAAACCATCATATTCCGCACCCTTATTTAGATATAAAGCTATACAACCTGTTTCATTAAATAAATCTTCATCAATCTTAAACAACTTTGTACCATTAGCTAATGGAGTAACAGCAGGTAGCTCTTCTTCATTTAACTTTGCAAGTTGGTACGCAGCAAAAGATTCTCCTATATTATATGTTACAACTTTTAAATCTTCTATTTTAAAAGCATTATTAGACATATCTTTAATTTTCAATCCCTTAAGAATATAATCGCCTGACTCCAACACATTACCTTCGTCATCATAAGCATTATCTAAGACATATTTATATATTTTATCCCATTTAGTATAATACTCTTGAATATCGTAATTAGCACCATTATATTTAAGATCAGTATTTGGAGATAATGATATATTTATCTCTGGGTAATTTTTAGAGCGAGTAACTTGCGGCATTTTAGATGAAATTCTATAATTTGGCACATTACTACCTTGTGGCGCACTCCTGTCAAATCGCTCGCGGATGTTATTCTCTACTCTATCATCTGTAAAGAAAATATAGTATCTAAACTTATTGAATCTGCCAGATTCAAGATAAGGCTCACTATAAATATAGATATCGAAACCTCTTTGAGTCCATTTACGGAAAGAATCTGATAAATAAGGGTTATTAAGATTATCAAGAACTCGACCTTTTAAAAAATATTCTCCATCGGTAACTAATACAGCATGATTATTTCTACAGACAATTGTATCAATAGCACTCTTTATATCTGCATAATTTATTTCTGTCACAGAATTCAATAGCTGATAAACTTGCTGTCTATTATTAGTCTCAAATTTAATTTTACTACCTTTTATTGAATGATAATTCGGGTTGCAATCAACTATTACTGGATGCACTGTGCGGTAATAGTCAGATTTGCCTGCTTCAGCCACACATGTGGAATAATCTACATACAAATCTACTTCATCAGTCAGGACATCATAGTTATCAACTACATTCCACTGGTTATACGCCACGAATTCAGACAATTCATTAGCAAAATCTTGAGGAACCATACCTTTTGATGGTAGGTCCTTACATGAACTTAGTACTATCGCTACTAAGAAACATAAAATAACTGTAATTCTCAATTTCATATATCTAAAATTATTTAATTTAAACGCTTTAATTCTCTACTAAATCTTCAAAAAGATTAATTATCTCATTAAGATAACCACTAGCCTTATTAATGCCTTGATTTATTACGCCTTTGGCAATAGCTGCATTTAGATCTCTATAACAACTATCAATAACGAACTTATCCTCAGCTGTAAAATTGTAATAAGTAGTATCACATTGACTACGCAATGATGTGTATTCATCAATAACCACCTCCCACTGGGCTTGCGTAAGATTGGCTCCTTCTGTTTCAACAAAAGTGGTCAATCCTACAACTTCCTTTACATAATCTTGCTCTGGAGAACTACACGAAGTACACAAAAATAAAGAAAAAACAATAAAAAATATGAGCCGGTGCCTTAAAAGTTTATTGTTTTGTTTTGAAAAACCTAAAAAAAACGAATGCATTTTAATATAGCAATTTACTTAATAATACTATTTATACTAAAAAATGTATCTCTTTATTAGAGATATATTTGATTTTGCAAAGTTAATAAATACTTTTGAAATACAAAATAAAAAAGATATTTTTTTTCTATTTTAATCGTATAATAATA
>JAWXTU010000024.1:0-3040 GCA_044433285.1 bacterium | reverse complement strand
ATTTATACTAAAAAATGTATCTCTTTATTAGAGATATATTTTTTTGCTAACCAATTAATTATCAATAAATTTATGTTGACTTTCCTGTTTTAAATTTTATTTTTTTTATTATTATACGATTAAAATAGAAAAAAAATATCTTTTTTATTTTGTATTTCAAAAGTATTTATTAACTTTGCAAAATCAAATATATCTCTAATAAAGAGATACATTTATTTACCTACACCTTTCTTCAATAGTTTTAGAATTACATTATTAGCGTTATCAACGATATCTGTGTCTAATGACGACAAGTAAATTTGGGTCGTTTTTTCTGAATTATGCCCCATTCCTTCGCTAATTACCGATATTGGGATATTGTTATTTTTTGCAATATTTGCCCACGAATGCCGAGCTACATACATCGTTAAAGGTATTGGTAAATTTATCATTTCCGCTATAATTTTCAGTTTAGTATTAATTAGACTTGAGGCACTCTTATATTGCGTACGATCATCTTTATTTATCTTTCGAATAATAGGCAAAAGATATTCAGTATCAATCTCTTTTTGCTTATCTAATAACTCCTGCATACACGGCTCCCATTTAATATATAATTGTTGCCCTGTTTTGCGTCTGCGATAACTTATTACACCATTATTAAGATCTTTCTTCCGTAGATAAGCCATATCAACAAATGACATACCCCTAGTAAAAAAACTAAAAATGAACATATCCCTAGCTAAATCTAAATCTGGGAATAATGATAAATCCAAGTCGTTTATCTGTTTTATAGTTTGTAATGAAACTGCACGTTTTAGAGTTTTGTCTACACCTGTATAAACATACTTAAAGGGGTATTTCTGCTCTATTAATCCACTTTCTACTGCTCTATTATATGCGGCTCTTAATATCCTCATATAAAATGAGATAGTATTTGTTGAAATATTCATATACCTTAAATATGCTTCATATCTTACCATAATATCCGATGATATATCAATGAGACGTATATCCAAACCTTGTCTAAAGCGCATAAAGCTCCTTAAAGCTGTTTTATACGTTTCGGAGGTTCTATACTTATGTAATTCTATAAAAGTTTTAATAATACTTTGCATAAGATTATATAAGGTCTCTTCTTGTAACTGAGTTTTGATAATTTCTCTTTTTACATCATTAAGTGAAGGTCTGGATTTTAATTTAATTGTTAGCATAGTTTGAATGTTTTATTAATATTACAAATAATTTATATCTATTAGATATACTATAAAATTTGAATATTACCAATTAATTCAGAAAAAAAATTATTCTTTGCAACATTTTACCTCTTAAAAGCATCTTATATATAAAACACATCTAAATATGAAAATAATACCGCTAGATTTTCGTCATCGCGCAGCACTTGCGATAGATAAAAAGCTCAAAAAAAGTGATGAAAAAAATAACCCTTTGCAGCAACTATTTTGGGAATGCACACTGCGATGCAATTTGAAATGCCGACACTGCGGAAGCGATTGCCATAAAGAGGCAGAGACAAAAGATATGCCTCGTGAAGACTTTATGAGGGTGCTGGACCAAGTGGCAGATGCCTACGACCCACACAAAGTGCTTGTGGTAATTACTGGGGGCGAGCCTCTGATGCGCAAAGATTTAGAGGAATGTGGCAGAGAGATAAATAGGCGAGAATTTCCGTGGGGAATGGTTACGAATGGACTTGCCTTGACTCAATATAAATTGAATAGACTAATCGACGCTGGACTGCACTCTATCACTGTAAGTATTGATGGTCTGGAGGATAATCACGACTGGATGCGTGGTGTGGAAGGGAGTTATAAAAAGGCTTTAGCGGCTATAGAGATGATTGCAAAAACTAACCTCGCACACGATGCCGTAACTTGTGTAAACAGAGAAAATATTTCGCAGCTGCCGCAATTGAAAGAAAAATTAATAAGCATCGGGCTAAAAAGATGGAGGCTATTTACAGTGTTTCCTGTGGGTCGTGCAGCGACAGATGAGAGATTATTACTCACTAACGAAGAGTTCCGCTCTTTGATGAAGTTTATAAAAACTACACGAAAAGAGGGGCGAATTATGGCGAATTATGGTTGCGAAGGTTTTTTAGGCAACTACGAAGGTGATGTGAGAGACCATTTTTATAGTTGTCAGGCAGGTGTAACGATTGGTTCGGTTCTAGCAGATGGCAGCATCTCGGCTTGTCCGAGCATCAGAGCCAACTACAGTCAAGGGAATATCTACACGGATAATTTTATAGATGTATGGAAAAACAGATATAAACCATACCGCGACAGAGAGTGGATGCGCAATGGAGAGTGCGGCGATTGTGAATATTTTAAATATTGCAAAGGCAATGGTATGCACCTGCGCAATGAAAAAGGAGAGCTACTATTGTGCCATTTGAAGAAACTGACTGAAAAATAGAATGATCATACTAAAAATGAATAATTTACTAACCATTTAAAATATAACTGTTATGAAAAATTTATTTACTAAACTACTAGCAGGTTTGTTAGTGTTATTAGGTTTCACCTCTTGCGAAGATTTATTTACTGGCCCCGCTGAGTATGGCTGTCCGTATACAGATTTTAAAGCCAAAGGGACTGTGGTTTCGGAAGATAACGAACCAATTGAGGGTATTAGAGTAGTAGTATCAACTTGGAGCAACACCACCGACACTATTTACACAGATGCCGAAGGTAAATATAGCTCGAGAGAGTTATATGGCAGTTCGCCTTTAGGTTTTGAAGAGACCGATAGTATCTTCTTTGATGATGTGGATAGCACTGCTAACGGCAAATTTATATCAAAAGCTCTGCCTCTATCTGATTATGAAGCAACTGAGGTGGAGTCTGATTCAGATGACAATAGCTCGTGGTATGATGGTGCATACGAAGTGGAGGTGAACGTAACTCTTACAGAAGATGGTAAGCGTCTCCGCGATACCGTCTTGTAGTATTTACAAGAACTATCTACCTTTGTGTCGTAATACTAAAATGATAAATTATGATTTTAAACATTGACGACAACGTTAAGTTCTACTGCT
>JAWXTU010000023.1:0-26615 GCA_044433285.1 bacterium | reverse complement strand
ATACGTAAAACTCTCCGACCCCAACAACACCACAATACCAGTAGGGCGCAACTACGCCGACGAAGTATATAAAATGCTGATAAGCAGTATGAATTGCGGGTGAGGAAAATAAAAAATCGATAATCGTTTGGTGGATTGGAATTTTTGTCGTACCTTTGCAGCCGAATAGAACTCGCCAAGCCTCTTAATAATGCTCAAATCGGCGAGTCGTTTTTTTTTATAGCTGATGAAGATTAAATACTCAAAAACATACAAATCGACTCCAGAACATTTAAATATACTTCAAGAACGAGGTATGACAATATTAAATATTGAACAAGCCAAATCTCACATTGATAATATCGGATATTATAGATTAAGTGCATACTTCTATCCTCTTCTCTCTTTCCCAAAAAACAATCACCAATACAAAGACAATAGCACTTTTGATCAGGCAATAAACATATATTGTTTTGACAAAAAACTGCGCCTACTTTGTTTTAACGAAATTGAAAAAATTGAAATCGCAATTAGATCTATTATTATAAATACTGCTTGTGAATTTTACAACGATCCATTCTGGTTGACAGATAAAACCAATTTCAAAATAATAAAAGGTTTCAATAATCGTAGCAAAAAAAAGATAGAGATTGATAGTTATAATAAATTGATTACAAACATTGACAAAGAAATAAATCGAAGTAAAGACGACTTTATAATTCATTTTTCAGAAAAATATTCAAACAATTACCCTCCATCTTGGATGATAGCAGAAGTATTAAGTTTTGGCGATTTAAGTAAAATTTACAAAGGAGTAAAAGAAAAATCATTGCGAAAAAAAATCTCCCATAAACTAGGATTAAATCCAGACGTTTTTGAAAGTTGGATGCAATCATTAGCTGGGGTAAGAAATATATGTTGCCACCATAGTAGACTATGGAACAGATCGTTACCTATATTTGTTAAAAACCCTATCAACACAAAATATGATTGGTTACGCAATAACACGAACAACAGCAAAACATATTACAGATTATGTATGATAAAATATCTATTGTTATCTGTTGCCCCCGCAAATCATTTTAAAGAAGAGATAATAAAGCTACTAGATAAATATCCATCAATTGATACGAGCGCAATAGGATTTCCTGAAGATTGGCTAAGCGAGCCTCTTTGGAAATAAAAAATTCCGCAATCGTTTGGTGGATTGAAATTTTTGTTGTACCTTTGCAGCCCAAAATATTATGTACGTGAGAATATTAAGGTTCTACTTGCGATACACTCTAAATAATAATTGAGCCTAAACAAACATTACAACAATGAAACAAGGAATTCATCCAGAAAGCTATCGTCCCGTAGCATTCAAAGACATGTCGAATGATGATGTATTTATCTCACGTTCAACAGTCGCTACGAAAGAAACCATCGACATCGATGGGGTAACTTATCCTTTGGTAAAACTTGAAATCTCAAGTTCTTCACACCCTTTCTACACTGGCAAATCTAAATTGGTTGACACTGCTGGTCGCGTAGATAAGTTTATGAACCGTTACCAAAACAGATCAAGCCGCAACAAAAAATAATTGCGCTCTTTATCTGATAGACGATATAGCACAAACGAGCATTCTCAAAATAGAGAGTGCTCGTTTTTTATTTTAATTGATATAGGGGAGTTTTAAAACTTTTTTTGTACCTTTGCAAGGAAAAATAACACCCTCGATTTTGAAGAAAAAACTATGAATATTCATAACGAAAATAATAGAATAGAATACAAGGCGATACTGACTAAAGATATTGACCTAGAGAAAGAGGTTATAGCTTTCCTAAATTATAATGAAGGAGGCTATATATACATAGGTATTGACAAATATGGTAATACTGTGGGAGTGAAGGATATAGATGGTGATATGCTGAAGATTAAAGATAGAATCAAACACAATATATCCCCATCTGCTATGGGTCTCTTTGATATTAGCGAAGAGACAATAGATGATAAAAAAGTTATAAAAATTACTGTAGCAAGTGGTAGCGAAAAACCATATTTTAAAACAAAATATGGTATGACCACAAAAAGCACATACATACGTGTAGGCACAGCTGCTGAACCTATGACACAGAACACAATAGATAATCTTTTTTCTCGTAGAGTGAGAAATTCTATTGGACGAATTGTATCAAACAGACAAGACCTCACTTTTTCACAACTTCTGATATACTACCAAGGAAAAAACAGAGATTTGGGCGACAATTTTGCCAAAAGTCTAGAATTATTGGTTGATAACGACAAATATAATTATGCTGCATACCTACTTGCAGATGAAAATAACAACTCTATTAAGATTGCTAAATTTTCTAGTTTAGACAGAAGTAACCTGATAGAGAATAATGAATATGGCTATTGCTCGCTTATCAAAGCCACACAGAACGTGCTATCGAAAATGGAGGTGGAAAATAGTACTGCCGCATACATCACCTATCCAAATAGGATTGAAGCCCCTAAATGGGATAAAAAAGCCCTCAGAGAGGCTTTAATCAACGCCATAGTTCATAATGACTACTCTTTCGAAGTACCCCCTAAATTTGAGATATTCCCAGACAGATTAGAGATAACATCAGCAGGGAAACTACCAGACGATATAGACGAAGAAGAGTTTTTTAATGGGATTTCTAGTCCAAGAAACAAAGAGCTAATGAGAGTGTTCCGCGATGTGGAACTAGTTGAATCACTAGGGTATGGAGTGCCTAAAATCGTGAAAAAATATGGTAAGCAATGTTTTAAGTTTATGACTAACTTTACCCGAATGGTACTTCCTATTTCTAAAGAGTATTTAAGCATAATAAATCAAGAGAGAATTAACGCTAAAACTACCCCCCAAGATGGTAGTAAAATTACCCCCCAAGATACCCCCCAAGATGAGGCTAAAAGTGGGGTTATTACCCCACAAGATGAGACATTAATTGAGGTGATTGAGGGTGAAATGAGTCAAGAGGAATTGAGAATTATTTTAGGTTTTACGGATAAAAAATACTTCAAGGACAATTACATTGCAACTGCCTTAAAATCAGGGATTATAGAGCAAACTACACCTGATGAAACCACAAGTAAAAACCAAAATTATAGGTTAGGTACAGCAGGATTAGCCATTAAAAAATACTTAGAAAATAATGAGTATAAACCTACCCCCCAAGATGGTAGTAAATGTACCCCCCAAGTTAATGTTAAAATTACCCCCCAAGATGAGATAATTACTCCACCAATTAAAGCATTAATTGAGGTAATTGATGGTGAAATGAGTCAAGAGGAACTAAGGACTATTTTAGGCTTTACTGACAGAAAACATTTTAGAGACAAATACATCATAACTGCCTTAAAATCAAAGATTATCAAATTAACAATACCTGATAAACCTACTAGTAGGAATCAAAAATATAGACTAACAATACTAGGCAAAAACATCAAGAAATACCTAAAAAATATTGGGCATATTACTACCCCCCAAGATGGCAGTAAATTTACCCCCCAAGATAACACTAAATTTACCCCCCAAGTTAAAGCGTTAATTGAGGTGATTGAGGGTGAAATGAATCAAGAGGAACTAAGAACTATTTTAGGTTTTACGGATAGAAAATATTTTAGAAATAACTATATCACTCCTGCCTTGAAATTAAGCATTATAGAGCTGACTATACCAGATAAACCTACTAGCAAGAATCAAAAATATAGATTAACCGCACTAGGGCTAAAAATAAAGAGATAAACCATAAAAACTAATACAATATGAAACAAATTTACATTCCAGTTTTATTACTGATTATGCTCATCGCATCATTGCCGATGTGGGCTGAAAACCAACAAGAGAAAACAGAAGATGAGAAATACACGCTGCAATTTTATGGTTTTGTTCGTAATGATTTAGCCTACGAATCGCGCCGTACGATAGCTGGTGTGGGCGAGCTATTTAGCTTTATGCCTTATGACCAAAACATTAGCGCAAATGGATATGACCAGAATGCTATAGCATCTACTAGATTTTTGGCTGTTGCTACTCGAATTGGTATGAATTTTGAATCGCCGTTATATAAAAACGGACTGCGCATCAGTGCGAAGATAGAGGGCGATTTTAGTGGTGGCGACTCGTACACATTAATACGCCTGCGCCAAGCAAATACTAAATTTAATTGGAACAACAAACATATACTTCTGGCAGGGCAGACGTGGCACCCATTTTGCGATATATTGCCAGATATAATTTCGCTCAATGCAGGCGCGCCATTCAATGCTTTTACTCGTGCGCCACAGGTGAGATACGACATAAACCTAAAACCGATAACACTCAGTGCCGCAGCAGTATATCAATTGCAACACACCTCGTCGGGGTATGACGGAGCAACGAACAGCTATCAGGTTTATGGCGGATTGCCAGAGTTTTATATCGGGGCAAAAACCAAGATTGAGAATTTTGATATTGCACTCGGAGGGGAATTTATGCGACTAGCACCACGCTATTATGCGCTAGATGCTGCGGGCGAGGCATATAAGGTAAATGAGTATGTAAATTCGTGGGCAGGGCAATTTTCTGTTGGATACAGTAGTAAGTATTTCGACTTTAAGGCAAAAAGCATTTTAGGGCAAAATTTGGGACACCTATTTATGATGTCGGGCTATGGAGTGTCGGGCAGTTACACCAACGAAAATGGCTTTACTGAGTATGAATATACCCCGATTGCTCAATCATCGTCGTGGATGTCAATTGCCTGTAAAACAGCCAATCCAACACATAACTTTGTAGGTACGCTATTCGCAGGATATATAAAAAACTTGGGTGCAAGCAAAGATATTATAGGCGACGCATTTTATAGAGGCGCAAGCAATTATGACCAGATATTTCGCGTTTCACCTATGGGGAGTTATAAATTTAAGGAGTTGCAAATCGGACTCGAATATGAATATACTGGTGTAATGTACGGCGATTTGATGCCAAACTACACAGTAGAAAACACCTATCTTGTGGGGGCTCACCGAGTAACGGCTATTATAGTATATAATTTTAATTTCGAGATAAAAAAATAACAATGAGGAGAGTATGATTACATTTATCGTTTGTCTAGCACTATTAATCGTAGGCTATTTTGTCTACGGCAGTTTTTTAGAA
Organism: bacterium; assembly: GCA_044433285.1. GTDB lineage: Bacteria > Bacteroidota > Bacteroidia > Bacteroidales > Paludibacteraceae > Aphodosoma. The sequence goes on along the minus strand of JAWXTU010000023.1, from coordinate 21,483 downwards.
CGCCTATTTGGCATAGATAAAAACCGCCCTACTGCCGCAACTACAATGGCAGATGGAATTGACTATATCCCTCTACCGCCATGGCGACTATTTATGATTCAGTTCTTAAATATTGCTGGGTTAGGACCTATTTTTGGAGCTATAATGGGGGCAAAATTTGGTGTAGCATCGTATCTCTGGATTGTATTTGGATGTATATTTGCAGGAGCGACACACGACTACATTGCCGGTATGCTCTCTTTACGCCACAACGGCGAAAGTTTGCCAGAGACAATTGGTAGATATCTTGGACTATCTGCAAAACAGTTTATCAGAGGGTTTAGTGTATTGATGATGACCCTAGTAAGTGCGGTATTTGTGCTCGGTCCTGCTGGTTTATTATCCAACCTCACACCAGATTTACTAGACACCACATTTTGGATTGTTATAATTTTAATATATTATCTTTTCGCCACATTTTTGCCTGTGGATAAAATCATCGGAAAGGTGTACCCTCTGTTTGCTATATCACTACTGTTTATGGCATTAGGTATATTGGTTATGCTATTTTGGCATGCACCTAACCTACCAGAAATCACAGAGTTAGCGCACAACCCACACCCAGAGGGTCTTAGAATATTCCCTTTTATGTTTATCTCTATCTCTTGTGGTGCTATAAGTGGCTTTCACGCTACTCAGTCGCCAATGATGGCACGATGTATGGTAAACGAAAAGTATGGCAAACCAGTGTTTTATGGCGCAATGATAACAGAGGGGATTGTGGCTCTTATATGGGCTGCTGCTGCCACCTATTTCTTCCACGAAAACGGTATGGGAGAGTCGAATGCCGCTGTAATTGTAAATGAGATAACACGCAGTTGGCTCGGTAAATTTGGTGCAATACTTGCGGTGTTGGGTGTTATCGCTGCACCAATCACAACTGGGGATACTGCTTTGCGCTCTGCCCGATTAATCGTAGCCGATTTAATGAAAATCGAACAAAAAACTATATTAAAACGCCTATTAATTACTCTGCCTATTTTCACTGTAACATTTGCAATGCTGATGTTCAGCTTAAAAAATGCTGATGGATTCAATTCGTTGTGGAGATATTGCGTATGGTTTAATCAAGTTCTCGCAGCTTTCACTCTCTGGGCTATAACTAACTATCTATCACAGAAGAAGAAAAACTATTGGATTACGCTCATACCTGCCATCTTTATGACCGCAGTTACCGCCACATATCTTTTTGTAGCACCTGAGGGCTTTTCGTTAGCTCCAACAATCAGCTACATCTCTGGGGGAATAATTACAGCAGTAACTACAGTGATTTACTTTTTGAGACGAAACAAAAAGGAAAAATAAAATTCAATGAAAAAAATTGTAGTATTTACAGGAGCAGGGGTTAGTCGTGATAGCGGCATCGCTACGTTTAGAGACTCTGATGGTTTGTGGGCGAATTATAAGATTGAAGATGTTTGCACACCAGAGGCTCTAGTGAGAAACCGTGAGCAGGTGGTGGAGTTTTATAATATAAGGCGAAAGGAACTACTTGATACAGAACCGAATGCAGGACATTATGCTATTGCCGAGCTGGAGAGAGAGTTTAATGTAGAAGTGGTAACGCAAAACATCGACGACCTGCACGAGAGGGCTGGCAGCAGTAGAGTAACTCACCTGCATGGCGAGTTGAGAAAATTGCGTAGCAGCAGAAATGAAAATATCACTTTCCCTATTGATGGGTGGGAGCAAACCATAAATATGAAAGCACCAGACGGCTCACTAGCACGACCATTTGTGGTGTTTTTTGGTGAAAGTGTGCCAATGTTCGAGCGTGCAGCCGAAATTGTAGCCTCAGCAGATATTTTGGTGATAGTGGGCACTTCGTTGGCAGTATATCCAGCGGCATCTCTCATTAGATATACCGACGAAAAAGTACCTATATATCTGGTTGATCCTAATCCGCCATCGATTTCTGGAATACCAAACAGAATAGAGTATATCAGCGAAAATTCAATCACTGGAGTGCCAAAATTATGTGAAATTTTGAGAGTATAAAACTAAACCAATAAAATGATACTAATAGAATATTTAGAAGAGAAGATTTTGCCTTGTTATGATAGCTACGACAAGGGGCATAATCGGGAACATATTGTGGAAGTTGTGCGTGGGGCGATGGAGCTAGCGCAAGAGCGTGAGGTAGATATAGAGATGGTTATTACTTCGGCATATTTCCACGATTTGGGATTGTGCCAGGGGCGTGAAATTCATCACCTGGCATCGGCTAAGATGTTGCGCAACGATCTGTTTATCAATCAATATTTTACACCTACACAGATAGATATTATTGCCGAAGCGATAGAAGATCATAGGGCATCAGCCAAGAGCAATCCACGCTCTATTTATGGCGAGATACTCAGTTCGGCTGACCGAATAATCAAATTAGATACAATCATTATCCGCTCATATTATCATAGCGAAAAACACTATCCACATTTTACATTTGATGAGCACATAGAGAGAATACACAACCATATCGTAACGAAATATGGCGAAAATGGTTATCTCCGTGTGCCGATACTCACCGAAAACAACAGACTAGAACTGCAAAAATTACGTGCTAAATTGGTCAACGAAACAGAGTTTAAAAGCTATTGTGCTGAGGTGATAAAAAACTACCCGAAAATCTCTACCGCCATCTAGTGATTTGGATAACGCTTTTATCAGCTATCGTATTGCTGTTTTAAGGGAATTTCTAAAGAGTAGCAAATCATAACACTAAAGTGGACTACCAAACCGCCCTCCCCGAATAAAAATTAAATTAACAATATTAAGATCAAAAATATATATCATCTTTTTTCATCTATTTTATTGCTATATTAAATTATTTTTGTACCTTTGTAGTGTCAAAATAATAACACTTAATAGCAATATTATATGATAACCGACAATATATTGACACTTCTGAACAAGACACCGCAATCGATAATTTTGACTGTTGCGGCTAAAATAAAAGCGCGCAGACTAGAGCGCAACTGGACTCAAAATTACCTAGCAACCAAAGCAGGTATGCCACTAACCACCTATCGCAAATTTGAGCGTGAGGGTGAAATATCTTTTCGCAGTCTGGTAAATGTTGCTTTTGCCCTTGAACTCGAAGATGATTTCGACTCGATTTTCAGCACAAAAACATACCAAAGCATCGACGAAGTGCTAAATGCCAACAAGAACAAACAACGTAAAAGAGGAGCGAAAAATGGATAAAATATCAGCAATTGAGGTTTTTATCTCTAAACAGCGTGTCGGGCGACTAGCATTAACGCCTGAAAATTTATGCGTATTTGAATACGACTCTGAATGGATAGCCAACGGATACTCTATTTCGCCATTTCACCTGCCACTAAAAAATGGATTGCAAATTGCTAAACGCGAACCTTTTGCTGGAGGGTTTGGAGTGTTCGACGACTCATTGCCAGACGGTTGGGGCAATTTAATCCTAGATAGATATTTATCGGAAAAGGGTATAAATCCAGATAAACTAACACTACTCGACCGCTTGGCATTGATTGGCACAAACGGACGAGGTGCTCTGGAATTCTACCCAGATAATAGCATTACAAAAAGTGAGGATTTTGTGAATTTTGACAAAATTGCTCACGAATGCGAAATTATTCTTGGCGATAAAAAAGGTGAGGTAAATCTTGAAGATTTGTACCATTTTGGAAGTTCTTCGGGCGGTGCACGACCAAAGATTTTTACTTCGGTAGAGGGTAGAAACTGGCTAGTAAAATTCCGAGCATCGTCTGATCCTCAGAATATTGGAGAGATTGAATATAACTACTCTCAACTGGCAAAAGAGTGCGGCATTGTAATGAGTGAAACAAAACTCTTCAACAGCAAATACTTTGGTACAGAACGATTTGACAGAACAGAAAACGGACGAGTACATACAATTAGTGCAGCAGGACTACTCAATGCAAACTACCGCATTCCGAGCATCGACTACTCTACGCTTTTAAAAGTTACTCTACTTCTCACTAGGAGCATGGAGCAGGTGATACAAATGTTTCAATTGATGGTATTTAACATCCTTATCTCCAACCGTGACGACCATGCAAAAAATTTCTCATTTCAATATATCGACAGTGGTTGGAAACTATCTCCGTCATACGATATTTTGCCTAGCAAAGGTTTTAATGGATATCACACCACTAGCATCAACGGAAGGGGCGAACCAACCCGAAAAGATATAATAGCCGTAGCTAAAGAGGTGAGTATTGCAGAGAGTGACGCTGAGGTAATAATCGACGAAATAACAGCGATATGCAATGCCAAAAATATGTTGAAATTCACCCCAAAATAGTGCTAGTGCGAAATTAGTTATTATTTATGAAATTTTACTAGCATAATTCAAAATTTCTTTGTAACTTTACCGCTTGAATTTGCATAATAATACCCACTAACTAAATATACTGATAACTACCTATGTATCACGTTCCTGTAATGCTAAACGAATGCCTTGACGGATTGAATATTAACCCCGACGGCATCTATGTTGATGTAACATTTGGCGGAGGCGGACACTCAAAGGCTATTCTTGAGAGATTGAGCGAAAAAGGGAGACTTTTTTCTTTCGATCAAGACCTTGATGCTATGAAGAATGCCTTCGACGATAAGAGGTTCACTTTTGTACGTAGCAATTTCAGATATTTAAAGAACTTTTTGCGCTATCACGGTGTAGATGGTGTAGATGGTATTTTGGGCGATTTGGGGGTGAGTTCGCACCACCTAGATGATGACTCGCGCGGTTTCTCGTTTAGATTTGATGGCAAACTCGATATGCGTATGAATGCAGCAGCCGATAAAACAGCAGCTGATATTCTGAACAGTTACAGCGAAGAGGAGTTGGCAAATGTTTTCTACTACTACGGCGAATTGCAACAGAGCCGAAAATTGGCACGCATACTGGTAAAAGCGCGAGACAATGAACCATTTGATGATATCGCCCGATTTATGGAGATAGTGAAACCGCTATTCCAACGCGAACGAGAGAAAAAAGATCTTGCAAAACTATTTCAAGCACTCCGCATCGAGGTGAACCACGAGATGGATGTGCTGAAGGATCTGTTGCGCCAAGTGCCTGAAGTGCTTAACGAAAACGGCAGATTGGTGGTGATGACATACCACTCGCTCGAAGATAGATTGGTGAAGAATTTTATCAAGGCTGGAAATATAGAGGGTAAGCAGGAGAAGGATTTTTACGGAAGAGTGGTGGCACCGCTCAAAGCCGTAAACAACAAAGTGATTACAGCATCTGAAGATGAATTGAACGAAAATCCTCGCTCACGCAGTGCAAAATTGCGTGTGGCGGAAAAGATATAATTAAGGGGACTTGACATAATGTGGTGGAAAAAGAAAAAGAGTACAGAGGGTAATTCGCAACCGAAAAAAACATCTAAATTCAGTAAAAGACTAAACCAGACAGGTTCGTTCTTTAAGAATTTGGCGGCAGGCGATATACTCGTGAGCGATATGCTACAACGCCAACTGCCCTATATCATACTAGTTTTTGTACTCTCTCTGCTATATATCAATAACAGATTTTTGTACGAGCGACAACTTCGTAAGCTAAACGACTCGAAAATAGAGTTGATTGATCTAAAATATCGTTCGCTAACAATCAGCAAAGAGCTGATGCTTAAAGGTCGACGCACAGAGGTGATAGAGCAACTACAGAGACAAGGGAGTGATTTGCAAGAGGCTACATCACCAATTATTATAATCAAGGAGTAAGAAAAAAATATGGCACTAAGAAGTTCAATTGTAAAAAGATTTAATGTAATATACGCACTAATTGCGGTATTCTTTCTGCTTGCATTTGCCAAAATGGTATATACAATTACGATTGAACGTGAAGAGTGGATTGCGCTATCGAAAACATTGCAACGCAAAAATAGAGATATAGCCCCAGAGAGAGGTAATATCTACTCATACGATGGCAGGTTAATCTCTACTAAAATGCCTGACTACACAATTTATATGGATACTCGGGTGCCTGCTTTACACGAGAAAGAGAACAAATTATACAAAGAAAATATCGACACTCTATCTATCTGCCTGGCGAACAAATTTGGAGACAAAACCGCTAGAGAGTATCGCAAGATGATTGACGATGCATTTAACAGAGGAGAAGGAAGATTAAAACTCTACCCGAAGCGTATTTCATACATTGATTTGCAAGATGTAAAATCGTTTCCGCTCTTTAATTTAGGACAATACAAGAGTGGACTATTTGCGCAGGAGTATGTGAAACGCGAAAATCTTTATGGCGATTTGGCTAAACGCACGGTGGGCGAATTGTATGGTAGTAGCGGTAAGGGACAGTACGGTTTGGAGCTATATTACGACTCTATATTATCGGGGAAACCTGGGGTAGAACGTGGGTCGAGAATAGGGAACAAATGGATATATCTAACAGAGACAGAGGCGGAAAATGGGTATGATTTGGTAACCACAATTGACATTGACCTGCAAGATATTTGCGAGTCGGTATTGAGAAATGAGGTGGAGCGTGTGAAACCGAAAAGTTCTATCTTGATACTGATGGAGGTGAAAACTGGCGAGATAAAATCAATCGTCAATCTGGTAAGAAATGAAAGTGATGGAACGTATGGCGAGAGTCAGAATATGGCGATGGCGGATATGTCGGAGCCGGGTTCGACCTTTAAAACATTGAGTTTGATGGTTGCTCTCGACGATAATGTGTGCGACACAGGAGATGTATATAATATTCACCACGGACGATATCAGTTTTATGATAGCTGGATGACCGACCACAACTGGCGCAAAGGGGGGTACGACTCGCTAACTGTTAGTATGATTTTGGCAAACTCTAGTAATGTGGGTATCAGTAAATTAATCAACGACCACTACAAAGATAGACCAGAGGAGTTTATCGAAAAGATATACGCATCGGGTTTTGCCGATGATTTAAACCTCGAGATACCTGGAGCACCAGTACCACATATTGCATCGCCAAAAGATAAAAATTGGAGTGGTATATCGCTGCCGTGGCTCTCGATTGGTTACAACTCTCAAATACCACCAATATATACTCTGAATTTTTATAACACAATTGCCAATAACGGTAAGATGATGAAACCATATTTGGTGAAAGAGATTTTGAGCAACGGCAAGGTGATTAAGGAATTTGAACCGACTGAAATGCGCTCAAGTATCTGTAAAATATCTACTTTGAAGAAATTGCAAGGTATGCTAGAGGGTGTAGTGGAGAGAGGAACTGCCAAACCATATGCATCTGAACACTTTAAGATAGCAGGTAAAACTGGTACCGCCCAACTAAATTATGGTAAGGGTATGATAGTGAAGCACCAACTAAGTTTTGCAGGGTATTTCCCGGCGGAGAACCCAAAATATAGTATCATTGTGGTGGTGAAAGAGCCACAAGCTATTCCAACATCGGCTATGTCGGCTGGGGTGGCAAAAAAAGTGGCTGAACGGGTGTATGCGCAAAAGATAAATTGCGACATTGCGAGCGAAAGAAAAAAATTGCACCAAAGTAATATAGAAAAAGAGGCACCAAAAGTAAAAGCTGGCGAGAGAAAAACCACTGAACAGGCTATGAAAAATGTAGGTGTAAAATATCATAGCGATAAGTCGGGTGACTGGGTAAATATCTCTTACAACGAAGAAAATAGCAATGTAGAGTGTAATAATCGTCCTATAACGGAAAATTCAGTGCCAAACGTAATTGGTATGGGAGCGGAAGATGCTGTATACTTGATAGAACGCGCTGGAATGTATGCACAGATATTTGGCAAGGGGCGCGTGGTGAAACAATCAATACGAGGAGGTGAGCCTATCAGAAAAGGTGCAACAGTAACAATAGAATTAAAATAATCGAAAATAAATTCAGAAAAGAGGGGGTTTTTAAAACTCTCAACAAGGTAATTAAAGAGAAATATTATTATCACCTCTTTGAATAAAGGGGACATATAAAAATATAAAAATATGCTTTTATCAAAAATTTTAACTGGTGTGGTAAATATAGATACTATACTAAAAGATGGAGAGATAAATAAAATAGAGTTTGACTCACGCAAAGTGGCAGAGGGCGATATGTTTGTGGCTACAACTGGCACTGCTGTAGACGGTCATAAATATATAGAGACAGCTATTGAGGCAGGGGCAAGTGTGATTGTTTGTCAAAAGATGCCAGAAAATAGAGCCAAAAATATAGAGTATATTTGTGTAGATGATAGCGCAGAGGCACTCGGGGTGATGAGTAGCAATTTCTATAATAATCCGTCACAGGCACTTACCCTTGTGGGGGTTACTGGTACAAATGGCAAAACCACTACCGCCACTCTACTCTACGACCTATTTAGAAAATTAGGTTATAAGGTGGGATTGATTTCTACTGTGTGTAACTATGTACACGACAGAGCAATAGAGGCTACACACACCACTCCAGATGCTATTGCATTAAATGCTTTGTTGGGTGATATGGTTAGCGAAGGGTGTGAATATGCTTTTATGGAGGTGAGTTCGCATGCGATGGAGCAACGCCGTATTGCTGGAGTACAATTTGCAGGTGGGGTGTTTTCTAATCTTACTCGCGACCACTTAGATTATCACCTCAGTTTTGATAATTACCTAAAAGCGAAAAAACGATTTTTTGATGATATGCCAAAAGGGGCTTTTGTATTATCGAACAGCGACGACAAAAATGGTATGGTGATGATGCAGAACACAAAAGCTACGAAACAGACATATAGTGTGAGAGGATTGGCGGATTATACTGTACGCATTTTAGAGGAGTCGTTTGATGGTATGTTGATGAATTTCTGCGGCAGAGAGGCGTTTATGCCATTTGTGGGGAGATTTAATGCCTATAATCTGCTGGCTGTATATGCCACTGCTACTCTGCTTGGGGCTGATGCAGATGAGGTGCTACGAATTATCTCGACACTGAAACCAGTATCGGGAAGGTTTGATGCTATAAAATCGCCTACTGGATACACGGCGGTTGTAGATTATGCACATACTCCAGATGCACTGACTAATGTAATTGACACAATCAACGAGGTGCGTAATGTTGGGTCTACTCTCATCACGGTGGTGGGATGTGGTGGAAACAGAGATGCAGGCAAACGACCTATTATGGCACAAGAAGCTGTAAAAGGGAGCAACAAAGTGATACTGACAAGCGATAATCCTCGATTTGAAAATCCGCAAACGATACTTGACGATATGGTGGCAGGGCTGAATGAGAGACAGATGCGCGATGTATTGGTGATTGCTGACAGACGTATGGCGATTAGAACTGCTTGTCAGTTGGCAAAAAAAGATGATGTAATTCTTATTGCAGGCAAAGGGCATGAGGATTATCAAATCATTGAAGGAGTGAAGCACCACTTTGATGATAAAGAGGAAGTTATTACAATGTTTAATCTATAAAGGGACCTTAGAAAAACTCCCGCAAATATACAATTAATTATATATGTTCTATTATCTATTTAGTTATCTCGACAAGGCATTCGACCTACCTGGAGCAGGTATGTTTGAATTTATTACATTCCGTGCTGGACTAGCGTTTATTACCGCACTGGTATTCTCTACGTTAATCGGACGAAAAATAATTGAAAAACTTCAATTATATCAAATCGGAGAGACTATCAGAGACCTTGATTTAGAGGGACAAATGAGCAAAAAAGGTACTCCTACAATGGGAGGAATAATCATATTGCTCTCTATTATTGTGGCAACTCTATTTTTCGGAGTACTCGACAACGTATATATTATTTTGATGCTTATCACCACAGTTTGGCTTGGTCTGCTAGGTTTTGCCGACGACTATATCAAGGTGTTTAGAAAAAACAAAGATGGATTGCACGGAAAATTTAAGATTGTAGGACAGGTGAGTATCGGACTAATCGTGGGCTTAACTCTCTATTTTTCGCCAGATGTGGTAATTCACGAAAATATAGACTCGAACGTATCTAATTCAGAACAGTGCGAAATTATATATAGCTCTAACGCTATAAAATCTACAACGACTACTATTCCGTTTGTAAAAAATAATAACTTCGACTATGCCGACCTATTTACTTGGGCTGGTGATAATGCTCAACTTTTGGGGTGGATATTGTTTGTGTTAGTGGTGATTTTTGTTGTTACCGCAGTATCAAACGGAGCAAATCTAACAGATGGATTAGATGGACTGGCAACTGGTACTTGTGCTATACAGGGAGTAACATTAGGGATATTTGCATACCTATCTGGTAACGTAAATTTCGCTGGTTATCTGGATATTATGTATATACCGGGCGCAGGGGAGTTGGTGGTGTTTGCTGCCGCTTTCATTGGTGCTACAATTGGATTTTTGTGGTTTAATAGTTACCCAGCGCAGGTGTTTATGGGTGACACAGGTAGTTTGGCTCTTGGTGGTATCATTGCGGTATTTGCAATTGCAATACACAAAGAGTTGATGTTGCCAATTTTGTGTGGTGTATTCTTAGTAGAGGTGGTATCGGTTATTATTCAAACTCAATATTTTAAATTCACAAAAAAACGCACAGGAACAGGAAAGCGTGTATTTAAAATGTCGCCTCTGCACCATCACTATCAAAAAGCAGGAGGAGTAGTAAACGCAATAATACAAAATCCTATGCGTGCGATACCAGAATCAAAAATCACAGTCCGCTTTTGGATTATCGGTTTAATATTAGCAGCACTTACAATTATAACACTTAAAATGCGATAAATACAATGAAAATAGTTATTCTTGGAGCAGGCGAAAGTGGCGTGGGAACAGCCATCTTAGCACAAAAGAAAGGTTACGAAGTTTTTGTTTCTGATATGTCGGAAATTAAACCTCGCTATGCAGATGAACTAACAAAACGAGGTATAGAATTTGAGCAAAAGCAACATACTGCCGACCGAATTTTAGATGCAGATATAGTGATGAAGAGTCCAGGCATACCAGACAAAGCACCTATTGTACAAGCCCTTAAAGCAAAAAATATTGAGATTGTTAGCGAGCTGGAGTTTGCTAAACGATACACAGATGCTAAAACTATCTGTATCACTGGCAGTAATGGTAAAACTACAACTACAATGCTCACCTATTTTATTTTGCAACAGGCAGGACTAAAAGTTGGATTGGCAGGCAATATCGGTAAAAGTTTTGCTTGGCAAGTGGCAGAGCAAGATTTTGACTATTATGTGTTGGAGATATCTAGTTTTCAACTAGATGGTATGTTTGATTTCCGTGCAGATATTGCTCTTTTGCTGAATGTAACACCCGACCACCTAGATAGATACAACTACAAATTTCAGGAGTATATAAACTCTAAATTCCGTATTTTACAGAATATGACTTCAGCCGAATCATTTATATATTGGAGCGGCGACCCAGTGATAATGGCTGAGGTGAAGAAACGAAATATTGAGGCAAAACAGATACCATTTAACCTCAAAAGAGAGGAGAATGCAGCTTGGATAGATGGTAAAAATATTGTGGCAGGTGAAGTTGATAGTTTGACAATTGATACAGATTTGTTGAATATAAAGGGTACGCATAACCTTTATAACGCAATGGCGGCTGTGTTGGCTGCTCGTGCAATAGGGGTGAGTGATAATGTAATTAGTGCGGCTGTAGTAGCTTTTCAGGGGGTGGAACACCGTTTAGAGTATGTAACTACGATAAAAGGAGTGCGATATATCAACGACTCGAAGGCTACGAATGTAAACTCCAGTTGGTACGCATTGCAGAGTATGAAAACTCCTGTAGTATTTATCTTAGGCGGTACCGACAAAGGGAACGATTATAGCGAGCTGTTGGATTTTGTAAATGAGAAGGTGCATACCCTTGTATTTATGGGTATAGACAATACAAAACTCAACGATTTCTTCTCTAAAAATTGCAACTGCACTATTGTTGACACCAACAATATAAACGATGCGGTATCTGCGGCATACAGTGCTGCAAATGGTGGGGATACGGTGCTATTATCGCCTTGTTGCGCTAGTTTCGACCTATTCAAAAACTATGAAGATAGGGGCGAAAAGTTCAAACAAGCGGTAATGAATTTACAGTAAAAAGTAATAATTAGAGGGGATTAATAAAATTTTCCTGATAAATAATCTTTAGGCAACAAAAAACGAGATGAACAATTTTTTTAAACGTGCAATGCAGGGTGACAGAGTGGTATGGGCAATATTTATTACCCTAGCACTCATCTCTATAGTATCTATGTTTAGCGCATCGAGTTATTTGGTGCAGACATCAGGTTCTATTCAAGGTCCGATATTGCGCCACGTGCAGTTCATCGCATTTGGTGTTTTTGTAATTGCTCTGGTGCAAATGATTGAATATAAGTGGATAAGGGCAATGGGATATATCGGATTCGTATTCTCCATTATACTGCTTCTGTTTACTCAAATGTATGGAGTAGAACAGGCAGGGGCGGCTCGTTTTCTTGCTATTGGTGGTTTTCAGTTTCAACCATCTGAGGTAGCAAAAGTATCTCTTATCCTTGTGATTGCCAACCAGATAGAGTACCTACAAAATGAGGAGTATCAGAGTAGATACTACTGGATTGTAGCTACTGCGATATATATAACGTGTGCACTTATCTTCTTAGAGAACTTCTCTACAGCGGCTATCTTATTTGCTACAACGATGACTATGTTGTGGATTGGAGAGATAAAGTTCAAACGTATATTAATTACTATTGGTATAGTGGTAGCATTTGTAGCAGTAGTGCTGAGTGTGGCTGCGATAATACCAGAATCGGTATATCACGAGAGCGATAATAAAGTTGTTAAGCTCTTTGCACGGTCATATACTTGGGTGGCTCGTATAGAGAACTTTGTGTCGCCATCAGATGAAGATGGTAATTCAGAGACAAAATATAAGGTTAACGACAGCAACTACCAATCTGCTCATGCTCAGATAGCTATCGCACGTGGCGGTTGGTTTCCAGGTATGCCAGGCTCGAGTCAGCAACGTAATTTCTTGCCCGAGGCATTCAGCGACTTTATTTTTGCCATAATTGTGGAAGAGGGAGGGGCAATTGCTGGGTTCTTTGTGATTTTACTCTACCTAATTCTACTATATCGGGCAGGACAGGTGGCACGGAAATCCGAATCTCTATTTGGAGCTATACTGGTGATTGGGGTAACATTACTTATTGTATTCCAAGCATTTATACATATCGGAGTGAATGTGGCACTTGGTCCAGTAACGGGACAGCCGCTACCGCTGATAAGTAGAGGGGGTACCTCTACCCTTGTTAATTGCTTCTACTTTGGGCTGATAATAAACGTTACGCGACATATCCAAGATATGGCAAAAGCAAAAGTTGAGGCAGTAGCATCAACAGAGATGCCAAAAGAGACAGAGACAAAAGTGGCTGAAATTAAAATGGCTGAAACCGAGATAGCTGAAGTTGTGGAAAATCCAGAGATAGAGATAAAAACAAACACGAATACTATAGATACAAACAATAATATTATCATTAGTAATCAAGGCGAACCACAAAACACGGACAACGACGATATAACAATTGAGATAAAAAATAAAGGGGACATCTAAAAACTCCCCGATGAAAAATAGAAATTTTTAAAATATCATGGCAAAAAAATATCTAATATCAGGTGGTGGTACTGGGGGACATATATTCCCTGCTATCAGTATAGCCAATGCGCTGCGCGAGGCGCAACCAGACTGTGAAATACTCTTTATCGGTGCAGAGAGTCGTATGGAGATGGAGCGTGTGCCTGCTGCTGGATATGAAATAAAGGGGCTAAAAGTTGATGGACTCGACCGCCAAAATATATTTAAAAGCATAAAAGCGATATGGCGATTGCTACTGGCACAACCAAAAGCACGCAAGATAATCAAAGAGTTCAAACCCGATGTGGCAATTGGTGTGGGGGGATATGCTAGTGGTGTGGCACTTAGAGTGGCAGGAAAAATGGGTATTCCATTGATATTGCAAGAGCAGAATAGCTTTGCTGGGGTAACAAATAAGATGCTAGCTAAATATGCAACTAAAATTTGTGTGGCATATAACGGTATGGAGCGATTTTTTACCGCCTCGAAGATAATATTAACTGGTAATCCTGTGCGCCAAAACCTATTAATATCTGAGGATAAAAAGGGGGAAGCGTATAGTTTTTTCGGTTTTGATGCAAGCAAACCTACCCTGTTTGTTATGGGTGGTAGTTTGGGCGCACGCACTATCAATGAGGCTGTTATTGCGCAACTACCTGCAATAAAAGAGAGTGGAATACAGTTGCTTTGGCAGACAGGGAAACTCTATTTTGAAGGTGCAAAAAAGGCATACGAACCATACAGATGCGACAATATCATAGTAACTGATTTTGTGTCGAATATGGACCTTGCCTATTTGATGTCGGACTTGGTAGTATCTCGTGCAGGAGCTAGCTCAATATCAGAACTTTGTCTGCTGAAAAAACCAACAATACTAGTGCCTTCTCCTAACGTATCTGAAGATCACCAAACGCATAATGCTATGGCTCTATCTACTGTAGGCGCAGCTATTTTAATAAAAGATGTTGATGCAGTTGATACTCTGATTAATACGGCATTAACTACGATTGAAAATAAAGATAAACTACAATCATTATCAACAAATATTGCAACACTTGCTCAACTCAACTCTGCCAATCGCATTGCTGAGGAGGTGATGAAAATATCGAAGAGAGATTAAAGAGGTGGATAAGCGAAAGATTTAACGAGGGATTAATAAAACGGAAAGATTAGAAAGGGGATTAATAAAAAGATGGCTTTTAAAAAGAGCTTAAAAATAAACAATATGTATAACAACTACTATTTCTTAGGGATTGGGGGCATTGGTATGAGTGCCTTGGCTCGCTATTTCAAGGCGAAAGGATATACTGTATCGGGTTACGATCGCACCTCTACACAACTGACCAAAGAGTTAGAGGCTGAGGGAATAACTATCTGTTATTCTGATGATGTAGAGCTTATCGGGGCTGAGTTTGGCAATGCAGGCGATACATTAATTGTATACACCCCTGCTATACCATCTGACAATAAGCAATTTATATATTTCCAAGAAAACGGATATACGATAAACAAACGTGCGCAGGTATTGGGACAAATTACACGAATAGAGCGCGGACTATGTGTGGCAGGTACACACGGCAAGACTACCACCTCTACGATGGCGGCTCATATACTAAAACAGAGTCATATCGATTGCAACGCCTTTTTGGGCGGTATTGCCAAAAATTACACTAGTAATTTGATGCTATCGGATAAGAGTGATTTAGTAGTGGTAGAGGCGGATGAATTTGACCGTTCGTTTCACCATCTAACTCCGTATATGGCGGTAATTACATCGACAGATGCCGACCACCTCGATATTTATGGCACTCACGAGGCTTATTTAGATAGTTTTGCGCATTTCTCGTCGCTTGTAGTAGAGGGGGGTGTATTGATAGTGAAAAAGGGAGTGGAACTTGAACCTCGAATTGGAGAAAATGTAACTCTATATCACTACTCTAGCACAGAAAAAGCTGATTTTTGTGCAGAAAATATACGTATCGGAAATGGCGAACTACTATTTGATTTCATCACTCCAGAGGAGCGCGTAAATGATATTAAATTAGGTGTGCCAGTGCTTGTGAATGTGGAAAATGCAGTAGCTGCTATGGCGCTTGCATATCTGAATGGAGTAACGCCAGAGGAACTTCGCTCGGCAATGGCATCTTTTGAGGGGATACGTCGCCGATTTGAGACGCACTACAGAAGCGAAGCTTTTACGATGATTGATGACTATGCTCACCACCCAGTGGAGTTAGAGGCGAGTATCAAATCGGTAAAATTGCTCTACGGCGATAAAAAGATTGTGGTGGTGTTTCAACCGCACCTCTACTCGCGCACCAGCGACTATTACAGAGAGTTTGCCACTGCCCTATCGCTTGCCGACCAAGTGGCTCTGGTAGAGATATATCCTGCTCGCGAACTACCTATGGAAGGGGTAACATCTAAGATTATTTATGACCTAATTACCTCGCCTATAAAGAGATTAACTACAAAAGCGGAACTTATAAATACATTGCGAGAGATGGATTTTGATGTACTACTAACGGTAGGGGCTGGTGATATTGACATCTATATTCCTCAACTAGTAACTGAACTGAGTAGAAAATAAAAGTGAGTTTTAAAAGCTCCCCTAAAAGGGACTTCGAAAAACTTCCCTAAAATAAATTAAAGTTTTTATATGGCTATTTGGAAAAAAGTTGTTATCTTTGCAATTGGATTAATCTCATTGGGATTTATCTGGTTCGTTTTGTCTGTGCTTGCTCCTAATAAGCAAAAGCAGGTGTGCAAAGATATTATCTTTACAGTTAGCGATTACGATAAATTTCAATTTATATCTGAAAAAGATATACAACTCCAGCTCGAGAATGCCAATATATCACCAGTGAACAAAATGCGAGATGAGGTAGACCTCTCTGTTATGGAGATGAAACTGCAAGAGATGAATATGGTAAAAAAATCTGTATGCTATTTTGCTGTAGATGGTAGTTTATGCGTGAGTGTACAACAGCGTGTGCCCCTATTTCGCATTAAAACAACATACGACGATTATTATATTGATAGCGAACGTAATCGTATGCCTACATCATTGAAATTTACAGCCCATGTGCCAATTATAACAGGAAGTGTAAAACAAGATTTTGCAAAAAACGAACTTTATGATTTTATTAAATATATAGAGAATAGCCGTCAGTGGACGAATATGTTTACTCAAATCATAGTATTGCCAGATAATAGAGTGGAACTAGTACCTCGCATTGGCAACTTCATTATTTCGATGGGCGAACTTGAGAATTTTGAGGGAAAATTGAAAAAACTACATACCTTCTATAATAAAGCAGGTGATTTTTATGGTGGTGATAAGTACTATCGTGTGAGTCTGGAATTTAAGGATCAAGTAGTGTGCAGTAAGAGATAAGTTATTTATATACAAGATTATACAAGGGGAATATTTATAAGTCCCCACAATAAATAAAATAAGGTGGAAATTTTAATATCAGTAGATTTTGGCTCATCGCATATTATGCTAATGGCAGCAGAGCGATTAAATGATGGGAAACTTAAAGTGTTAGGTGTGGAGACTGCGCCCACCCCAGAGGGTAGTATCAAAAATGGTATTATCAAAAAGCCATCTGAAATATCATTTCAATTGGCGGGATTGGTGAAAAAGATGGAGAACAGATTGGGACAGAAATATATAATCAGAAGTATATATGCTGGTCAATCTGGGTGCTCGTTGCGCACTACTCGCACTAATATCCAACACACATTTAGCAATGTTACTGAGATTACACACAACGAACTCAGTTTGATAGATAATAATTTGGATTTATCGCCATTTACCAATAAATCTATTCTCTCTATAATGAAAGAGGAGTATAACATAAATGGAGAGTTAATAAAAGATCCTATCGGTTCATTTTCAAATCAAATTACTGTAAATTATCTGATTGCATACGGAAAAAATGAGATTGAATATAATTTCAACAGAAGTTTTGAGCGTACCGTTTTCAACCAAAGTAATGTACACCCTTTAATTGCGCCAGTGGCTATTGCCAATGCGGTGCTGACTAATGAAGATAGAATAGCTGGTTGCGCTGTAGTTAATTTTGGTGCATCTACTACCCTTGTATCTGTGTACAAAGATGGATATCTACGCCACGCTGCTGTAGTGCCATTCGGAGGTAAACATATCAACAGCGACTTAACCGAATTAATTGACAATCTATCTAAGGTAGAGGCAATTAAGACAAATCACGTTGATATGATATTTACAGAAGAGGATGGGAATAAACTTGTGAATTATACCAAAAGCGTGGAAGAGGGTTCAATTGGGGTTGAATATAAAGATATATATAATTATATCCAAGCTCGCCTTGATGAGACTATCGGTTTTGTGATGGATGAGATAAATAGCTGCATAGATATCAAAGAGTTAAGTAAAGGCTTGATAATTACTGGCGGTGGTGCTAAACTTAAAAACCTAGACAAATATATAGCTGAAAAATATGAGGTTGATGTAAAATTAGGTTCGCACGCACAGTGGCTAGAGGAGGGGCAAGAAAATTATAACACTCATCAATATGCAATGCTTATTGGGTTGATAGCAAAGGCAACAAAGAGTTGTGTTGAGGAGAGAGAAAAAGAGAGTGAAGAGCCTACTGCTACTGCTACAAAACAACCCAAAGAGAAAAGTAGTGGTATGATGGGAGGATTTGTGAAAAAATTTGGAGACCTATTTAGTAACAACGTAACTATTGAAGAATAACAACATATGAATGGAATAATAGATGAATTTCGTTTGCCTGAGGTAAATAGTTCAATAATTAAGGTTGTAGGAGTTGGCGGTGGCGGTAGCAATGCCGTAAACCATATGTATATGCAAAATATTTCAGACGTATCGTTTGTTATTTGTAATACAGACGACCAAGCTCTGAAGAGTGCTGCTGTGCCTACAAAAATACAGATTGGCAAAGATGGACTTGGGGCTGGCAACCGACCAACAATAGCACAAGAGGCTGCCGAATCTTCTCGTGAAGAGATTGAAAATATGTTCAATGATGGCACTCGTATGACGTTTATCACGGCTGGTATGGGTGGCGGAACTGGTACTGGAGCTGCTCCTGTTGTAGCTGCTATCGCAAAAGAGATGGGCATCTTGACAGTGGGTATTGTTACTATACCATTTATTTTTGAGGGCAAAAAGAAGATACTACAAGCCTTAGATGGTATTATCGAGATGAGCAAGAATGTAGATGCTCTACTTGTAATACATAATGATAAATTGCGCACTATATATCCCGACCTAGATTTGACAAATGCGTTTAAGAAGGCTGATAACGTGCTCACCGATGCCGCTAGAGGTATTGCTGAAATCATCACTCAAAAAGGGCATATCAACGTCGACTTTGCCGATGTCTCTACTATTATGCGTAATGGCGGTGTGGCAGTTATGAATAGCGGTACTGCAGAGGGCGAAAAACGTATCTCTAACGCTATCAACGATGCGCTTAACTCTCCACTGCTAAACGACAACGACATACATAAATCGAAAAAGATACTGCTCAACTTCTACTGCTCGGAGTCGAACCCTGTATATATGAAAGAGGTTGATGAGATCAACGAGTTTATGGATAAGATGGGTGATGACATAGAGGTAATTTGGGGTGTGAACTATGATAATTCGCTTGGCGATGCCGTGAAAGTTACACTGCTTGCAACTGGTTCTGACATGGATATTATCCCTCACGAACTGCAAGATGACCCAAAATTTAGTGGTAAGGTTAATAACCGCACCGCTAATACCGACCCAAAATCTGACTGGATGGAGGAGTTGTACGGTAAGGGCATTAATTCGGGGAAATCGAACAAAATATTTACTCTAAAAGATATAGAAAATGATGATAACATTCTGTTAGAGATGGAGAGTGTACCTGCATATAAACGAATAAAATAACAATTAAAAATATAATAAAATGGCACTATTTGAACAAATTAGCGAAGATATAAAAAAGGCGATGCTCGCACGCAACAAAGTGGAACTTGAAGCATTACGCGGAATAAAAAAAGAGCTCCTAGAGGTAAAAACATCAAAAGAGGCAAATGGCGAATTGACCGATGCAATGGCTGTTAAGGTGATACAAAAAATGGCTAAACAGGGTAAAGATGCAGCCAAGATTTTTGTAGAACAGGGTCGCGAAGATTTGGCAACTGAATACCTAGCACAGGTAGAGGTGTATGGCAAATACTTACCACAGATGATGTCGGAAGCTGAACTTACAACTGCACTTACAGAAATTATTGCACGTGTAGGCGCATCATCACCTCAGGAGATGGGAAAAGTAATGGGCGTGGCTAGCAAAGAGTTGGCAGGAAAAGCAGAAGGGAGAGCGATATCCGAAAAGGTAAAAGAGCTGCTTGCACAAGGATAAAATAAAACATAATTCTAGTTATAAAAAGATGGGGAGGTTATTAGTTTTTATCTCATAAGAGATTGAAAGCAGGGTTAATTCCACTGATAATTACTCCTCGAAATAAGGTAATAATTTAATAAAAAAATTTTAGTATGAGTAAAATTAGAGCAGCCGTAGTTGGATATGGCAACATTGGACATTTTATGGTGGAAGCGCTTGAAGCTGCACCAGACTTTGAAATTGCAGGCGTTGTACGTCGTGATGCATCTAACATTCCTCAAGCAATTTCGCATCTTAAAGTAGTTACAGATATTACAGAATTGGGAGAAGTTGATGTAGCACTTCTTTGCACACCTACACGCAGTGTAGAGGATTGGGGTACAAAATATCTTGCAATGGGTATAAATACAGTAGATAGTTATGATATTCACGGTGGTATTTGCGAACTCCGCCACAGATTTGATGCAGCTGCAAAAGAGAGCGGTGCAGTAGCTGTTTTATCGGCAGGTTGGGACCCAGGTAGCGACTCTGTAGTACGTGCTTTATTAGAGGCTTGTGCGCCAAAAGGGGTAACATATACAAATTTTGGTCCTGGTATGAGTATGGGACATAGCGTTGCCGCTCGTGCAATTGATGGTGTGCATAATGCTCTATCTATGACAATTCCGTTGGGCACTTCTATCCACCGCCGTATGGTATATATCGAACTAGAAGAGGGTTATCAACTTGATGAAGTAGCTGCTCGCCTTAAAGCCGACGACTATTTCGCTCACGACGAAACTCACGTAATTGCTGTTGACTCGGTTGATGCATTGCAAGATATGGGACACGGTGTGAATATGGTACGCAAAGGTGTATCTGGAAAGACTCAAAATCAACGCTTTGAGTTTAATATGAGCATCAACAATCCTGCACTTACTGCACAAATTATGGTCTCTTGTGCTCGCGCAGCTGAACTACAACAACCAGGAGCATACACAATGATCGAACTTCCGATGATTGATCTACTTTACGGAGATAGAGACTCACTAATCAAACGTTTGGTATAATCTAATACCAACTTGTTATATTAAAGGCTCAATGATTTCTTCATTGAGCCTTTTTTGTATGTTATGGGTGTTAAAAACTGTGCAAAACTACACTTTTGTGTAATGGCGAAACGTATTTTTTCTTACATTTGCAGTCAGAAACGATATTTTACGACTTTTTTTTAAGACAATTTCAGTAGTATTTTGAATAACTCCTACGGGGGGGGTAAATCGCTGATTATCAGAGAGAAACTAAGTATTTAAATTTATGCTGTTTTCTCAATAAAAGATGTATCTTTGTGAGGTTGAAAATAAAAATTTTTATAAAGTGCAACCTTTTTGTATACTCAACAAGTCTTCTTAAGAAGAAACGGTTTATTAAGCATCAAAATACCAAAACGATACATCAAATTCAAATTATATATGAAAACATTTTTTTTAT
>JAWXTU010000022.1:0-27937 GCA_044433285.1 bacterium | reverse complement strand
AGGTAAATAATATATTCAACCAGCAGTATGAGGTGGTGCAATGCTACCCTATGCCAGGTACAAATTTCAAAATAAAATTAAACGTAGTATTTTAAGGGGATTTTTGGAAATCCCCTTAAAATACAAACAACAGGTATAACAATCCAGACAGGGTTTTTGTTAAATTCAAATTCCCCCTTAAATAGATAGTCGAAATCTCGGATAAAAAAAATCAAAAATATGAAATTCAACAATATTATCAGTACAATCGTACTCGTATCAGTTATAATCTTTGCATCGTGCCGTGGCGATGATGAGATAGTAGGTTCTACAAATACAGAGGTAACAGAACCTGAGGAGGGAACAACTGAAGAAGGAACAACTAAAATTATAGGATTTTATCTTTTAAACGAGGGTAATATGGGGAGTAACAAAGCCACACTTGACTATTTCGACTATGAAACTGGGGTATACAGTAAAAATATTTATGCTGAACGCAATCCAAACGTAGTACAAGAATTGGGCGATGTAGGCAATGATTTGGGGGTGTATGGTAGTAAGTTATATGCCGTAATTAACTGCTCTAATTTGCTAGAGGTGATGGATGTGGATTCGGGTATTCATATTGATGTAATCTCTATCCCCAACTGCCGATATATCACTTTTAATGAGGGATATGCCTATGTAAGTTCGTATGCTGGTCCGATAGAGATAGACCCTAACGCACGCCTCGGTTACATTGCAAAAATAGACACCGCCACACTTCAGATTGTCGACACCTGCAACGTTGGCTATCAGCCAGAAGAGATGGTGATTGTAAATAATAAACTATATGTGGCAAACTCTGGTGGATATATGGTCCCAAATTACGACAATACAATTTCTGTAGTGGATTTAAGCACATTCAAGGAGATAGAGAAGATTGAAGTGGCAATAAATTTGCACCGTATGGAGGTAGACCAATATGGTAATATCTGGGTATCATCTCGTGGCGATTATTACGAAACATCATCTAGCACCTATGTGGTTAGTAGCGATACGCACGAGGTGATAAAGCAGTTTGATTTTGCCAACAGCAATATGGCAATTGGGGGCGATTCGATATATATTTGCAGCAGCGAATACAACTACACCACTAGCACTACAGATATTTATTACGCTATTATTGACGTACAAACGATGGAGGTTGTAACAAACAACTGCATCACAGATGGCACTGATAGCGATATTACATACCCCTATGGTATTGAGGTAAATCCACTTACAAAAGAGCTATTCATCACAGATGCTAAAAACTTTGTAACTCCAGGAAAGCTCTACTGCTACGGCACGGACGGAGTGCTAAAATGGAGCGTTACCACTGGCGATATCCCATCGAGAATTGCATTTGTGTATGGAGAGTAAAACCCTATAAACTAGCTATTTTTCACAAACTAGCTATTCACATAACTGTGCATACCGCCGAGTACTAAATTCACACCAAAGTATGTCATAAGCACAACGACTATAGCGCATACGAGATAGGCGTGGAAGAATGTTGTATTATTAAATATCTTTAGTGAGCGATTGTGCAGCGGCAGGCAATATACCATCATAGTTATTAATGCCCACACCTCTTTCGGGTCCCAAGCCCAATAACGCCCCCAACTAACATTTGCCCATACCGCCCCGATAAATATACCTACTGCGATAAAGGCAATACCCACAAACAAGAACAGTTTACTATATACAGTGAGGCGATTACGTAGTTCTGTGTTATTATGCCCAACTGTAAGAGCCAAAATCCCATTGATAAATGTAAATGCAAAAAGTGCGTAGGCAAGCATTATACAGCATACGTGCGAAGTGAGAAACGGTGAGTTGAGTACTGGCACTAACGGAGTGATTTGTGGGTTGAGACCACCAATAGTGGCTACCAACATAGTAAACCCTACCAACATAGAGCTCAAAGCGGTGAAAAGCGGATATGACTTACGAATGATAAATGTGATAATGGCAATAGAAAAACCTAAAAATACCATCGTATCATAACCATTCATCAATGGCAATTTGCCTGTGATATACCACTTTATACCAATATGAAAGATAAGAAAACATATTGCATGCACGATATTCACCACCAATAGGCGAGATGCTAAACGTTGCAAGCGTTTGTTGTTTCTTGCCAACATTATAATCAGCAAAGCCAATATGCCGATGGTGAGTGTTGAGCGGTAAAGTATAGTGGTAACAGGAAAACGGTAATATAACTGCTCCGCCCTCATTTTATATGGCGAGATAAGAGACTCACCACCATATCTGTTTTGATATGATACGAATTTATCCACCATACCTGTAAAGAGTGCATCATCTTGTGCGTTGTATGCAGATAAAAGCATCTGAAAACTATTTGCAATAAAGAGCGATTGCCCTCTATCCATCTCCTCTGGTAGAATATCAGATGGTGCATACCACGTAATATTATCGTTGTCAGGTGAATAAGGGAACAATTTCACCATCGCCCCACTGCGCAACATTGCCACCAACTGCACCTTCTCGTTGAGTTTCACCAACTCTTTATATAGCGCAGGTTGAGTTTTGGGGTCGGCATTTCGCATATAGTGGTTGAGCTTGTACACCCCTTTATCGGTAAAAAAATCTGCATAAGCCGCCACCTCGTTTAACTCAAGAAACTTAGATTTATCACTCTGTGGCACTTCAAACATTGGTACATTCTCCCACTCAGTCGGGAAGAATAACCAACTCCAAAAAAACTGCGACGAAGATAGATTTTTATACTCAGTATCACCCAATATCTTCATTGTAAAATTGCGCGACAGTGTAGATACTGGCATCACACGATTGTTGTAAACCACCTGCAATTCATCTAGCGATTTTGCATATTCGACTGAGATAGAGTGAGGTACGTTATCATTTGCAGCACTGAGAGTTGATGGCAACAGAAGTGAGACAAATAGCAGAACTGCAACAGAAGATTTACGCAATAGCGGCGAACGAAGTAGTGCACGAAAAGCACCTCGTGGGTCTAATAGTAGGAAAATAAGAGATAACAACAGAAGGATATAGGCTGTATAGGTGATTGGAATACCGTAAATATCACGATTTACGGTGAGCCAACTACCACCTTTGTCGTAATCCGATTGATAAAAACGGTATCCTTTATATCGTCCGATGCTGTTCATAGAGACTAAAAGCTCTGTAACTTTCTCATTATCCGAAATAAAGATATGACTTACATAATCGGCAGGCGCATTTGTACCAGCATAAAACTCTACATCGAAACTATTGAGTTTGATATCGAACGGAAATTGAGATATAGAGCCATCGGAATTGGTAAAATCATTTCGCTCTACCCCTACAGGCAGATAAAATGCACCACGAGTGGAAGTGAGCGCAGTAGTTATAGCCCCAAGAAGAATTAATATAAATGAGATATGCAACAGATATGTACTAAGTTTTTTTTGAAGTTTTGAGCGGTGCATATATAACAGTGCGACAACCGACAGCACACCCCAAAAGATATAAAACCACGATGCTCCATAGATAGAGCTGTGTACAAATGTCGTTCCGAACAGTTTTTCAATAACAGTTGCTGCAGCAAGAGTAATAATCATCACTGCAAAGAGTATAAATGTTGTATATTTCATTTAATTAATTTAATTTTAGTTTCGGGGGAATTTTAGAGTTTCCCTTAGTTTTAAGTTCAAGGGATTTTTTAAAAACCTCCAATATTATTTCTCTTTTCTATTTGGATTGGCAGGAAACCACCCTTTTTCTACTCGTCGTTTTTGTTCAAATACCTCTTTGATACTCCACAAAGATGAAAAGGCAAAAACCCCTAGAAGCGACGACCAGAAGATAGAACTAACAAGTAGCGATGCTGCGATGCCGATTATACCGACAACGAGAAAAATCCACCAAGATTTTACACCTAGATAGTACTCGGCTTTTACCACAATTGGGTGAAACATACCGATAATAAGAAATGTGGCAGCTCCTATGGCTAAACCGCTAAACATAGAGATATCAATATTACACATAATTATTCAATTAAAAGATTAATTTTCGCACAACAGTATTTAAGTGGACTTCTAAAAACTCCCCGATGTAAAAACTAAATTCTATCCTCTTGGGTATATTAATTGAGGAGTTTTTAGTCTTATACATAATAAGAAAAGACTAAAAAACTCCCCAATAAAAATCACTTTTTTTAGACAATCACTTTTTTTAGAAGTCTTCTATTAAATAGATTGCAAGAATTTCACTACTGCATCGCGATCATCTTTATCAAGTTCACGGAACTGATCACTAGAGTATTTTCCTTGACCTTTGTGCCACATAATAGCCTCTTCGTAAGTACGAGCACGCATATCGTGTAGGTGCGAACTTTCGCCATTAGCTGTAAAATTGAGACTGCGCCCCCACAAAGGAGTAGTACGACACCACCCTGTACGAATATTATTTTTCATACCAAGATTATGTTGCAACATATCAGTATAGGGCCAGATTTTTTGATTTGGGTAGGTAGGTAACTCGCCAACCAAGTCAGCATCACCCACATAGTTATCACTACCAGTGGTCCACGACGGACGGTGGCAACCAGTACAACTCATCTGTTCAAACAGCTCCATACCACGCTGAAACTCATCAGTTGTTACATTACGAGCAGCAGGCACAGCAAGACCTCTATGCCAAACCATTAGGTCGATATAATCACCTAAATCTAACTCTGGAGAAAATTGAGTTTCAGTATCTACGTCATTTCTGCTCGCATATCTATACTCGCCAAATGTACTGTTGAACATCAAATAGTTATAGATTTTATTACTTGTCTCTTCGTCAGTCTCACCAACCAAGAAATTATAGTAACTATGCTCTTTAATATCTTCGATAAGTTCGGCATCAGCAGCTGCTGATTCTGCATAGAATGTAGTCATATAATTTGATTGATGCTCATTATTAGCACTCTCACGAGTAACATTTGTAATGTTCCAGATAGCGTTTGCACCAGCACCATATTGTAGTGTACCACGAGTAAGACCGTACGTAAAACGCCCCTTACGAGTAGAGCCGTCTGGTTGCGCTTTATCAGCACCACGACGACCACCCCACACTTCACCAATTTGGTTTGCATACTCATCGTCGATATCCGACTCCTCGATTGCATCTAGCAGACCAGAACCATAAATACCAATTGTAGCTTCTAATTTAACTTTATACTGACCCTCTGCCAAATTTTCATTTGTATATGAGAAAGCACTAGCTGGTATAGTAACTTCTGGATAGATAAGTTCGTATGAAGTACCATCTGCATATTTATTATCGTGCTCATCTACATATGTAAGCCATTTAATTTCGATTAAATCCTCATCAATAGGAGCTTTGAACGGAGCATTTGATTGTGTTTGTGGCATACCAGTAACCTCTGATACATATGCATCATCTGCACCTGCATCGGTATATGTGCTACCTGTGATACCACTAGTTATCACCTCGTCGGCGCCAAATCCATCAGCACCTGGACCGTAAATAACCAATAGATAGCCATTACCTGTTTCACGAGTTTTTGTATTAAAACCCACAATATCATTGCCCAAATCACCAAGACGTTTGCCGTGACCATATCCAGGGTGGCAATGGATACAAGAGGTACGAATTGAGAGCGGACCGACACCACTCATTGGGTAGTCGCTACCCTCCATTTCCGATACAAAACTACCCTCAAAAATCTGTTCGCCGTGCAAAAACGAAGTACCAAGTCCAGCATTTTCTACAGCAGGTGTAGGCTGTTCAAAACATTTACTACCCCATACAGTGGATGTACCAAGAAGTCCACCAGTATAATAATAGTCAGGCATCTCGCCTGTATCAGTTGAAGTAGATGGTTCGATGTTACACGATGTAAACATACTTACCGCTACAAACAACATACACGCTTGAATTAATAGTTTATTTTTTTTCATAATATAATTAATTTAGTGATTTTCAACACTTCTTTATTTTAGAACACTCCAAAAGCCAAACAGCAAAATTAATTACTGATTGGCAGTTAGATTATTAGATTACAATATAGACCTTTCTATTACATTACAATAGATTGAGCTGCTTCAAGTGCTTCTTGAACAGCAGAAACAGCCTCTTTTGCAGCAGTATTATTGTCATCCCAAGTTAGATTATCTCTAAATGGATAAATCATACTATTAACAGCAGCAATAGCAGCATTAAGAGCAGCAACAACTACATCATTTGCATCGTTATCGATACCAGCGACATAAGCACCTACAGAACCTACATTAACCTCAGTATCTGTATCAAAAGTAGATGGATAATCTACATAACGTTTGCCAAAATAAGCCTCTTTAATACCACGTACGTTGTTAGTAAAGTCAGCGATAGAGTTCCAGCTAAACCAAGATTCCACTTCAAGAAGACCATTGTCAGAGTTGATTGGGTCAGAGATTTTTACATCTGCCACCTCTTCTGCGATACCAATTGCACCTACAAATGCCTCTTCTAAAGAGCTAGTAAATGAAGAGTAGATTGAGTTGTCCAAATCTGGGTTTTTGAATAGCTCTCCATAGTTACCAGCAGTAGTGCTCAATGTAATATTGTCACCAAAAGTATTAAAGTCAGCCAATTTTGTTGAAGACAAACCAGCAAGATCCCATTCAGCCTCTAGTTGAAGCACGCAACGATAAAGTTCTTCTGTTACAGCTACAAGATAGCTCTCAAGTTTTGCTTCAAATTCATCGTCAGTCATATCACCTTGATCGAGACCATAACCCTCAGTAAATGTAGCAATTGTAGTAGTTTTTGCTGCACCATCAGCAAAAATCATATACTCAATAGCGTGAAAACCTTTCAAATCACCACCATCTGGTTTAAGAGTTAAATAGTTATCATTCTCTGCATCCCAATTTTGGATTGAAGTTTTAAGAGTAGTCAAACCAAGTGGCCAAGAATCGATACCAGGGTCGATACCAGCTTGATCTACTGGACCAAAAAGATACGCTTCAGAACGTTCCCAATAAGTACGCGCTTCTAACCAGCTTTCAGTTGCAGTAGCAATTAATGAAGTTTTGTCATCAGCTGTTGAAGATTGAATAGCTTGAACTGCCTCAAGAAGACCTTTAGCTGAAGTTGCCAAATCAGAATAAGTTGCAATAATTATATCATCAGCATAACTATCAAGAACCAATTGTTGTTCGTCGGTAAGTGTACCTGATTCTGTTGTAGTTGAATCACAAGATGCTGCTAATAGCGCAAACGCTGCCGCAGCGATAAAAAATAATTTTTTCATTTTGTTTTTTTATTTATTTTTAATATGTATAATTTTATTTTCTGCTAGCTATTTTACCACGATAGAAGAACCCGGTCCAAGTTACTCCGATAGAGACAGTTGGTTCATCGTTATATAATTCTGGCAAATCACGCATTTGATATTCGGCTTTAATCACAATCTCTTTTATAGGCGAATAGTTGATACCGCCACCATAGCAGTGTCTCTCCCAATAATCATAATCTGTCATTCCATTAGCCATTTTAAACATAGAGTCGTAATACTCATATCTACCAAACACCCAAAGTTTTTGGTTATCGGCTGTTAGTCTATCAGATAAACCGAAGAAATTATATCCAGCCTCTACACCAATAGATATTGCGTGGCTTGCCACTTTTGGTTTACCAGGTGTTGGCGATGCGCTAGTGGCAGATGAATTACCAATAGTAATTTCATATGAATCACTCAAATACCCTAAAATACCGCCACCACGAATGATAAAATTTTTAGGTGCATATGTAAAATCGAGCGCGCCAATCATCACAGCTCCGTTTTTATCTTGATAACCATAGCTTTTAAGCGTATTAGCTGCCGAATGACCATAATATCCACTAAGACCGATTGTCAAATCTTTTACGCTACTATTGTCTACTCTAAAAGCACCTGCATAGCTATTTGCAATTTTAAATTCGTATATAGTACCGCTAGAACCGCCTACCCAATTCTCATTAGAAAACCGGTCGGCATCTAGTCCAGCCAAAAGCATCACCTCATAATCCCAACCTTTTTTGCTACCCCAGAAACTCACCCCAGTTTCGTGCCACGCACAAGGTAAAATCTGAGCATCGCCCTCTGGCCTGAACACTCCAAAATATTGGTTTGGCAAGTGATATTTATTAGTAAAGCCTACTGGTACAACTTGGTGTCCCATTCTTAAATTGTATGCACGACCCCAACTTTTATTAATCCAGAACTGCTCCAATACAACTTCACCACCTTGCTCTACTTCGGTTTCATACTCACCAGTCTCCTCCTCCTCAATCTCTACTGTAACACCAACGCCACCATGTTCAAATTCGATTTCAGTACCAAAACTCCAGCCTTTTCCAAAATCATATCCGAGCATAAAGACAGCATGCGGTATATCAACTCTACCATAACCGCCCGACGTATAATTTTGCGGTGCGGTGTAACGCTGCCATGCAGAGCTGTAAAAATGTCTACTCATAGTTACCTCACCGTAACCACCAATTGTAAGAGTACCTTTCAATGAATCTCTTACCTCTTTTTCTTTTACTTGTTCTTGTGCAATTGCAAAGGTAGAAATACCTAACAATAAAAACAAAAATAGAATTCTTCTCATTTAAAATTTCTTTTTTAAGATTATTAATTTCAACTTTGTTAAAAAAAGTATCAAACACTAAATAATCGGCGACAAAGGTATCACTTTTTACCACCGACAACAATACCATTAAATAAGTATTTTTGATTTATTTTTACTCAATATATACCTACCCAATACTCACTAATAGGTACTACATTTTCATAATTTTTCGAGTTAGAGCATCATAACATCTATCACTCAGCATTTTACGTACAAAAACCAACAGTTTAGCATATGCACCGACTAAATAACGTGTTTTAGGTATTTTTGCTGTCGAAGCCTTGCAAATCGTGCGCCCGATAAGCGATATAATATTTTCTACTCATCGGTGAACAGATGATCTCTACAGTCTTTTTTACAAACCTTATTTGCTGTCTTATATTTTACGATAGAACCAATAATGATAATTTATTCTATTATTTCTTTTATAATACTTGCTTTTCTAGCTAATAACACATCCTCTTTCAAATTTACATTTTTATCGACATCGCTACATTTAATCACAAGTTCCTCTATCACAGCTCTATCAGTAGGAACAGGAATTCTAAATCGATAAATTTGTGATTCATAAATATGTGGTTGCGCATTGCCTTTTGCAAACTTATATATATCAGATTGCTTATACTGCAATATGTAATATACATATTGTAGCATAATTTTATCACTACATTCTATAGTATTACAGTCTGATGCGAATATCTTTTCTTTATAATAATTAACGTATCCTGCTCCTGCTCCACTCGCACTAACTGTGATGATATTAGCCTCTCTATTATAGACATTGTGCTTATACGCTGGCTTCTTTCCTCCCGCTACAACATTATAGCATCCGTTTACAGTCTGATCTTTTGTTATACTTGTTCCCTTTTTCACGCTATTAGGCAACAATTCACTAAGCGACATTACTGGGTATTTGGTTTTGATATCTAAACATTTATCCAACTCTAACTTATTCATTAAAATAAAAGAATTAAATACATTTTTCTTTTCACATTCAAAGGAAATTATATCTGACAATTTACAAACACTAAGATTATTTGTTAAGTCATTCGAGACATTCGGTAATTCTTTATTTAAAAAGTTATTATAAATAAAATAATTCACCTTATCAGGAGACATTGGCACCGAAAACAATTTAGTATCAATGGTATGATCATCGCTATCAATATATTTTTCCTGAATACCTTCATTTCCTCTTCGAGTTGTAAAATCATAACCTAAAAACCTTTTCGCTTCTTCTTTGCTTCCTGCATCCACAACGACAACTCTCTGCTGATAAGTTTTAATAAATGTGCATATTTTTTCCTTCTCTATTCCATTATTATAATCTGACAATTTTTCAATAAACTGTGGAAGTTCTTCATTATATAAAGATTTGCTACATAAACTCATTACATCTTGCGCATCTCCCCAGTCAAAATCCTGGTGGTCATTATCTTTAAAAAATTCTTCTACTCTATTATCTAGATCGTCTTTAAGGAGCGAATTTTTCTCTAAAAACATTATGACAGTTTTAGTGTCTGTTTTCATAAAAGCTTGGTCGCTAAGTTTAACCAAACCAACTATTCTAAAATGATCTATTATATATTTTCTTGCTTTTGTATGTGCTTTAGTAGACTCTAAAATAGATGTTGGTAGAACAATGCCAACATAGGCTCCATCACATAAAACTTGATTCATTCTCTCAACAAACAAACATTCTATATCATCACTATTCTTACCAAGATGTTCATAAAGAGAAAATCTGTTATTTGCATCAACTATAGTCCTTTTGAAATTTTTAACAGAATAAGGAGGATTAGCTAATAGCAGATCAAAATTATTATTTTCCACTCCATTAGAATGAAGTTTATCAACATATTCTTCTGAATTAAAGGGAGCTAATCCATTTGCATGAATAATATTTGCTGTACCATCACCATTTAAAAAAGTACTAACCTTTGTTGTTTTTACTAATCTATAATCAAGGTCTATCCCATAAATATACTCATTCGCCCACGAATATTCATTTGTTACATAAGATGTCATTGCTTTTTTTTGAGACCCTGTTAAGTTAGATATATCATAATTGTTTATTATAGATTGTACTTCATCCATACCTTCTGTCAGAAAGTGTCCACTTCCACATGCGTAATCAATTATATATGGCAAGAAATGAGGTTTACTTGACTCCAATTTTCTTTCTATAATATTTTTAACGGGAATGGCTGATACAATAAACTTAGCAACTGGTATAGGCGTAAAAAACTGCCCCGACTCTTGCTTGAAGCCAGAGTTTAAAAGATTCTCAAAAAACAAACCTAAATATGTATGTTTATGAGTATATTTTAATCTATAATTCTGAAGGAGTAACACCACTTCTTTTACAATATCCGTATTTTGATTAAATGATTTTTCATTAAATACCTCTATAAAAGAAAACTCACCGTTCTTAAACAGTCTAAGTTCATCAAACATTCTTTTTAACTCAGTACTATTGCTGTATAATTTATTAAAATCAGCATCTGAATAATCAGTAATTTCTTTGTCCAAATAGTCCTTAACTCCTACTTTGTAAAGATCATTAAGTCTTTTCATAAATTCAATATTATTTTCTCCAACTATATATTGAAAATTTAATATTGGGTCTGAGGATTTATTAGATTGCTCTTCATCAACGATTTTACACAAAAATAAGTTAAATAACTTATTATATGCATTTGACTTATCAGAAACTACATAGCTTCTTAATATAGTAGCAAAATCATTATATAATTTTCTTCCTGTATCATTAGAAATATCTTTCAATGCCGAATATTTTAGTTTTTGATTCACTTTAGAGTACGGTAAAGCATCAAACAAACCAGTTTCGTATCCAATACCTGACCATGCATTCCTGATTTCTATAGCATTTGTAGCAGATTTCATTTTATCTGACACCTGTATTACACAATGATTAACTTCTATTTGGTTATTAACAACTTTAGATGCATAAAGACATAACTTATCGACCTTTTTGAATTGTTGAGCATAATCAAATAGCTGTGGGGTACTTATTTCATCTACAAGTTTACTATATGCACTATCATATTCTTTACCATATGTTTTACACTCAATAATTGCAAATTCCTCAGGTGCTTCAGAATGATTATTTTTGTATATTAAGATATCAATCCATCCTCCTCTATATGACTTTTCTAGTGATATTGTTGAAGGCAAATAACCTAAAGTTAACAAAGAGTCAACACATTCTAATACAACAAAGTTCTCTGGTTTAGAAAAATTTATAATTGTTTCTCTTCCAATGGAAATCTGAGAAGGATAAGATATGACTTTCTTTTCTTTATCAACGCTAATAGAAGAGTTGGCGTAGTCTTTTTTTAATATTTTTGACTTGCCATATATTAATTGAAAGCCTAACACTGCTAATAATGAATCGATATATGATTCATCCATATTTATTTTTTTTGCCATTGGTATTTATTTATTTTAAAATTTTTATTGTTTAAATTCCTATTTCTATCAATATCATATAAGCTGAATGCATAATTATTAATTGTTTGAATTTTCATGTGGTGGTATATAAATTCAGCTAGACATTTCCTCAGTAGTACCGTTTACAAAGTTTGAATAGTTATTTTTACTCAATATATACCTACCCAATACTCACTAATAGGTACTACATTTTCATAATTTTTCGCGCTAGAGCATCATAACACCTATCACTCAGCATTTTACGTGCAAAAACCAACAATTTAGCATATGCACCGACTAAATAACGTGTTTTAGGTATTTTTGCTGTTGAAGCCTTGCAAATCGTGCGCCCAATAAGCGATGCAGGCGATGTATTTTTGGCACTATAGAGCCTACCCATAGCATCTGCCACAGATGCCGCACTCGTTTCATATGCACCGCCACGAGATACATTTTTAAGATTTTCCATCGCAATACCCTCCCATGAGGTGTTAATCGCACCTGGTTCTATAATCACCACCTTGATGCCAAAAGGTTTCTCCACCTCCAAACGCAAACAATCACTCCACCCCTCTAGGGCAAACTTGGTAGAGTGATACCACGCGCCATATGGTGCATGAAATTTACCACCCATCGATGCCACATTGATAATCCGACCACCGTTCTGCCTGCGCATAGTGGGCAAAATAAGTTGCGTGATACGAGCTAGTCCAAACAGATTAACCTCAAACTGACGACGCGCCTCATCAACACATACATCTTCTACTGCGCCATACGAACCATATCCAGCATTATTCACCAACACGTCGATGCGCCCCTCATTATTATATATGGTATCTACACAGCTGCGTATCGACTCATCTACAGTCAAATCGAGCGAAATTATTTTTGCCCCACTCTCCTGCAAATGAATCATACGTTCGGTGCGACGAGCAGCTGCATAAACCACAAAACCAGCCTTTATCAACTCCTCCGCTGCCGATTCGCCAATACCACTACTTGCCCCTGTTATCAGTGCTACTCTACTCATTTTTTCAGTTCAGGATAGGTAATACGATTATGGTAGATATTAATCAATTTCTCTTTGAATACAGCCTTTGCACGCTCTACATCACGGAAGTTGATTGGTGCAGCACGCAACTGACCATCAGCGATTTGACCATCTACAACCGCCTCTACCATCTTACCAATAGTCTCCTCGTTGTATACTTTCAGACTTCGCGATGCAGCCTCCACAGCATCTGTCATCATCAAAATTGCAGTCTCTTTGGTTTGTGGCAATGGACCAGGATATGTAAATTTGCTCTCATCTATCTCACGATCGGGATAGGCATTTTTAAATGAGTTATAGAAATATCTCGCTTTGCTTGTGCCGTGGTGCATAGTGATAAAATCAATAATTGGTTGAGGCAGACCCGCTTTGCGAGCTATTTTTGCACCTTCTGAGACGTGCGAAATGATAATTTGCGCCGCCTCCTCGTATGGCAAATCATTCAGCGGATTTACACCCTCTATCTGATTTTCGGTATAGAGCATTGGGTTTGCCATCTTTCCTATATCGTGATATAGCGCACCTGTACGTATCAATAAAGAGTTAGCTCCCAGTTTTTTAGCCACCTCTACAGAGAGGGTACTCACCTGCAAAACGTGTTGGAACGTGCCTGGACATTTTTCGCTAAACTCCATCATCAGCGGATTGCTAATATTTGAGAGTTCCACCAGTGTAACACCACTCATAAAACCAAATATTTTTTCGTAGAGAAATATCAATCCATACGCAAAAAGCAGCGAAAGAGCATTGATAAAGAACATCAAGTAAAACGACAAATCGAGGTCGACCAGTTTCACTCCACGCGAGAGTTCTAACCCTGTGTATACAAACACATACACTAGGAAGATATAAAATGCAGACTGCACCAATTGCACACGCGAGTGCAAATCTTTGAGACTTGACACCGCCGCCATACCTGCCATAATCTGTATTAAAACAAACTCAATCGGGTCGGATACAATAATCGATGCAATCATCACATTAATTATGTGCATAAATAGTGCTGTGCGCGAATCGAAGAAGATGCGCACAATCAATGGCATCATAGCAAACGGCACTATATATTCGCTAAATTCGGTAAAATGGAGTACCGCCGACAGCGTTGCCAACAGAGCTAATGAACTGACAAGGATAAATATGATTGCCTTAAACGAATCGAATAATTTGTTGCGGAACAAAAAGAGATATGTAAACAGAAATGCGTACATCAATATGATGAGGATATACTCTCCGATGCTGTTCCAAATATCTGAATTTTCGGTGGCAAACTCACTTACATCTGCACGCTGCAACGAACTCAATACCTGATAAGTAGATGCAGTAACTAGCTCGCCCCTATCTATAATACGCTCACCTTTTTGCAACATTCCAGAGGTGGGCATCACACTATTTATCACATCTTTTCTCACCTCCTCATTCTTCTTTGTATCAATAAAAAGATTTACTTTGATAAGTTTCTCTATATTGTTATCGCGCAGCTGTTTAGCATCTATAGAGGAGTAAAATTTAGACTGTCCTAGCAAATAGGCATAGGCAGATCCCACTGTATTTAACCTGCTCACCTCTGCTTTGCGTGCGATACTGTTATCATCCACAATCACCACACGAGTCATCTCCTCATCTTCTAAACTTTTCATCTGCTCTGGCGAGACAATACCCGACGAATAGAGCGCAGGGAGCTCTGCCAACAAAAAAGAGAAGACCGCACTATCCATCTCTGCCAACTTGTAATCCATCAATGCCAACTCACGCTGAGCCGACTGATCAAGTATAAAATAGGGCTGAATTTGGCGCAATAGACTATCACGCTCCATCTTCAACTGCGCCTCTGGCTTATATATCGCAAAATCCATCGGAGCGGTAAGCAAATCATAGTTCCAAGGCTTGCCAATCTCAAAATAGCGGTTAAACTGTCGAGCATTAGGCATCAGCCAGTGCGTAGCGAATACAGAGACTGCAAAAAGCAGTGCAAATATTATATAACGCATTATTTTCGAAATCTTTTTCTTTTCCATAATTATTGTCTATTTTTACAAGTGCAAAAGTACTATCCTAATTTACCACTAATTGGGCAGGAGCTTCCTGCCCTAATTCAAATTCGTTTATAAGCCTTACAGATGTTAGCACATCATCTATTGATTTATATGTTGTTTCTAAGTGTGGTAATAAGTCGTTACAAAGGTACGAATATTTTCCATAATTGCAAAGTTTTTTGTTTTTTTTTACTATCACGTAGATTTATTTTTTTTCAATTGTGCACAATAATTTGTAGTTATTAGTTTGGTCAATCCGATTTTTGTTTGTAAATTTGCCAGATAAGAGAAACAATATATTATGCAGTTAAAATTCACATACCTCATTTATCTATTTGCTGTACTATTTGCCAGTTGCAGCAACAGCGATAATTTATTACAATACAGCACATTAAACTACAACGACTCGACTGACAACAAGAAATTTAATCTCAATTACACGTTTGAGGGGGCTATACAATTGCCTAAATCTAGCGATGAAAATATAGATATAAATATCGTGCACGACTCGATAATAGATAATATTCTGGGCGAAAAATACACCTCTAGCCACACTCAAAAACCATTAAAGGCATATTCCGACACCTCATTTAATCAGATTTTGAGTGATATTAAAGAAATTAGACCATATAATCACGAAGATGAAGAGGATGATTTTTCATATCAGCATATATATAAATACAACATAAAAGGGGAGATTATGTTTAATTTGGATAGTTTAATCTTCTACCGCAAAACTTTCAGCAGTTACACTGAAGGGGCACACGGAATGGTGATAGTAAATAACTATGTTTTTAATATGATTAACGGCAAACAGCTCAGCGAAAAGGATATTTTTACACCTAATTATGAAATCGCATTGCACAAATTACTCGTGAAATATGGCTATGAACAGTATCCCGACAGCATATTTTTCGACAATAATTTAATCGTTCCAAATGGTAATATTTCACTAACTGCCCACGAAATATCATACACCTACAATCCATATGAAATTGCACCATACTGCTGCGGAGTGATTGATATAAAAATACCGTTAGAGGCATTAAAAAACATTTGCGACAGCACAACGGTATTAGGCAACTATATAGTAAACCATTTTAATAGAGAGCAATAGCACTAAACAATAGGACACTTAAAAAACGGCTAAAATTAAATTAATAAAAGTGAGGCTAAAGGCTCCCCTAATACTAAATAAAAGGGGAACTGGAAAAATCCCCCAAAAAATAGAGAATAAAACATTATGACAAAGAAAAATAGAGAACAAAATACGACGAAACCAACCAGATTTCGCAAAAATGATGTATTAAAGGCGATAGTTGAGAAATTCAACTCAGAGCCGACACGCACATTCAACTACAAACAGATATCGGCTGCCGTTGGAGCAAAAAACACGACACAAAAACAGATGGTCATCTCGCTACTGAGCGATTTGGAGCTATCGGGTCAGATACAACAAGTTACAATCGGTAAATTCCGCGCCAATATGCGCAAAACATACATTTGCGGAGTGCTCGACCGCCAAACCATAGCAAAAAAGACATTCTTGATACCCGACGATGGGGGCGAACCAGTATTTATTGCGGAACGCTCGATGGGTTGTGCCCTCAATGGCGACCATGTGGAGGTGATGCTCTACCCTCGTCGCAAAGGCAAACCACAAGAGGGGGAAGTGGTGAATGTGATTAAACGACTAAAAACAGAGTTTGTGGGTATTCTGGATGTGAAACCTTCGTTTGCATTTTTAAATGTAGACAAAAAACAACTCACACACGATATTTTCATTCCGCTTGATAATCTCAACGGCGGTAAAAACGGACAACGCTGCGTGGGCAGTATCCTCGAGTGGACAGATAAAGACAAAAATCCGATAGGCGAAATTAAAGCGGTGCTGGGTGATGTGGGTGATAATAATGCAGAGATGCACGCTATCCTAGCCGAATTTGGTTTGCCATATAGTTATCCAGAGGAGATAGAACGTGCTGCAGATGAGATTACTGGAGAAATTACAGAGGAAGAGATTGCTCGTCGCCGTGATATGAGGGATATCACCACATTTACTATCGACCCACGCGATGCAAAAGATTTCGATGATGCACTCTCAATCCGCCCTCTAGACAAAGGATTATGGGAGATTGGAGTACACATTGCCGACGTAACACACTATGTTACTGAAGATTCTATCATCGAAGAGGAGGCTGTAAAACGTGCCACCTCTATCTATCTGGTAGACCGCACAATACCGATGCTACCAGAACATCTGAGCAACGGCATCTGCTCGCTCCGCCCTAACGAGGAGAAACTTACCTATTCGGTGGTATTTACGATGGACGAATTTGCCGAGATTAAAAATTACGAGATTTGTCGCACGGTGATAAACTCCGACAGACGATTTACATATGAAGAGGCACAGGATATAATTGAGACTGGCGAGGGAGAATACAACAAAGAGATGCTAAAACTCAACGAATTAGCCAAAATCCTCCGTGCAAAACGTTTTGCCAAGGGCGCAATTGCTTTTGAGCGCACTGAGGTGCGATTTGATATAGACGAAAAGGGTAAACCGCTAAGTGTATATTTCAAAGAGGCAAAAGAGTCGA
The DNA here is from genome assembly GCA_044433285.1 of bacterium. Lineage (GTDB taxonomy): Bacteria > Bacteroidota > Bacteroidia > Bacteroidales > Paludibacteraceae > Aphodosoma. Next base: position 10,158 of record JAWXTU010000022.1, on the reverse strand, counting down.
ACAAACTTGTAGAGGAGTTTATGCTACTCGCCAATCGCACAGTGGCTGCACATATTGGCAAACCAAATGGCGGAGGCAAGGGCAAAGATAGCAAGGCAAAAACTTTTGTATACCGTGTGCACGATGTGCCAAACCCCGATAAACTTGCTAACTTCAGCTCTTTTATCAAACGCTTTGGGTATAAACTAAAAACCACAGGCAAAAACAGTGAGGTATCATCGGCTATCAACCACCTACTCGACCAAGTAGAGGGCAAACGCGAACAAAATTTGATAGAGACTCTTGCCATTCGCTCAATGGCAAAAGCGATATACACCACCGAGAATGTAGGGCACTATGGTTTGGCTTTTCAGTACTATTCTCACTTCACGTCGCCAATTCGTCGCTACCCAGATATGATGGTACACCGACTCTTAACTCGCTATATCTTAGAGGAAAAACGCTCTGCGAACCGTGAGGAGTATGAGGAACTTTGCGAGCACGCATCGAATATGGAACAACTCGCATCGCAAGCCGAGCGCGCCTCTATAAAATACAAACAGGTGGAGTATATGAGCAATCACATCGGCAAAATATTTGATGGTGTGATTTCTGGTGTAACAGATTGGGGTATCTATGTAGAACTGAACGAAAACAAATGCGAGGGTATGATTCCGATTCGTTGCTTAGGCGATGACTACTACGAGTTTGACGAGAAAAACTACTGCATAATCGGCAGACACCACCACAAACGTTACCAACTCGGTGATGCAATAACGGTAAAAATTGCCCGAACCGATTTGATAAAGAAACAGCTTGATTTTGAATTGGCTGATAGATAACAAAGATTTTCCACTCCGTATCCTAATTCCTCAGCCAAACCTATTTCACGAAACGCCCTTGCTATTGTTGGGTTTTTTGGGTATGGTTTATAATTATTCTAGTCCTACAAATTCCTTGACAGACGTATAAGTCTCACCGTAAGCATCTACAACAGTGATAGTTGCTGTTACCTCTACGTCTCCATTAATACTGCTATTATAGTAATTACGTATTAGAGCATAACAAGCAACTGCTTCATAATCCATACTACTTAACATATTCAACTCAGCTAAAGTTGTCCACGTAACTTCACCATTATTATCAGGATCTATTCTTCTAGCCTTATACGAATAATTTGTCAAACGATCATATGTATAGAACCCCAAAAATTGAAATTTATTTTCTTTTTTTGCACTATAATATTGCAAGTAGGTAGAACTAAGTACAGCCTCATACATTAAATCTAGAAAATAACCATAATAAGTACTACCGGTACTACTCGCCTTAACCCATTCTGAACTTACAGTGCAAGTGTTTTCATCATACTCAGAGCCATATATCATTATTGCATATACGCAAACCTCTTCATCAGTTTGATTCGTAGGTTTACTACCTACATTAAAACTCTTTTCATTTGCGTTATCCGCAACAATATATATTGGGGGATACTGAGTCTGATTAACAATATACTCTTTAGAGTCTCCTGCTGCATTCTGCACTGTTATGGTTGATTTGGCGGTATAGTTATAGGTGATCTCGTTAGTTATATCGTCTCTAGAGGCATACGCCTGATTAGAATAGTCCATCTCATTAACTGCCAGCGTAAGCATTTGATCATCATATTCCAAATAAGCAGTAAAAAATAGGTCGTCTTGGTATATCAAAGCATCACCAGTTGCTTCAGTATTAATCGAAATAGTAAGAGGGTCAACACTCTCTGAGTCTACAGCTCTAGTATCAAATATAATACAAGTATCGCCCTGCACACCCGAGAACAGTCCAGCGGTATTATTATCCCAAACATTACCTTGTGCGGTAAAATCCACTGAATAACTTCCTTCTGTGCTTTCGAGATACTCTTCTCCACCTGGCATAACCAACTTAAAATCACTCGCCTGACGAAGATACAAGACTGCTATGCCATCGCCAGCATCGGCTGGATAGATCCTGGCACGAAGCTCTGGTTTTGTGGTGTAGTTATTGGCGTTGCTATATGTTACCGAACCATTATCATTAAGTACAAAGCCATCTACTTGATTTGTGGTGTGAGAGTAGTCATACACAATATCCTCATAGGAAAAGTCGTCCCACACGGTGCCATAATTACCTGTAACCACAACACTATTAGAGTATCCAGTACCTAGATAACTAATTGGGGCACTATCGTAGGTAACAGGTATAAATTTTAGAATATCACCCATACGCAAGCGGATACGCCCAGAGTTGATAACATCGTAGAAAACACGCACTTTAGTTGTTGTATCTGAACTCTCTATTTTCACTAACTGAGCACTAAGTCCATCGCCAGTGTCGTTGTTAGTAAGAGCAACTGGTGTAGCACTGTCCCAATCATTAGTAGCAAATCCTGCATCTCCCTCACGCAATACCAAGCAGTGGGTAACTTCTACATTTGTGCTTGTATAATCACCAGTAAAATCGCTCGACTGTATATATACAGTAGGCACAATATTACTATCTGAGGGGTGCATCGTGAAGTCGAGATAGCAACCCTCGATACCTTCTGTCATATAGCCTTTTACATACACACGGCTAGTCTCTAACTCTACATAGTATGTGCCCTTACTCACTAGTATCTCGTAGCGGTTATCGTCTGCCTCAATAGTAATTGAGTAGCTGATATTGTTGGCTGGGTTGTTAGGGTCGACAGCATCTGCTAAGGTTTTGTAACCAGGTTTATCTACCTCTGTGATATTAACCGTAAAGGATGTGTTGCGCAATATATCATATGTAAGTGCCGACCAATCGCTAGTGGTTTTGTCGCTACTTGGGTTTTCAACCAACGGATATTGAGCCTTGAGAGCCACCTTGTAATACCCTGGTTCGTCGAAACCATAGGCTTGCCCCTTAATGACAACATATTGAGGGTTAATAGTCTGGTCTACACTCCCGGTATATGTGTAATCGCCACCAGAGTTGGGATAAAAATAGACTGGTGAAGAGACATCATCAGCTATTGTTGTCATAGCCTTATAGGTAACAGTACCGCCCAAATCTACTGGCAACGAAAATTCTGTTTCTACAGCGGTGTTGCCTGTTGTGCCTCCGTCGGTAACGCTACTCATCACGGTGCTACGGATACGAGACTCTTGTGCCGCATCAACCACATAGACCTCTTGCATCTCAAAATTATTTGACTGCGAGGCATCTACCACCACTTTGGAGCATACGCGTATCATATCAATTGTGGTTCCGAAATTGTCTGCCAACGTCTCTTCGGAGAGGTTCTCCATCCCAAAACCATAAGATGACATTGGAAACCCTTTTGTTGCATTGAGCTGACTCGTAGGGTCAGGGGCATTGCCGTTGTATGTCTCGGCAGCTTTAGTTATATAATTGTAGCCTGATGTCTTATTGTCATCTGTATTTTGATAATTTACAGTCCAATTGACATATTCGCCACTATAATCCTGCACTGCGGTAGTTAGATATACCAGCTCTACAGTGGTGTTGTAGGTAACATTGTATATGCCATTTAGCCCTACCGATTGATGACGATATTGCCCAAAAGTGGCAAGATTGTATGATGAATCATCTCTATATTTCACAACATCAGTATGAGTTGGGGTTTCAGCGGTACTACCCCCTACTGACTCTGCAATATCTTGCCACGATACAATATTTTCTAAAGCCTTGTTTTCACGGTCGGTAAGATTTACAACGATACGCATATATGCTATGTCGTCGAATGGAGTGAACGTGATATAAAACAAACCATTGGCATTGGCAGTAATAGGGGCAACTTGAATAAGTGGCGAGTCGTCGCCATAACCATAACCACCCACTTTATCATCCACAACAAGATTGGTGCCCCCATTGGTTTTGCCAAACACCATACACCACCCATTATAGATATTATCTTCGGTGGCATTGGTGCGGGTTTCGACAGATGTCATACCTAATCGCTCCAACGAGGTGGCTACCCTAAGGCGACCATCTTCCAACACCTCAACCGTGCCAGTTAAAGGATTAGTAGTTTTCTCCTCTATATCTAAATCTAAGCTGAGGCACCCCATCACGAGCAGCGCCACACACATTAGTAATATGTATCTATATATTTTCATAACCATTATAACTCTTTTTTAAGTGTAACTTTAAACTTAAAGGTTAACAAACCGCCACCATTCGAGAGCAGCTCGGCTCCGATTTTCCCATAGAAATAGCCGTAACCGTCGCTTGACGAGGCATAACCTGTACCTGTTTCATTCACCAAGTGGTCCTCTTCGATATTCAACCTCATTATATAAACAGCATCATCCTCACTCTTATTAACTCCATATGCAGTAGTTTCTATCGCACTGTTAGTATATAGTCCTGCCACTTCACGATTGGTTTTCTTAACCTTATAGTAGAAATCTGAGTTTGAATCGCTTGGATTTGATTCAAGAACAAAATATAACCACCCCGCGCTATCTTCAAACATTGATGGGTCTACATATCCATCGCTGTCGTAAGATACTTTTACCAAATCGCCAGCATCTGACTCTACACAGAGGTTATCATCGCTGTCATAAATATATCTATATTTTATTAGTTCGCTATAATCATATGTAGATGCACTAAAATTAGTTTGATCTCCATTCCACAAAAGCACAGGTTCTAAAGCAGTTCCAGAGTCTGACCACGTAGATAAATCTGTTATATTATAATAGGTAAATCCAGACGCTTCGGTGAATGATGTTCCATCTAACTCATATTTACGTTTGTGGAAACGTAGCTCATATTTGTAGTTTGTATAGATTATCATATCAGCAGAGTCTACACCTTTTGCAACGTTAAAAGAGTTAGTATTTGCATATATATATATGTTTGGATCTACATCTACCTCTACCACTGTTTCTGTCCAACCGTATATAGCGGAACGTAGGGTGAGTGGTGTGTCGTATTCATCTAGCGTAGATATATCAAACTCGAACGAGAGGACATAGTGTGTTCCTTGTTTCCAGCTGCTCTCTGTGTCGCCACTAGCAGCAGGAATTGTTATCTCCTCCGACTCATATGTTATCTCGGTAGTGGTGGTAACACCACTGACAGTAGAATCGAATGTTTTGCGGATACGCACCACTATAGAGGGCGCATCTCCATCGGTTCTTGCTTCGTCTATATATTGTGGCAAAACATATATTGCTTTGCCCTTCATCATTACGCTTTTAGATGATGTGGTTAAACTAGCATTTTCATCGTCGAAACCCCAGAGTGTAACCCCCTGAGTGGCTGTAACATTGATATTGCTCTTTGTGTCGTCTAGCACCCACGAGGTAGATCCATCTGCATTGATTACAAGATCTGCATTACCCCTCAAATTGTATATTGTAACACCGTTGATATCATACTCAATATTGGTATATGCCGTATCTTCTACACACTCACCAGTAATATTGGCATATAGCGAGAGTTTTGTAAGAATGTGTTCGAGGTCGAACTGAACTACACCGTTGTTTGATTCGGCAGTTTGGTCGAACTGGGCAGCAAAAACAATATCGTTATTATCACCTGCAAATTCCGACTGGGCATAACTAAACTCCGGTTTTCCTGTGGTTGAATTTACTGTGTGGGTAAACTGTTGCTGGTTAATAGGATAGTAGGTATAGAATGAGAGTTGCACACCATCAATAGCGGGCCAATAGCGCGCGCCGCCATCATAAATGCACGAGCCATCATCTGCCACAGTTAGCAGAAATGGGGTGTTTATATCGTCGGTAAAGTATGGTTGAAGATCATCCAAGTCGGCATCTGCCCAATTTTTACCATTGATATAATATGAATATACATAAAGTTCGTCTACATCAGATATATCTCCGATATCGCTACCTCTTGTCCATACGGCATCTGTACCGAACGATATTCTATTAGAATCATCATCGTCCAGAGTAAATAGATAATTTTGACTACATCCGCTCACAATAATTGCAAGTAGTAGCATATGTAATATTCTAATTTTACTCACCTGAAGGTAATTTATTGTTAGTTTTTTGGGGGGAGCGTTTAGAGGTTCCCCTTGTGATTTGTGACCATAGAGGCGATCAAGCCTCTATGGTCTAAGCCTAAGAGTTGTATCTTAGGTTTTGTGATTGTGAATTTCTGATTATTATTCAGCTTATTCAGAAGTAATTTCGATAGTACCGCCATCGATCCATTCTATCTCTTCAGAGCTAAATGTAATCAAAATAAGGTCTGCTGCATCTGCATTTAATGTAATTTGAAATGCGTAAGCTGTTCCTTTTTGGAAAGATACAGTTTCATCAAGGTCGTAAACTAGATCACCTGAAAATATTCTAGATCCATTAGCATTTGCCATAATTTCAACACCAGTCAATGTGATGCGACAACCTGTAGCACCAAGATCTCCATCAATGTGAGGAGCGAAGTATAGTTCGTTACTAGCAGTCTTTGTAATTGCTGAATCTAATACTGACTCATCTTCTTCATTTGTAAAATCAAAATTGTAATCATAAGCGATAGAGTCAGTAGCATCACCTGCACTACCCAATAAAGTAGCAGCCACTGGAGCCCAACCGTCAAAAACATTTTCGATACCAGTAGTATCAACTGCATTTACAGTTACTCCATTATTAACAACAGTAAATGTAGCTGAAGTGAAATAGAAAGAATACTCATCATCTAAATTCTCATCTAAAACCACTTTTAAAGATGCTTTAGAAAGCATGTGAGCAAATTTCAACTGCACTTGTCCTAATCCATTTGTGTAAGTTTCAGTGTCATACGTAATACCTTTGATTGGAGTAGCAACAGTAAAGTCGATACCTGCATCAGTTGGCACAGTAAATGTAAGCGGAATAGATGGAGTACCATCTTTAACATCACCATCATAATCACCGGCATAAACAACAGTACCAAGAGTTACACCATCTGTACCAGCTTTTGGAGCAAAAGCATAAAAATCAACTGTTGCAGGTGAAGCAGGCCAGTAGTAATCTAGACCAGATGAAATCGCGTCATCTTCATTTTCCACAACAAGAATTACTTCGTTCATAAGCCAACTAGTTGCAGTAGTTTCACTAGATTTAGCGAAAACTTCATAATCACTACTTTCACCATCGGCATTTGTGTTAGCTACTCTGGTTACACGATTGTTTAGCGTCGAGAAACCGATTACATCACTTTGAGATATTGCTATCTCTTCATTGCTTGAGCAACTTGCTAACATAGCAAGGATTGCTACTGAGAAAAAAATCTTTTTCATTGTTTTTAAAAATTTAATTGATTAATAAATAAATAAGTTGAATTTAAAAAAGTTAATATTTAGTGTTATTAAAAAAAACTCTTAGCTTAACGGAACTATAACTGTCTCACCCCAATCCTCTACACTACTACCAAAAATAGATCCGTCGTCGGAATCGGCTGGTTCCACATCGGGTAATGGCTCCTCAAATGCTATATATATATCTATTGTTATAGTTCCTGTACCATCTTCTGTAAAAGACAAGTAATTAGTTACATCTGTTTCAAGAGCATACTCTGTTGCATCCTCATCTACTAATTTAAATAGTATATCCAGAACTATAGGTGTAGATGCATCGTGTCCACTAATAGACTCTCTATCGCCCAATGTGCCAAAAGCAGTGAGCGTTGCCGAAATTGTTCCATCTTGTTTTGTATCATCATCATACACACGATTGTTCATAACAAACTGTAGCGATGATGGTACCGTACTATTCATATCACTCCCCACATAATAACCATCTGCCAGATTTATTAAATCAGCCAAAGCCATTAGTGCATTGTTAAGTCCCTTGATATGAGCGACAATCTCTATCGTGCAGGTCTTTTTGTCTGGCACAACACCCATCAAACTCTCCACAGTTGCAAGAGTAACTGCCGTTAATGATTTTGTGGTTGCCGAACTAGAGTCATCTACTTGCGCCGCCTCAACTATCATCTCATCTGTAATCTCAATCTCCTCTACCACTGCAACAGCCAAATCACCCGGTTGCTCTACATAGCCCCGCGCACTAGTTGACCGAGACAACATAGGCGAAGTGCCATTACTCTCGAATTTCAGAGTATTAAAATTATCATAATCAATACAACTCACATAATCTATCTCATTTGGTTGCTCGTTGAATATCACCGCTTTGTACTTGCCCGAGGGCAATGCTACATAAGATTGAATATCTTTATCATTCTGTTCATATGTATGTTGATACAACAATTCGTCGGTATAATAATCATAAAACAACACCGACACATTCTGTAATACAATACCGCTCTTAGTCCAATCGACAGCAATTGGTATTACGAGGGTATTCTGGCAAATACAACTATCGTACAATGGCTTACGCTGACACGATACTAATGTAATTATGATACATAGTATTAGCGAGAGCTTTCTAATAATTATTTTTGTACTATTTAGTTTCATTTACCCTGCGATTCAACATCCAAACCAATGATACTTCTGCCTTTGTTGGTCCGAACCAACTAAATTTACCCATCGCTGTACGTATTGTATGCCACTGACCATCAATACCAAGATGCTCCTCATATTTGTCGTAATTTGTCTGCAAATATCCGAAACCAAGCGAATATTCCAATCTCAGATTACCGCTCTTATTTATCGTATGAGCATAACCACCACTTAGAGTATATATCACATAAAATTCACCTTGATACCCTTTGGCTTTGTATTCAAAGTCATATAAACCGAACCCGCCACCAAGGGCTGCATTCCAACCTGTCAATACAAGACGATCTGTTCTATTACCGAACCAATATTTCACCTCAAGATTGCCTTGAAGCAGTTGCAGTGTGTTGCGTTGACTGTTGGTTTGCCAATTATTGTACGATGAACCACAAGATGTCCACCAAGGAAAAATCCACTCGCCCGCAATACTCCATCGCTTACCAATAGGCACCTCAATTTCGGCATTCAATACAGTAACTGCATCATAGAGCAGATTAGTTTTAAGCGCAAACAGTGGTTTGTATATTGGTTCGGGCTCTATTGTTAGTTCGGGTTCTTCGATTACTGGCTCGGGTTCTGGTTTAGCCTCTGGCTCTTCTTCGGGGGCTGGTTCGGGTTTAGCCTCTGGCTCTTCTGATGCTTCTGGGTCTGCTGGTTCGGGTTTAGCCTCTGGCTCTTCTGATGCTGCTGGGTCTGCTGGTTCGGGCTCTGACTCTTCTGATGCTACTTCGGGTTCGGGTTTTGCCTCTGGCTCGACGATAACTAGCTCTGGCTCAGACTCTTCTGTTGCTACTTCGGGTTCGGGTTTAGCCTCTGGTTCTGGTTCTAGCTCCTCAACAGTAGGCGCACCCTTTTCTATAAAATATATAGTTACCAACGAACCACTTCTGAGCAAAGGGAAAATATTTTCCATCATATAGCGATATGGATTACCCCCTTTCAAATCCATTAAGTGTTTATTACGACTATCCACAAGCTGCAACCATCTACTAGTTGGCACCTTAGCCCAAGTCTCCTCTGGCACTTCATCAATAATCTTAATTATCAACCCTTTAGCAGACATATCCGATACAGATACTATTTCTCGCAATTCATTCCAAGCGATACCATTACTGTTGAGTTCTATTAATGACATTGGTATATCTAACCCTAGATTATTTATATAATCACCAATAGCCTTAGCACGACGCAACGAAAGAGCCTTATTTAGCGACACACCCCCCTCTGGAGAGGTATAGCTATCGATTATAATCTTATCAATAGTGGTAGCGGTGTCATTCATAAAATATTTAAGTTTGGCTTCTAACCCACTAAGCACCTCACTATTCGCACGATACCCCCTGTCGATGACACTGCTACCTGTCTCAAAGTATATCTCTACCTTTTCGCTATATTGAGCACTGGCTGATATACTAAAAAACAGAAGGATTACTGCTACAATTATATATTTTATATTATATTTTTTCACTTATCTGGGATTATTCACCCATACAATTTGTTAGCACTACCACAATATTTAAGACTCCAAAGAATCTGCTTAATATCTTATTTTAAAACTACACGATTTATCAAATCATCTTACCCTACAGTTTCAACTCAAAGAAAATCTCTTCTTAATTAAGACAAAACAGATAGCAAAGCAAAGATAGAGAAAAACCTTTACAAACAAACAAAAACGTTGTTTTTTTTATAGA
>JAWXTU010000021.1:0-28136 GCA_044433285.1 bacterium | reverse complement strand
GTATCTATACAAGCCTCTGGTTTCAATTGACGTTCGAGCACATACTCTTTACCTTGAAAATCTGGTTGAAAATCAGCATCTTTGCCCGATTGAAATATTTGTTTTTCGCGCTCCAACAATTGCAAACCCATATAGGCAGCACCCAAATCGCCAGTTACACATATCAAATCGCCCTCGTGCGCACCGCTTCTCATCACCGCCTCATCTTTTTCCACCTCACCAAGGCACGTGATACTAATTGTCAATCCTAATAATGAGGCAGAAGTATCACCACCTACAACATCTACACCAGCCTTTTCGCAAGCCAGATATATACCCGAGTATAAATCTTCGAGTTGTTCGAGTTGAAAACGTTGCGACAAACCGATACTCACTAGCATCTGCGCTGGGTTGGCATTCATAGCACAAATATCAGAGATATTAACCATTGCCGCCTTATACCCAAGATGTTTTAGTGGCACATATGTAAGGTCGAAATGCACCCCTTCGAGCAACAAATCTGTAGTAGCAACTACCTGTTTGTCTGAATAATCCATCACTGCACAATCATCTCCTACACCTTTAATTGTAGAATCATTTTTGAGTTGTATGTGCTCAGTAAGAGTTTCGATAAGGCGAAATTCGCCTAATTCTTTTATATCTGTCATTGATACTTAATTGTGGGGCATCAAAAAAAAATCCCCGATTAAAATAAGGGGCATCAAAAAACTCCCCGAATAAAATAATAAATTACCTGCTGTTAAACAACTTGCAAAGATACAAAAAATGTACTATATAAACAAGAGCAGAAGCACACTTGAGAGATAAAATCGACAAAATATATAAAAAAGCTAACAAAATAGCTGCATACCCATATTTTTTTGCTATCTTTGAGCCTTAAAATCACAATAGCATACCAGAAAGATGAAAAAGATTATAATAGTCTTAATACTCAGCACTTTAAGCTCTATTTCGAGCTATGCACAAATGAGTGAAATAGAGAAGATTGGCATTAAATTTTCTCAACTTCTTTACTATATTGAGAATCTTTATGTAGATACGGTAAATATCGAACAACTAAGCGATGCAGCCATCACCACTATGCTTGCCGAACTGGACCCCCACTCATCATATATTCCTGCCAAAGATGTGGAGAGTATGAACGAGGCGATAATGGGAAATTTTGAGGGTATCGGCATCTCGTATAACTTTATAAATGACACAGTTACAGTATTACAAGTGATATCGGGCTGTCCTGCCGAGAAGGTGGGTATACTCCCTGGAGATAAGATAACCCATGTAGACGGACAAAATGTGGCAGGCGTAAAACTAAAATGGCGCACAGAGATACCGAAACTCATACGCGGCAAAAAAGGTAGTACCGTTGAGGTGGTTGTTGCTCGAAGAGGCGAAAAAAAGAGCCTGACATTTAACGTAGTAAGAGATAAAATTCCGATTTATTCGGTAGATGCGGCATATTATGTAGCCCCAAATATTGGCTATATCAAATTAAATAGCTTTTCAGCCACCACCACTAAAGAGATATCTGATGCACTTGAGAAACTACAGAAATCAGGCGATATGCAATCCTTAATACTTGATTTACAATCTAATGGCGGAGGGTTGATGTCGGCAGCTATCGATTTAGTAAATCTATTTATCCCACGCAACCAACTAATTGTGTATACAGAGGGAGAAAACGCAAAACGTCAAGATGCCGTATCTACGGCTGGGAACAAACTCCCATCTGACCTCAATCTCACAATATTAATTGATGAATATTCTGCCTCAGCAAGCGAAATTACAGCTGGAGGACTTCAAGATTGGGACAGAGCCACAATTGTGGGTCGCCGATCGTTTGGTAAGGGGCTAGTACAACGTCCATTAAGAATGAACGACGGTTCGGAGGTGCGTTTGACTGTGGCACGATACCATACACCATCAGGGCGATGTATCCAAAAGCCATATACAGAGGGCAAAGAGAAATATTACAAAGACCTAGAAACCAGATACAACCACGGAGAATTAATCAACTCTGACAGTATATCATTCCCCGATTCACTTAAATATTACACATTAAAAGAGAACCGTTTGGTGTATGGCGGTGGTGGAATTTTTCCAGATATCTTTGTGCCGTTAGACACTGCAAAATATACAAAATACTACAGAAATGTAGTTGCCAAAGGGGTGTTTAATACAACAGTCTCTAAATATGTAGATAGCAATCGCAAAAAATTAGAGCGACAATATAAGACATTTGAGGAGTATAAAGAGAGATATGTAGCAGATGAAAAGATATTGACCGAGATGATGGAAAATGCTACAACAGAGGGTATTGAATACAATGAAGAGGAGTTTGAACTCTCAAAAGAGATGATGATGTTGCAGATAAAAGCGGTGATAGCACAATCACTGTTTGGCACTAGCTGCTACTACGAGATATCAAACAGCAGAAACGATATAATACAAAGAGCAATAGAAAATATACTAAAGAGGAGTCCTGAAAACTTCCTGAAGTAGACGTATAAAACTCCCCGAATTAAAATTAAAACTAACAAAGAGAGAACGAAAAATAAAAACATAGTATGAAAGAATTTAACTTAGTAGCCAAAACTTATTTTGGACTAGAGGAGATTTTGGCTAAGGAGCTAATTGAAATAGGTGCAAACGATGTAATAATACAACGCCGAGCCGTATCATTCACAGGAGATAAAGCTCTGATGTACAAAGCTAATCTCTATTTGCGCACAGCCACGCGTGTGCTTAAACCAATTGCAACCTTTAAAGCAAAAGATGCAGATGAGGTGTACGATCAAGTAAAATTGATAAATTGGGAAGAGATTTTGGATTTGAAAACAACATTTTCTATCGATGCCACAGTTAATTCGGAGAGTTTCCGCCACTCTAAATTTGTAGCATACCGTGTAAAAGATGCTATAGCAGACCAATTTATGGAGAAATTTAATAAACGCCCATCGGTGCGATTAAATAATCCAAAATTATATATCAACGTACATATTTCGCACAACGATTGCACCATTTCGCTCGACTCATCGGGAGAGAGTTTGCACAAGCGCGGATATAGATCATCGCAAAATGAAGCCCCTATATCAGAGGCACTAGCGGCAGGTATGTTGCTAAAAACTGGTTGGAAAGGCGAAACTGATTTTATCGATCCTATGTGCGGTTCAGGTACATTTTTGATAGAGGCAGCACTAATTGCATTGAATATCCCACCTTGTATATATCGCAAATCATTTGCATTTGAAAAATGGAACGATTTCGATGCTGACCTATTCGAAGAGATATATTCAGACGATAGCAAAGAGCGTCCGTTTACACATAAAATATACGGTTATGACATCAGCGCAGATGCGGTAAAAATATCTACAGAGAATATTAAATCGGCAGGATTGAGTAAATATATCGAAGTAGCACGCCGTCCAATCGCTGAATTTGAACCAATTACCGAAAAATGTTTGATGGTAACCAACCCACCATATGGCGAGCGTATTCTTTCAGACGACCTGTTTGCCCTCTATCGCGAATTAGGCACTGCGCTTAAACATAAATTTATAGATAACGAGGCTTGGGTAATCTCATCTCATGTGGATTGTTTGGCAGCTATTGGTATGAAACCATCTGAAAAGATGGAGTTGCGCAACGGTGCGCTAGACTGTGAGTTTTGGAAATATGAGATATTTGCAGGAAAACGCAACGATTTTGTAGCTCAAAAGAAACGTAGATATTAAACGAGAGACTTCTAAAAACTCTCATTAAAAGAATACATTATATAATGTCAAGATTTTCAATTATCTTGCTTTTAGCGTTGTTACTAAACAGTTGTACATACAAAACCACTACAACGATACAAAATAACAACATCAATAATAAACCAATAGTTGTGGGTGGGTATAGCTCACCCACAACTATTTCTACTGAAATTAGAGAAATGTTCGACAAAGCTATTTTGCAAATCGACACACTTACCAATATCATACCCCACACCGTATCCACACAAATAGTAGCAGGCACTAATTACAAATTTGAGTGCACCGCTATTTCCTCAAATGGCGAAGAGGTAAAAGGCGAAATCGTCATCTTCCGTCCACTCCCCCACACCAATAAAGAACCAGAGGTAACAAGCGTTAGGTTTTGAGAAACATGTGCTAAGTTTCAGGTAACCAAGCTATAGCTCTTACGCAAACCCGCTCCATCGAACAGCAATTCAATGGAGCGGGTTTTATATTTATCTGTATCAGGGAGTACTAAAACTCCCTATTAGATATTACATATTTGTAGGAGTAATCCAACGTACATAACAGAAATTCATACGGTGAGGAAGATCTGCATTTTTAGGGAACATACGGAACGCATAACGGAAATTACCACTGCGCACCATTTGTGTTGTCAATTCAAAATAAAGTTTTGATCCGTCTGTTTTTACTAGGTCAAACTCTTTAACTTTTTGAATATGATCTACACCTTGCTCATCTGTATATGTAACAACTAACTCGATACCGATACCATTGTCGTTGAGCGATTTAGTATCAATTACGGCATTGCAAGAGTAGCTATCACCTACAGCAAATTCATGCTCGTGGATATTGCTCACCTCTAGAGACTCTACCACGATATCGTCCCAGTTGCTAGCCATATTCTCTTTCCAAGCTGCAATCTCTTTAGCTTTTGCATAGTTTTTGTCAGCAACAAATTTACTGCGTATTTCTAGCGGATTATAGAAACGAACGATATAATCATCGATCATACGTTTCATTGTAAATCTAGGTGTAATTTCCGAAATAGATTTTTTGATTGTTGCAATCCACTCTGGAGAATAACCTTTAGTATTTTTAGCAAAATAAAGAGGGATTACCTCATTCTCAAGCATAGAATAGATAGTAGCTGCATCAAGTTGATCTTGGTGATCTTGATTTTCGTAAGTACGTTTGTCAGTCAAAGCCCAACCAGCTCCTTTCACATACCCTTCGTACCACCAACCATCTAACACAGAGAAGTTAAGCACACCATTCATTTGCGCTTTTTCGCCCGATGTACCAGACGCCTCAAGCGGACGAGTAGGAGTATTCAACCAGATATCCACACCAGAAACTAGACGTTTAGCCAAACGCATATCGTAGTTTTCAAGGAATATGATTTTGCCTAAGAACTGAGGCATACGAGAAATTTCGATGATACGCTTGATAAGTCCTTGACCGCCACCATCAGCAGGGTGAGCTTTACCAGTGAACAAGAATTGAACTGGGTGAACTGGATCGTTTACTATTCTTTCAAGACGCTCAAGGTCAGTAAATAACAGGTGAGCACGTTTGTAAGTAGCAAAACGACGACCGAAACCGATGATAAGAGCATTAGGGTTGATACGCTCTAAAATAGATACAATTTTAGATGGGTCGTTTTGGTTTTTCAACCAAGTACTTGTAAATTGCGCTTTGATATAGTCGATAAGTTTATTTTTAAGAGCAGTGCGAGTAGCCCAAATCTCTTCGTCTGGCACATTATTAATTTTGCGCCAAATTTTCATATTTGATTGATCTGCATAGAAACCATTTTCAAAATATTTTTCGTAGAGAGATTTCCATTCTGATGTAGTCCAAGTAGGCATATGCACACCATTGGTTACATAGCTAACGTGAAGTTCTTCAGGGAAATAACCTTTCCATATTGGATTAAACATCTCTTGACTAACCTTACCGTGCAACCAACTCACACCATTAACGGCTTGACAAGTGTTGCAAGCAAAAACCGACATAGAGAATTTCTCTTGCGAACCTGGATGCTCACGTCCCATATCTATAAAATCATTCCAAGAGATACCTAATTGTGCTGGATATGCACCCATATATTTGCCAAAAAGAGCCTCATCAAAACTATCGTGACCTGCAGGCACCGGAGTATGCACAGTATAAAGAGCAGAAGAAGAGACAACCTCAAGAGCCTCTTGAATATTAAGACCTTTATTTACATTATCAACTAAACGTTGTACATTAAGGAAAGCTGCATGACCCTCATTGCAGTGATATAATTGTTGCTCGATACCAAGTTTTTGAAGAGTGCGCACACCACCAATACCCAACATAATCTCTTGTTTGATACGGTTTTCCCAGTCGCCACCATATAATTGGTGAGTAATTTCTCTATCAAATATACTATTAGCTTCCATATCAGTATCAAGAAGATACAAAGGCACACGACCCACTTGAGCACACCATACATTTGCATATACAGTACGATCTGGATAAGGTACCTCAACAACTACTTGACAACCATCTTTATCTTTTACAGCAGTAATAGGGAGGTGACCAAATTTTTGAGCCTCGTAGTTAGCCACTTGTTGACCATCAACACTAAGGGTTTGAGTAAAATATCCATAGCGATACAAAAAACCGATAGCCACCATATTAACATTACTATCCGAAGCCTCTTTGATATAGTCGCCAGCAAGAACACCAAGTCCACCAGAATATATTTTTAGGTGGTCAGTAAGACCATACTCCATTGAGAAATAGGCAACAGAAGGAACATCTTTGCGAGATTTTGTATTCATATATGAAGAAAATTCTGCATAAACGGCATCTAACTCAGCAAGAAATTTTTCGTCGGCAGCTAGTTCAGTAAGACGTTCTAAACTTGCATTTTCCAACATATCAATTGGATTATGTCTACAACTAGTCCACATTTCAGCATCAATAGTTCTGAAAAGTTGTTTTGTTCTAACACTCCACACCCAGCAGAGATTACGCGCCAACTCCTCTAATTTCTGAAGTTTCTTTGGCAATTTTGTTTTTACTGTAAAATCCACAAAATGTGGTTCATTTACATGATTAACTTTAATGTTCATTTTTATATTTTGATAATGTAATGACGGGGAAGCAAAAACTTCCCCTATAATAATTATTTCAAATTTATTTCGTTGACAGCGTTAAGTGCTGTAGAATAAGCTGTTAAATAGTGCTTAAAGAAGTGTTTCCATTGAGCTTTTTGGGCATATTTTTTTGCCTCGGCACGCATCAATCTCATTTCGGCAGGAGTAGCTGCTCTATTCATAAATTGCTTTATCTGCGCAACCATCTCTTCTGCAGCCTCGTTGTAGTTGTGATCGTTGCGTTTTACCACACCCACACCCATCTCTAGTTGTTGTCCTGCCTCATTTGCCCATCTACCAAATCCTGATAAATCAGTTGTAATTGTAGGCACTTGAAACGCAACACTCTCCATAGGAGTATAACCCCAAGGCTCGTAATACGAAGGGAAAACCGTGAAATCTAGCCCTGCCAATAAATTGTAATAGGGAGTATTGAAAATACCATCATCACCCATAAGATAAGATGGTACAAATATAATCTTCACACCCTCGTGCTCACTATTTGTAAATCCGTAATGACCAATAGTATTCATCACATTATCAGACTGAGGTTCAACCAGTTGGTGAGTTGTAAAACGATCTGTAGGATTTGCTAAATCTTTTGCACCTGCGTGCCAACCTGGCACCATAATAAATGCTACAATTTGAGTATCCATATTAGCCATACGCAATCTATTAAGCATATTAATATAGAGATCTATACCCTTATTTCTGAACTCATATCTACCTGATGTAGCGCACAATAGAGCATTTTTATGCAATTTATAATCCAATAGTGTTTCGGCTACTTCTATTAATTTTGCACGCGATTTTTTGCGTAGCGCAGTTAATGCGGCACCCTTTGGTACAAAATCGAGTTCAAAACCATTAGGAGTAACCACATCTGCTGGTTTTTCGAGCAACTGACCGCACTCAACATTAGTAATATCACTAACCGTAGTAAAACAACTGGCATAATATGCAGCCTGTTTCTCTACAGAGTGTTTACTCTCCACATTTAATTCGTTTGCCATTTGATCGCCATCATAACCATCCATATAGTCATAAAGCGATTTGCCATTACCACATATAGAGCGACCTACAGTAGTGGCGTGAGTAGTAAATAGGGTTGCGATTGCAGGCACCTCTTTATGTAGATAGAAGAGACCAAATCCAGTCATCCACTCATTAAAATGGGCAACCACACGTTTATTCTGCAACTTATAAAACTCGTAATAAGCTCGCATCACCACACCAGAAGCCCAGCCAAACATACTAGCCTCATCATAATCTCCATATGCACCAAGCGAATTTACACCACAAGCCTCCCAAGCCGCTGCATAAATTTCATTTTTTTGATCAAAAAAAGGTGTAAAATCAACCAATGCTACTTGCGGATTTCCCGGCACTGCCCATCTACCCATCTTTACATTTAATCCATACACCTTATATATATAGTTAGAAAATTCTACATTTTCATCTGACTCTTGAAAATCTGGACTGCAATTGTTACCCCAGATATCTGGACCAACAAAGAGTAGGTTGTCGCCTACTAGATCCACCATCGAACGGGCGCGTGTAGACAGCACTGCGTAGATGCCACCTACTCGGTTGCACACCTCCCAACTCGTTTCAAATATAAACTCTGGCACTAATTTTTTCATATTTCTGTTGCTTTTCGGATTATCGTGCAAATTTAACTCCTACTCCTATCAACCTCTCCAATTTCGCTTAATCCATATGGGGATTTCTAAAAACTCCCCGATTAAAAATTAAATTAATAATATGTTATTTGAGGGCAAAGGTATAGCATTTTTTTGATATATACAAATAGTTTCATTTAAGAAACTATTAAAAATAGTTAAATATTTAACAACACAACACCTAATATTCTACTATTCAACAAATTCAGTGATTTTCAGACAAAAAAGAGCCTCAATAGAAAATATGTTGTACAACATATTTTCTATTGAGGCATCTATAATTCGATACTCAAATTAGAGGGTTTAACTAGCCCCTACTATTGATTATTTTTCAATTGCTGCGATACCTGGCAACACACGTCCTTCGATTGCTTCGAGAAGTGCACCACCACCAGTAGACACATAACTTACTTTGTCAGCCAAACCAAATTTGTTGATACAAGCCACAGAATCACCACCACCTACAAGCGAGAATGCACCGTTAGCAGTAGCCTCTACGATAGCGTTAGCCACCGCACGAGAGCCGCTCGTAAAGTTGTCAAACTCGAAAACACCAGTAGGACCATTCCAAAGAATAGTTTTAGAGTTGCGAATTACTTCGGCAAATTTTGCTTCAGTTTTTGGACCGATATCCATACCTTCCCAACCTTCAGGAATTTCGCGTACGTTCACGAATTGAGTATTGGCATCGTTAGAAAATGCATCGGCAACTTTAGAATCTTCAGCAAGAAGTAAGTTTACATTATTTGCTTTAGCTTTTTCGATAAGGTCAAGAGCCAAATCAAGTTTATCATCTTCGCAAAGAGATAGACCAATATTTCCACCAAGAGCTTTGATAAAAGTATAAGTCATCGCACCTGCAATGATAAGATTATCCACCTTAGTAAATAGGTTTTCGATGATATTGATTTTAGTAGATACTTTAGAACCACCCATAATAGCAGTAAATGGACGCTCTATATCAGATAACACCTTATTAATAGCTACCATCTCTCTTTGCATCAACATACCCACCATTTTATGGTCACCATCAAAATAGTCAGCCATAACAGCTGTAGAGGCGTGAGCACGGTGAGCCGTACCGAAAGCATTATTTACATAACAGTCTGCATATGAAGCCAATACTTTTGAAAACTCTAATTGTTTAGCCTTCATCTCTTTTTTAGCAGCTGCTTTCTCTTCATCAGTGGCATCTTCTGGCAGACCAACTGGTTTACCCTCTTCTTCTGCATAAAAACGAAGATTTTCTAACAACAATACCTCACCAGCCGCCAATGCATCGCATTCAGCTTTTGCATCGCCACAATCTGGAGCAAATTTCACATCAACACCCAATAAATTGCTAAGAGGCGCAACGATAGGAGCCATAGTAAATTTATCATTCTTTTTGCCTTTCGGACGACCCAAATGCGATGCCACAATAACGCTACCGCCATCTGCTAACACTTTTTTGATTGTTGGCAACGCTGCTCTGATACGAGTATCATCGCTAATATTACCATTTTCGTCGAAAGGGACATTAAAGTCTACACGAATAAAAACTCTCTTTCCAGAGAAGTTGAAATTTTCAATTGTTTTCATATATCTATTATTGAGGGGACTTCTGAAAATTCCCCGATTAAAATTTAAATTAATAATATGAGACTTAAAAAATTATTTTCTCTATATCAGTAATCATTATCTCCCTAACACCCAACTCTTTAAGTTTATCCTTGATATCCCAAAAACGCACCTCATCCATCACTGCTGAAACTGACACAAAATTCGGGTCGCTATGATAGTGATAAATTTTAGGGGAACGAAGACAAGGCATTATAGCAAGCACCTTATCTAGCATCTCAGTCTGCACATTTAATGAAACTCGCTTTTTACCTAGTGTAATAATCACCGCCTCCATTCTGCACAAAAACTCTTCTGCAAAGAGTAGATTTTGGGGTGAAATTTTTTCGCTTTGAATCAAAACAGACTCGGTATGCGCTATGGTTTCCACCTCTTTAAGGCGCGGATCGGTACAATAAGAACCAAAATGCAATTTTGTACAAATAGCATCAGCCAGAGATAAGTCGACAGCATTATATAAATTATATGTGATTTTACGCACTTTCACACGCACCTTATGCTCTTTCATATAAGCCTGCACCACATCGGGCGCATCTGTGGCAATCACTTTACCCGAGAACCACTCTAGACCTTTATATCTCACATCGGCTGGCACAAAAAGAGAGATAGATGCTTTATCAAAGCCTAACAAAATTTTGGATAAACTTTTGGATAAAGATAAAACATCAACCAAGTATTCGCTCGTAATTCCGAAGTCTACAACAGACTCTTTTACTAGCAATGGTATAATCTCATTTTCTACGAAAACTACCTCTAGCGGAAAGGTATTTGACCTAGCTAAAGAGCAATCTAAACTACTAACTTCCAATTTGATACCTAATTTATCAAGAAGAGCGACTGACTCATCTTTGAGCCTCTCCTGATAAGGTATTGCAATTCGTAACATAACAGCAGATATTGATTTAGGGGATATCTAAACTCCCCCTTATTAATTTTGCAACAAAGGTACAATAATTCTATGAAATTGACAAGAAAATGACGTTATTTTTTACTAAAGGGGGAGTTTTTATTAAAAAAACTCCCCCTTTAGTAAAAAGAGACCTACGAGGACTTCTAAAAAGTCCCCTGAACCCTTATATCAAAACTATTACAATTGGTGTTTTGGTTTAATATTCAATTTCACTGGCTCAACCATATTTTCAGGAGCTAATATAGTATCCAAATCCTCTTTACTCAAAAGATCGTGTTCGAGCACTAAATCATATACACCCTTACCTGTTTCCATAGCCTCTTTTGCTATTTTAGTAGAGTTTTTATATCCAATAATTGGGTTAAGAGCAGTAACAATACCGATAGAATTGCGCACTTGAGCTTTACAGTTAGCCTCGTCAGCCTCGATACCATCTATACAGAGAGTACGAAGAGTTTTAAATCCATTGATTAAAAGCTCAAGAGATTCAAACAACGAATAAACAATTACAGGCTCCATCACATTAAGTTCTAATTGAGCATTTTCAGATGCCAACATTACAGTTGTGTCGTTACCAATTACTTTGTAGCAAAGTTGATTCATCACCTCTGGGATAACAGGGTTCACTTTACCTGGCATAATTGAAGAACCTGGTTGCATTGCAGGCAAGAAAATTTCGTGGATACCACAGCGAGGACCAGAACCCATAAGGCGCAAGTCGTTACATATTTTAATGCTGCGCAAAGAGATACGTTTAAGTACAGACGACAAACCAACAAGCGAATCGGTAGCCGAAGTAGCATCTACCAAGTCAGTAGCCAATTTCACATCCCAACCAGTAATTTCGCGTAGAGCCTCTAGACACAATTGACTATATCCCGGTTCTGAACAGATACCTGTACCAATTGCAGTAGCACCCATATTCACATGCAACAACTCCTCTGCAGTCGTTTTCAATAGGTTGATTTGCTCTTTCATACCGCTAGTAAACGCTTTGAAAGTTTGACCAAGAGTCATAGGCACACCATCTTGAAGTTGAGTGCGACCCATTTTTACTATATATTTAAACTCTTCAGCTTTGCGATCTAGAGATACCAACATTTTTTCCATCTCCTCGATTAACACCGGGATTTTAAGGTATAGACCAAAGTGGAATGCAGTTGGGTAAGCATCGTTAGTAGATTGCGATGCATTAATATGGTCGTTAGGCGAGCAGAATTGATATTCGCCAAACTCGTGACCCATAATTTCCAATGCACGGTTAGCAATCACCTCATTAGCATTCATATTTACAGTAGTACCAGCACCACCTTGAATCATATCGCTCAAGAAATATTCGTGATGTTTGCCCTCCATAAGTTCATCACATGCTTGACAGATAGCATCTTTTTGTTCCAAAGTAAGTTTACCTTGAGCAAAATTAGCCATAGCAGCACCTTTTTTTGTGATTGCCATACCTTTTATAAAGCTAGGATAATCACACATTAATTTACCAGAAATTTTGAAGTTCTCGAAACCGCGCAAAGATTGCACGCCATACATTGCCTCTACTGGAATCTCTTTTGACCCGATAAGGTCAGATTCAAGACGCATTTTTCCTGAAAGTTTTTTACTATTCATAATTATTAGATATTTAAGGATTGGGTATTTGTTAGTACCCAGGTTAATGTATTAAATTTCATTAATTTTTTGATATAAATTCACATATTTATCCACATCATACAACAGGAGAACAAATAGCTCTAACTACCTAATACTAGCAGATATAGACACAAACAACCCAGATAGGTTCCACACCCTCTGATACACTTGATTTGTGGTGCAAAGGTATACAAAAAAACAGAGATGACAAATATTTTCTGCTAAAAATTTGAAACTATTTTTGCTAAATACAATTTTACGAGAGGGCTATATATTAACAAATTCACTTTTTCAGCCCTATTTTGTTACAAAAATGATATTTTTCGGACAAAATCGAATAAAAACACCCAAAAAAGATGTAAAAAAAAAGATATAAAAATATTTGTCCAATTCAAAAAATAGTAGTAATATTGCACCCAGAAACTAGAATCAATTTATTCTTAACATTTAAACAATATTATTATTATGAAAGCATCAGAAATTATGAGCAACCTTGAGCTTAAACACCAAGGTGAAACTGAGTTCTTACAAGCAGCAAGAGAGGTATTGGAATCGGTAGAAGACATCTACAACCAACACCCTGAATTTGAAAAAGCAAAAATCGTTGAACGTATGGTTGAACCAGACCGTATCTTCACATTCCGTGTAACATGGGTAGACGATAACGGCGAAGTACAAACTAACTTGGGTTACCGTGTACAATTTAGCAGTGCTATTGGACCTTACAAAGGTGGTCTTCGTTTCCACCCAGCAGTAAACCTTTCAATGTTGAAATTCTTAGGTTTCGAGCAAACATTCAAAAATGCCTTGACTACTCTTCCTATGGGTGGTGGTAAAGGTGGTGCTGACTTCGATCCAATCGGAAAATCAGATGCTGAAGTAATGCGTTTCTGCCAAGCATTTATGTATGAATTGTGGAGAATCGTAGGCAAAGATACTGACGTTCCTGCTGGTGACGTAGGTGTTGGAGGTCGTGAAATCGGTTTCTTGTATGGTATGTACAAAAAATTAGCTCGCGAATATAACGTAGGTGTACTTACAGGTAAAGGTATGACTTGGGGTGGTTCTAAAATCCGTCCTGAAGCAACTGGTTACGGTGCACTTTATTTCGTAAACCATATGCTAGAAACAGCTGGTATCGATATCAAAGGCAAAACTGTTGCTTGTTCTGGTTTCGGTAACGTGGCTTGGGGTGCAGCTGAAAAAGCTACAGAACTAGGTGCAAAAGTTGTTGCAGTTTCTGGTCCTGATGGTGTTTGCCATATCGAAAACGGTATGACTCAAGATATGATCGATTATCTACTTGAATTGCGTGCTTCTAACCGCAACATCGTTGCTCCACTTGCTGATCAATTTGATGGTATCAAATTCATCGCTGGTAAAAAAGCATGGTCAATCAAATGTGATATCGCTCTTCCATGTGCATTCCAAAACGAATTGAACGGCGACGACGCTAAAGAACTTATCGCTAACGGTACTACCTGTTGTGCTGAGGTTTCTAATATGGGTTGTACTCCAGAAGCTATCCACGAATTCCAAACTAAAGGTATCTTATTTGGTCCTGGTAAAGCAGTAAATGCTGGTGGTGTTGCTACATCTGGTCTTGAAATGACTCAAAATGCTGCTCACATCTCTTGGACAGCAGAAGAAGTTGACGCTAAACTTCACCAAATCATGAGCGACATCCACGAACAATGTGTTATCTACGGTAAAAACGGAGAGACTATTGACTACGTGAAAGGTGCTAACATCGCTGGTTTCATGAAAGTTGCACAAGCAATGCTAGAACAAGGTATTGTTTAATCAACAATCAATATAAAATTAAAGGGAGATATCTGAAATCAGATATCTCCCTTTTAATTTTTTTCCGACTGCAAAGGTAGTACTTTTTTTTCAATTATGCAATATGGACGAGTTTTATTATAGAATATGGCTGTTTCTCCAAATGCGAATGTATAAAATCGATATTTCAAGTGGGTATTTCAAGTACGCTAGTGTTATTTAAAAATCAGAGTAGTAATCCGAGAAGGGTCGAAAATTTGATTTGCCATTGCTTGCAGATCGGCAGCAGTGAAAGCATCAATTTTTTCTAGCAAATAATCATCAGAATGGATTTTACCATGATGCAGAAACACCTTACTAGTAGATAAAATCACATTCTCTTTATTCTGATTTGAGATGAGCACCTGACCGCGCAGTTGCAATTTGGCTTTTTGTAGTTGCGATCCTGTGAGCGGTGTAGAGCGTAAAATTTCTAGTTGCTGCATACATATGCGCTGCGCCTTTGCCAGATTGCGAGGGTCGCAACCAAAATATATAGCCCACACCCCAGTATCTGTGTATGTGGTGAGGTTACTCTCAATTGAGTAGCACAAACCATTTCGCTCACGAATAGCCATATTTAGGCGCGAGCTCATATTCGGACCGCCCAATATATTATTAAGCAACAGCAATTTCAATCGCTCCTCTGTGTTCATCTTTGGGGTGCGATTGCCGATTATGCAGTGAGTTTGATATGTATCTTTTTTGCGGGTAATGCACTGCGGTGTATAGCCCGACGGCATCGAACGCTGAGGCGATGGTTGTTGTGGCGATGAAGAAGAGTTATTTGACACAACAGAGAAACTATCTGGAAAATATAACCCACCCCCAAAATACCTCTCCACTCTATGCAAAAATTTATCAAACGGCACAGCTCCCAGCGCAAATACAACAATCTTATCCAGTGAATAGCAGCGATTTACAAACGCCTGCATAGTCTCGCTATCAATTTTATTAAGCGACTCCTCAGTGCCTAATATATTTCGTCCGATAGCATCATTCGGGTAGAGCAACTCCTCAAACTCATCATATATCAACTCCGATGGCGAGTCGTTGTAACTCTGTATCTCATCAAGCACCACATCGCGCTCCTTATCCATCTCAGACTGAGGGAATATCGAATTAAAAACCAAGTCAGATAATAGATTCAATGCCCTATCTATATATTCAGTAGGCACGGTGGCAAAAATATATGTCTCCTCCTTAGTTGTATAGGCATCGAGCTGTCCGCCTACGCTTTCTAACCAGTTGATAATATGATGACTACGACGATTTTTAGTGCCTTTAAATAGCATATGCTCCACAAAATGCGCCATACCGCCCTCGTGCTCCATTTCATCGCGGGTACCTGCATCAATAGCCACACCAATATAACTGATAGGCATATTATCTGGGATATGAATTACTCGAACGTCATTAGAGAGGGTATGGGTGTTGTAGTGCATAAATTTTAGCTGTTTTTTTTGAGATGACAAAATTACTAAAAATTTACCAAACAGACATTATATATAATACAAAATAATTTTGTACCTTTGCATCTAGCAAAATAGACCATTTTTAGGGGACTTCTAAAACTGCTTTGCAGAAATTTTTGAAAACATATTAGAGGTATTTTGACTAGCATATCACGAGTTTAGCGGGCTAAATGAGTGATATAAGAGGTAAAATAGGCTAATAAGGATTAAAAATATTGCAAAAGAACCGTTTTAGGTCTCATATTCTTAATTTATTTTTTTTATTCGGGGAGTTCTTAGAAGTCCCCTTTAGCAATAAAAGCAACAAAAAACCGTTTCAAAAACATATGCAAAAAACAAAATTTCACTACATATTATTATCAATAACTACTATACTCACAGCGATTTTATCGTCGTGTTCCACTGAGAAAAATACCTCCACCACTCGCGCATATCATCAGATGGTAATGCAATACAACGTGCGGTATAATGCTGATGTATCGTTTGCAAGTGGCGTATCTGCTATTAACAGCGCGCACACAGAAGATTTTACACAACGTCTTCCGATACACGTAATTAGCAATCACGAGAGTGCTAAATCTGCCACCTCGCAGATGACACGCACGATAGAAAAATGCCGCAAAGCGATAAAAAAACACTCTATCAAAAAACCACCTAAGCGAGATAAAAAACGTTGGAATAAACCTAGTTATCAATATTTTTACAACCAAGAGGAGTATGTTCAAGGCGTAAAAGATGCTTGGATTTTGCTGGGTAAAGCCGAGATGTATAGTGGTGATTTTGTGAGTGCTGCCGCCACTTTTGCATATATCCAACGCCACTACCCTTCCGATAAAAATATAATTGCCGAGGCTCGACTTTGGCAAACTCTTGCTTATGGCGAAATGGGGTGGAACTACGAGGCTCAAGAGGCGTTAGAGAAGATAAATGAGAACGATATTACTCGCAAACTAAACGGAGATTTTGCACTCAACAAAGCCTATATACTGCTAAAAAACAACAATATAACAGAGGCGATACCATTCCTAAAACTGGCTACCACAAAAATCAACGACAAATTCACACTCAGTCGCCTCAACTACCTGCTCGGACAGCTATATATGGAACTGTCGCAGCCCAAAAACGCTGTGCAACACTTTAAGGCAGCATCAAAAGAGGCGCAAAATTACCCTATGCAATTCAACGCTAAATTAAAGATGTATCAATGCGACGAATCTAATGTAAAAGGGAACTTGAAAGGGCTAGATAAGATGCTAAAAAACAGCAACAACGTCAATTATCTAGCACAGATTTATTATACGATAGGCAATATCCATCTCACTCAACAAGATACAGCGCAAGCGATAGCAGCGTTTGAGTTGGGGGCGCAAGATTCGTTGCAAAACGGAGCAGAAAAGGTGCAATTGCTTATCAGATTGGGCGATTTGTATTATACCCGATATGAATATATAAAAGCGCAACCGTGCTATCAAAATGCTGTCAACCTCACAAATAACGAGCACCCCGACTTTCGTCGTATCAGTCGCCTGAGCGAAACACTTGGCGAACTGACAACTAACTATAACACAGTGCAATTGCAAGATAGTCTTCTGTATCTATCCACCCTACCAGAAGAGGAGCAAATTGCCATCGTTGATAAGATTATAGAGCAGGTGAAAAAAGATGAAGAGGAGGCTGCACGCAAAGCAAAAGCAGCAAGTAGAGGATTTGCAGCAGCAGGGCGCGGCGGTATGGCTGGAGTGGGCACCACATCTCGCGATTGGTATTTCTACAACCCGCAGTTAATAAATACTGGCACATCGCAGTTTATACAAAAATGGGGACAACGACAACTAGAAGATGATTGGCGTCGATCAAATAAAATCGCCTCTCTCATTGCACAAGATGACGACTTAGAGGAGGATATAAAAGATGGTGATATATCAGAGGGAATGGACTCTACAGTCGTGAGCGCAAACGACCCAGCTGCACAAACCGATTCCATCTCACAAAACCACAATCCAGAATTCTATCTCTCACAAATACCAAAAACAGAAGCGGAGATAGAGGCATCTAACCAACTGATAGCCAAAGCACTCTACGCAATGGGAAAGATATACGATGTGAAACTGGAAAACTACCCTATGTCGCTTGACACCTACAAAGAGTATCAAAATCGATATGGCACAGACACGATGATGCTCGAGTCGCTCTACTCTAGTTACAAACTTTGCGAGAGACTCAACAACGAAGAGGAGAAAGAGAATTTCCGCACAATAATAATAAATGACTATGCCAATAGCACATATGCGGCAATGCTCTCACAGCCAGACTATATCGAGCGAATGAGAAAAATGCACACCGTGCAAGACTCTATTTACTACAGTACATATGAGGCGTATAGCAGCGGTGAGTTTGCCACTGTACAAACCACATATGCATATATGCAAGAGGAGTTTCCGCTGAGCAATCTGCTACCAAAATTTGCATTTCTCAACGCATTGAGTATTGGCAAAACACTCGACAAAGATACATTTTATACCGTATTGACTGAGCTGGTAGAGAAATATCCACAGTCTGATGTTACCCCGATGAGCAAAGATATTATAGCACTCATAAAACAGGGGCGCGAAAACCAAAAAGGGTCTACTCACGCCACCATGCTCGCCAAGCACGAAGAGGCAGCCGCCAGCGAAACTAACACCACAACGGATAAAGAGTTTGTATTTGAAGATATGTCGCAACACATACTTTTAATAACACCAAAAGATACCACACAAACTGCTGTTAATAAACTACTTTACGATATAGCGGCATTCAACTTTGCCAAATTTATGATAAAAGAGTTTGATATCAACGTGCGCACTATCAACGGCACCACATCAATAGCGATATCGCTTTTGGAGTCGCACACGATAGCCAAATGGTACGAATCTATGCTACTCGCCGAACAATCATTACAGGGCGTAATCACCCTCGACAAAGTAGACCGCTGCATAATCTCAGAAGATAACCTCAACTTGATAGAGGGTGGCAAAAGTTGGTCTGAGTATCAAAAATTCTATAACAATAATCAATAATCACCTATGGGGTTGAAAAAATCCCGCTAAAATCTTTTATAACTATGCCTACAATTCTTTGGGTCGATGACGAAATAGATCTATTAAAACCGTACACTATCTTCCTATCAGAGAAAGGATACGAAGTGGAAACTGCATCAAACGGACAAGATGCAATTGAGATGTGTCAAGAGAATATTTACGACATTGTTTTTATGGATGAAAATATGCCTGGTTTGAGCGGACTTGATACGCTAGCACAAATCAGCGAGGTACGTCCGAACCTGCCAGTAGTGATGATTACCAAAAGCGAAGAGGAGAATATTATGGATATGGCAATTGGCAATAAAATGGCTGACTACCTTATCAAACCAGTCAATCCTAACCAGATACTGCTCACGCTCAAAAAGCATCTGCACAAGCGCGAAATTATTAGCGAACAGACCACAACCAACTATCGCCAAGAGTTTGCCCAAATAGGTATGCAAATATCAGAGAGAATGAACCACGAAGAGTGGATTGACCTATATAAAAAGCTGATGCACTGGGATTTGAAACTAGATGAAACCGATAATGATATGCACGAATTGCTGCATATGCAAATATACGAGGCAAACTGCGCCTTTACAAAATATATCAAAAACAACTACGAAGAGTGGATCAACAATCCAGAGAGTCAGCCCGTAATGAGTCATAACCTGATGAAAAACCGCATTTTTCCTTTATTAGATGCAGGCGAAAAGGTGTTTATGATTATCATCGACAATTTCCGTTACGACCAATGGCGATTGATACAAGCACTGCTATCTGATTTCTTTACAATTGATAACGACGATCTATACTATAGCATACTCCCTACCTCCACACAATATGCACGCAATGCCATTTGTGCAGGACTTATGCCTCTACAAATCAAAGAGATGTATCCAAAATTTTGGGTAGATGAAGAGGAAGAGGAGGGTAAAAATATGTACGAGGAGCAATTAGTGCAAACGCTTTTAGACCGCTACCGCCGCAATATCCCAATCTCATATCACAAAATTAGCAAATCACATGCAGGCGAGAAACTTATCGAGCAGCTGCACGCACTCGAACAGAATCCATTAAATATCTGTGTGCTCAACTTTGTGGATATGCTTTCGCATGCGCGCACAGATAGCAAAATGATACGTGAACTGGCTAATACCGAATCGGCATACCGCTCACTGGCTGTGTCGTGGTTCCGCCATTCATCTACATTCCAACTCTTTAAAGAGCTAGCAGCCAGAAACTTCAGAGTAGTAGTAACCACCGACCACGGCACTATACAAGTGAACAAAGCAATAAAAGTGGTAGGCGACAAAAACACTAATACCAACCTACGTTATAAAGTTGGCAAATCACTGAGCTACAACAAAAAAGAGGTATACGAAGTGAGTAAACCAAGTACAATCGGACTCCCATCACCCAATGTGAGTTCAAAATATATCTTTGCAGCCGAAAATAATTTCTTCGGCTATCCAAACAACTTCAATTATTATCTCAATTACTACAAAGATACATTCCAACACGGCGGCATCTCAATGGAAGAGATGTTGATACCCATTATATCGATGAGCGCAAAAAAATAGATAGATATGCACACCTTATATAATATATACAAAAATCACCCAATCATAACCACCGACAGCCGCAACTGTCCGCAAGGGTCAATATTTTTCGCACTGAAGGGGGATAACTTCAATGGCAACCTCTTTGCATTAAGCGCATTAGAAAAAGGGTGTGCCTATGCAGTGGTAGATGAAGAGATGATAGCCGGTGAATCTGTTCGCGACAACAAGCGATTGATTTTGGTAGATGATGTACTCAGCTCCCTGCAACAACTTGCACACCATCACCGCCAACAACTTAGCATACCGATTATAGGCATCACTGGCACCAACGGCAAAACCACTACCAAAGAGATAGTGGCTGCCGTGCTACAAAAAAAGTTTAGGGTGCATTTCACACAGGGCAACCTCAACAACCATATCGGAGTGCCACTTACACTGCTCAGTATCAGCGATGCAGACGAAATTGCAGTAGTAGAGATGGGAGCCAACCACCCTGGAGAGATAGAGTTGCTTGCCAACATAGCCTGCCCTACTCACGGTATGATAACCAACGTGGGCAAGGCACACCTTGAGGGGTTTGGTTCGCTAGAGGGTGTGATAAAAACTAAGCGCGAGTTGTACGATAATCTGCTCACCAACAGCGGACATATATTTCTCAACTCCGGCAATGAGTTGTTAGTTAGCGCACTTGCTGCATCGATTAACGAGCTAGAAATAACACCCGAAAAAGATAAAATTACACGATATGCAGCAGATAATAGTGCGGCTGATTCTTGCAACAGCAGTGGCAATAGCAATATCAACAGCAGTGGCAACTATTGTGGCAAACTAATTTCGTGCGCGCCCTACGTATCTTTTGAATGGTACAATTGCAGTTGCTGTCCGAAATACCCAGTAAACACCCACTTTATCGGGGCGTATAACCTAGATAATATGATGGCTGCCATAGCAATAGGCAATCATTTTGGCATAGCGGTGCAGTTGCTCAACGAGGCAATAGCCGAATATCGTCCGAACAACAACCGCTCGCAACTCACTACTACAGAGAGCAATACCATCATAGTAGATGCCTACAATGCCAATCCAACAAGTATGCGTGCGGCAATTGATAATTTCAAGATTATGGATAGCGATCATAAAGTTGCTATCCTTGGCGATATGCTCGAATTGGGAGAGCAATCTCCAGCCGAACATCAAGCCATTGCAGATATACTAGCCAACTGCGATTTTGAAACCATTATTCTTGTAGGCAATCAATTCTCGCAAACTAGCAATAAATTCATCGTATTTAGCAATCGCACAGAGGTAGAAGCATATCTTCAGTCCAATCCACTAGCGGATAAAACCATACTACTCAAAGGGTCAAACGGCATCGGCTTATATAATTTAGTGAAGATTTTGTAATTAGTTGTCCGGAAAATCGGACGACTGAAAATAACTAAGAAATCATGGCAAAAAACATACTACAAAAAATGGTGGTGCTTATGGCAATTGTGCTACTTACGGCGTGCGAGAATGTGCGGTTTAATGAGAGTAGTCCGATACCGAGTTGGCCCGTGAGCTACACACTTAATATTATGCAAGATGAGCCACTGCTCACCGTTGCAGGGGGATATTATGAGATAACCGAAATTACCGACTACAACCAATATATTGGATATGGCGGACTGCTAGTATTTCACGGATTCGATGACAATTTTTATGCCTACGATATGTCGTGCCCTTACGAATGCGCCACCGATACACTCATCGTTGCATCTATGGTGGGCACAGCAGTTTGCAGCCATTGCGGCTCTACTTACGATGTTGGTTTCGGCTCTGGCTACCCCACAGAGGGACCATCTGAGTATCCATTGCGACAATATACAGTACGTTCGTCGGGATATTACCTGTATATCACACAATAAACAAACTATCAATCAAACAGTTAGCACAAAAACAAAATAAAGTATAAATATTTTGTAAAAAGTCCAATTTTATCTTTGTCAATTGCAAACAAACTATTATCTTTGCAGTAGAAATTATTCATAACTTAAAATTTATATCAAATGAATTGTCCTACAAATTTGAAGTACACAAAAGACCACGAATGGATTCGCGTAGAAGGCGATGAAGCATACGTTGGCATCACTGATTTTGCACAAGGCGAATTGGGCGAAATCGTATTCGTTGAAAACGAAAAAGAGGGTGAAACTCTAGAAATTAACGAGGTATTTGGTTCAATCGAAGCAGTAAAAACTGTATCTGATCTTTGCATGCCAGTTGGTGGCGAGATTATCGAAATCAATGCTGAACTAGAAGATGCTCCTGAACTAGTAAACAACGACCCTTATGGCAATGGTTGGATGATTAAAATCAAAATCACTGACGCTGCCGAACTAAATGATCTTATGGACGCTGAGGCTTACGCTGCATTTGCAGTTTAAGATAGCAGAAATATATTTTTTAAATCGGTTAATAACTCTCTGCATATCTAAGATTATGCGGAGAGTTTTTTTATCGGGGAGTTTTTAGAAGTCCCCTATAGCACCACAACAAGATGATAATAATTGCATTAGGCACAAACTTGGGCGACAAAGAGAATAATTTGCACCGTGCCATTGAGGCACTAGGTAACATAGGAGAGGTATTATCACAATCGCCTGTGTACCATTCAGAAGCGTGGGGTTTTGAGTCGGAGAACGATTTTTATAATATGGTTCTAACGCTCGACACACCACTCACAGCTACCGAATTATTAACCGCCACGCAGCGAATTGAGCAAGAGCTTGGTCGCACAACAAAGAGCAACAACGCCGAATACTCCGACCGTGTTATAGATATCGACATAATAGATTATCACGGCACCGTAATCAACGATGAAAAACTACAACTGCCCCACCCACTAATGCACCAACGCCTCTTTGTGCTCGAACCGCTCCGCTACATCGCACCCGATTGGCAACACCCCTTGCTACAGTGCAGTGCCACCGAACTATTGCAAAAAATAAAATTATGAATGGTCAAGAGATAAACATATACGGTTCCGACAACGAGATAGAGCTCGAACTTCCGCTATCTAGTAGCGGCATATCGGCAGGATTTCCATCGCCAGCACAGGATAGCAACGACTTAAAACTCGACCTCAACCGAGAATTGGTACAAAATCCTGCATCTACATTCTATGCCCGAGTGAGTGGAGTATCGATGATTGGCGACGGAGTAGATGATGGTGATTTGCTAGTTATCGACCGCAGCATCTCGCCCTACAGCGGCGCACTTGCCGTGTGCTATATAGATGGAGAATTTACGCTCAAGCGGTTTCAGGACGAAGGGAGCTACGGACTATTAGTGCCTGCCAACCCCGACTACCAACCAATAAAAGTAACTGCCGAAAACGATTTTATGATTTGGGGCATCGTGAGATATTTAATAAAAAAGATGTGATTTGTTAGATATTTAATAAAAAAGATGTGATGATTGGATTATGCGACTGCAATAATTTCTTTGTATCGTGCGAGAGAGTATTTCGACCCGACCTAGAACGCCGCCCTGTGGTTGTGCTCAGCAACAACGACGGCTGTATCATTGCACGCAGCAACGAGAGTAAAGCATTGGGTATCAAGATGGGGCAACCTCTCTATCAAGTGCGCCACATAATCCAGCAGTACAAAGTAACCATCTTTTCGAGCAACTACAACCTCTACGGCGATATGTCGAAACGAGTGTTCCAAACCGTAAAAGAGAAGGTGCCGAGCATCGAAATTTACTCAATCGACGAAGCATTTATCGATTTCAGCGGCATCGCTACAGAAGAGAGCGTGCGCATTGCACGAGAGCTAGTGCGCACAATACGTCGCAACACAGGCATACCAGTGAGCATTGGCATCTCACCCACCAAAACCTTGGCAAAAATCGCCAGCAAACTCTGCAAACAATATCCTAAATTAGAGGGAGTTTGCCTACTCCACCGCCCCGAAGATATAACAAAAGTGCTCAGCAAATTTCCGATAGAAGATGTGTGGGGGATAGGCAGGCGATACAGCAAAATGTTGCATACGTGCGGAGTAAAAAACGCAGAAGAGTTTCGTGCGCTACCCGAAGAGTGGGTGTTGAGCAGAATGAGCATTGTTGGGGTGCGCACTTGGCGCGAGTTGCATGGCACACGCTCCATCGAGTTTGACGATAGAGAGAGTGATAAAAAATCCATTATGGTGTCGCGCTCGTTTGCCAAAGAACTCACCACCAGTGCCGAGTTGCAAGAGTCGCTCACCACATTTATAGCGCAAGCAGCCACACGCCTGCGCAAACAGCAGTCCGTAGCCTCAGAGATGCAAATCTTCATCGCCACCAACCGTCACCGCGAAGACAAACCACAGCACCACGCAAGCGAGGTGATACGGTTCGGCATTGCCACCGACAGCACATTGGATATGGTAAAAGAGGGGATAAAACTGTTGCATCAGATATTCCGCAACGGATATGAGTATAAAAAAGCTGGAGTATTATTGAGTAATATCCAGTCAAAGAAGAACTTACAAATCGGGCTCTTTGATGATGTAGAGCACATAAAAAAGCAAGATGCCATTATGCAGACCATCGACAGCATCACACAGCGGTTTGGCAATTCGGCACTTGTCGTCGGCACACAAACCACCACCTCTGCTAGCAAAAGCAACAGCAACCACCGCTCGCCCGAATACACCACCAAGTGGAGCGATATAATTACCGTTAAGATTTGAATTCGTGACGCAGTGCGTCACGAATTCAAAAGGGGTACCGAAATGGCACCCCTTTTTAGTATTATGCTTTCGAATAATATGATTCTACTTGCTTTTGGATTTAAATTATAGTGATATTACTTCACTGCAATTTTTGTAGCAACGCCATCAACCACCACGATAACTACACCTTGATTATTTACGTTGAAATAATTCATAGTTGAAGTAGCTGTTTCAGAGTAGATACGTTGACCTAGTATTGAATAAACATCAACTTTGGCACCAGCCTCACACTCTACATACACTACACCATTGTTAGCATATACATCGTATGAAACTGTTGCTGATTCTGCGTTAACTGTAACGCTGCTCACTGTATATGTTATAGTTGCGATCTCTGATTCCATATCATTTTCCACTGCTATCGCTTTAATAGTAGTTGTTGTTGTAATTTCAATCTCCTCTGTATATTCAGTGCTTGCAGTTGTCGGGTCAACACCATTAATAGTATAATAGATAGTTGCATCTTCAGTTTCGCAATTGATTTCAACTTTAGTACCAGCTGTTACAGTACCCTCTGCTACTGAGAATGTTGGAGTTGAAGGTGCAATTATTTCGTAACAAACAGGTAATGACCAGTAAGAGACATTAGTGTTGATAGTGATAGATAATACACGGAGACCTTTTGAATCACTAGTAGTTTGAGAAGAGAATACCAAAGAACCAGACAGTGTTTGGTTAATCTCTATTGTATATGATGTAGATTGAGTGCTACTAGTAGCTTGCTCTGTAGCAAGAACATCATCGCCATTAACTATTTGAAGTACGTCAGAATTATCTGAAGTACCACCATAAGTACCCATTTGAATAGTTACTGATTCTACATATGTATTAGTTAACGATGGAGACTCAAAATATTGATCTGCAAAAATTACCCAATATGAAGTAGCTTTATTTGTTTCGTCTACTACCGTCCACTCATTAGATGGAGATGAATAAGATGTAGCAGGAACAACAGTTCCTTGTTGATATACTGCATAGAGTGTAATATCCGATTGTGGATAGTATGTCTCGGTGCCATCTGTTAAGATAGTCGGAGCTGTTTCTGTTTCGTCTATAACTTGAGTATTTGACCAACCTAAGAATTTCCAGTCTTGCTCTTGGCATAAGTCAGAAACGCCTAATGATGCAGGAGCAGTTACGCCCGAGCCAGTAGCAGTTTCTGTTACATCTGTAGAAGTTGTACCATCTACGAAAGTAACGGTGCTTGTAACAGTGCTAACTTGTTTTTCGATAGAGATAGGGTAAACTTGCACACCTGAATAATAAGATACAACACCTACAACATCAATTGCATCTCCCTCTAGAAGATCCATTTCAATATTTGAAAAGTTAGTATACAATTTAGCTGTTTCATCGTTATCATTTTCAATATAGAATGTAGTTTTACCATTATTAAGCGTTGTATTTGCTGTAACTTTACCTGAAATAGTAATATATTTATTTACATCATCAGTAGCAAGATCTGCTATTTCAACTGCCTCTGGAGCAATTTCTGCGCCACCAGTAATTATTGATGTGTAAGTTGGCTCTTTTATCTCGTGTACATAAGTATAATAAGCTATATATAAACCCTTCAAACCTGTAATTACATCACCGTTATTAATATCAACATCATTGCCAAGTGAACCATATATTAGCAATGAACCTGTTTCGTCTTTCACCCAAGTATTAGAGCCATTTTGATATGTAACAGTTACATCGTTTAGCAAATTATTGTTATTTCCATCTGCTTCTGCTATATACTGCGCAATAGTCATTGGAGTAAGATATCTATAAGTAGCAGTAGCTACAGATGAAGAGACGCCATCATTAACAGCAATTGCTCTAAGAGTAGTAGTTTCAGAGATTGTAATTGCACCTGTATATTCTGTACCAGTTATTGCACTTAGCTCTACATCACCTGTAGTGTAGTAGATTGTTGCTCCTTCAGTTTCGCATTTGATTTCTACAGAAGTAGCTTCTGTAATATCACCACCTTCAACTGAGAATGATGGAGTTGCAACTGTAGGTGCAGTTGCAGGCTCGCCATAAACTACAACGTCATCGATGGTTAGTCGTTGCGTAGAAGCATACGTTTGACCAGACATTTCAAAACGCAAACGAGCCGAACCAGAGATAGTTTCAGATGGAGTAGCTGTATATTGCGCAGCAGAAGTCGTCAAGGTAAAAGTAGAAATCTCTGTCCAACTTACACCTTTATCAGTCGAATAGCTAACTTTCACTGCAGGTACTACAGTTGTACTGCTTGATAAAGCATAAAAAGATACAGATGTGATATTATCCAAATCAAAATACATATAAGCATAAGGGGTATAACTTGTTCCGGATGAATAACATCTCATCTGCATACCTTGACTGCCAGATGCATAATTTGCTGTGGATGCTGTACCATAAATTGTACCCCATTGTTTTTCATCAGGACCAAAATACTTATCCGATGTATTGTTATACGTAGAACTACTGGTAAAACCTTCTGAAGATTCAAACCCAGTACTGTAAATTTCAACAGATTCAGCTTGCACCCCCCCACAAAACTAAACATTGCAACTGCAATGATTAGAAAAAAAGAATAAAATTTCTTCATTTGTAATAAATTTAATTGTTATTATTGATTAATTGACTTATATCTATACTACTTGCATCGCCCAGAAATAGGGGAGATGCTTATGTTCAACACATCGCACTGCATTGTGCTCAAATTTTGCTACAAAGATACAAAAAGAACCAAT
>JAWXTU010000020.1:0-28338 GCA_044433285.1 bacterium | reverse complement strand
GAAAATATTCTTAACAATAGACCTCGTAAAAGACTCGGTTACCTCACACCAAACGAAAAATTTAATCAATTAATTAATCAGGATTCTGTTGCATTTGCAAGTTGAATTCAGCATTAAATATCAAAAAAACATAAACTATGGCTAAAGGAATAACAGTTACAGACACTGAACTTAATGAGGTTGACAATAATATTAATAATGAACCTTCAAACAACGAAATCACACAGAATGTTAATAACAGCGACTCAGACAACACACCATCAAACTACAATTTAGTTCAAGATAAAAATATTGGAGGAAATGCAAATAGTATATCAATCACGATTGCTGATACAAAAACTCCTATTATTGTACTTTTTGGACCTACAAATAGCGGTAAAACAATGGCACTTATTCGTTTATCTCGTTACTTAAACACTAAAGATTATAACGTATTACCCATAAAAACATTTAGAGATAGTTTTGATAATACGTACTGTGAATTATGTGACAATTTCAATACTTTCATAAATAGTCAAAACGCTGCAAATGGAACAAAACTAATTGATTTTATGCTTATTAGCATAACTAAGAATGCTGGCAATCCAATATGCCAAATCTTAGAAGCTCCAGGAGAACACTATTATGATAGAACAACACCAAATGCACAATTCCCAACGTATTTTAATGTAATCAAGAATTGTAACAATAGAAAAATATGGCTAATAATGGTGGAACCTAGTTGGTTTAACCAAAACGACAGATTTGGTTACGTAAACAAAATCAAACAACTGAAAACCAATATGAAACCACAAGACAAAGTTCTTTTTCTTTATAATAAAGTAGATAAAACTAACTTTGTGAGAACTCCTGGTGTGGTAAATACCGCTGCTATGCTCAAATCTATGAAAAATGAATACCCCGGTATTTTAGAACCTTTCGAAAACAAAAATCCAATTATGAAAATATTTAAGAAATACAACTGCGATGTAGTTCCCTTTTCAAATGGAGATTTCAATGAAATTGAGGATAATAATTTAACTTATACACCTAGCGTAGAAGAATATCCTAGATTACTATGGTCTAAAATTATGAAACTTATAAAAGGATAAGAATATGGAGTTAGTTATACACGGTGTACCTAGTGGCTTTGAGACCTGGGGTTCTCAGTCAAATCATGACTACCATAAAAGATTCTACCAATCTAATCAAGATTACAACAATGCAAGAAAAGTATTAATCCTTGAAGTTGTCAACAATATATATTATTACACATATTTGTGCTCAAATGTATCGAACTCAAATAATCGTGGGGGGGCATATTTTGCTATAACATTGAAACTACCTAACCAATATTGCAAAGATGTTTATACCCTATATGATCTTTTTGAAACCTATTGTTTTAATAACTATATAGCTCACAAAATCCTTAATAACAATAACAACAAATATTCTTATAAAATTTCATCATTTGAAGATGCGTCTGTAAAAAACACATTCACCCAAATGTCTAATTTTTTTCTTAAATCGATAAAAGTTGACTTTAAAAATGATATAGAAGATTTAGATGCAAGTTTCACTAATAAAAACACTCAGCCTATTTACTACAATATTAACGATACAAACAGTCAAGTTTTCCTTAATGATTGCAAAAAATATAGAATTATCGCAATATCAAGAGAATATAAATCAAAAGACTCGTGGAGAAAAGATGCAATAGAATTTGAAAAAAGATTGAAAGAACAGGAGAAAGAAAATGAAAATGAAATAAAGAAATCAAACGAGAAGAGTAATCAAATTTCTAAATTGCATGACGAAATAAACAAAAGTAATAATTCTATAAATGAACTCAAAAAAAAGAACACCTTTCTAGAAAAAAGAAATAAAGAATTAGAACTAGAGCCTGAAACAGAAAAAGCAATAAAAACTATATATAATAAGTATATAAATAACAAAAGAGTAGACTTTCAAGCTGAACAAAAAAGAAATAAAACAAAAGACAACAACATATATAAATATCTAATCATACTAATATTATCATTACTAACAATTGAACTATCCCTATCTATATTTCAAATATATGATACAAACTTTAATATCAAAGAGGAAAGATATAAAAAAAACAATACTTACATTAAAAATGATACAACGATAAATAAATCTGTCGAAATAAGAATACCAGATCATGAAGTAAATACTCCCTTAATAATGGGGACAGAATATAAAGCATCTATTTATGATTTTCCAAATACCAATGGAGTTTGGAAAATGGACGGTTTTGAGTGTATTAATGGAGATAAAAAGACTGATAAAACTATAACTATTAAACCAATAAAAAATACTGCTATCATCTCCTATTACGACACAAATAATAATCGAATAACTACAAAAGAATACAAAGTTAATGAAAAATAGAGTATACATATTTATCTCTTGCTTAATTATATTTTATTCATGTAAAAATAATAGCAATAATAATATTGCCTATATAGATTACACGTCAAATTATAGTACAGAGGAAACTATCAATGTGCCATTTCATGACGAATACGGAGTTAAGTTTGTTACAGCAAAAATTAATGGTGCGGCTACTATTGATATGATTATTGATACTGGGTGCTCTGAAACTCTTATTTCTTTATTAGAGGCACAACAGTTAATAAAAAGAGGTCTTCTTAGTGAAGATGATTTTATTGGCACTAGCAAATCTATTATTGCAGATGGTAGCATTGTTGAAAATATGATTTTTAATCTAAAAACTATTGAACTCAGCGATGGCAAGCGTGAAATTTTATGTAGAGATATATTAGTTCAAATATCAACAAACATTGATGCACCTGTACTGCTTGGAAATGGTGTTCTTGATAGAGTAGCTTCTTATGAAGTAGATAATATTGAGAAAGTTATTAAGTTTAAACTAAAATAATATGAATTTATCAATATATTTTTGGAAAAGCACAAAGAAATTTTATTCTCAATACCCTACAGACTATACCACAAGTGTTTTTGAAGACTTAATAAAACGTTCAAACGAAAAGACTAGATTAGTAATATATAGAAATAATAATCTGGTGTATTATGTATACGTAAACAAAACAGATTCAGAAAGAGTTGGTATTTGTTTAGTATTTAATAATACTCTATTCAAAGAACTCAACATATTAAATAACATTCTAACAGAGGCATTTAACACTCTTGTCGCTAGTGATGAAATTACTACTTCAAAAGACCTTTATAAAATCTCTAACAAACTTGATTGTGTTTCCGATTCAATCAAAAGCAACTTAAAGGATGAAATATCTTATTTCGTCAACATTCCAACCTTGAATTTTGGAACCAACCAATCCAATATAAGTTATATTACAATAGAAAGCGACAACAGCAATAAATTTCTGGATGAACTAAAAAGAGTAAATAAAATATTCTGTTACTTAAATGAACCTGATAACAGCAATACAAATCATTCCAAAAAAGATATGTCTCTCGACAGTAATAACATAGACAATATGATAGAAAAACGCAACAAACGTTTAGAGAGTATAGGACACAAACTACAACAAACGACAAATATCAACAATTAAAAC
This sequence comes from bacterium, assembly GCA_044433285.1. Lineage (GTDB taxonomy): Bacteria > Bacteroidota > Bacteroidia > Bacteroidales > Paludibacteraceae > Aphodosoma. Next base: position 24,775 of record JAWXTU010000020.1, on the reverse strand, counting down.
ACCTTCAAACATGCACAATAATATTGATTATATTACAATTAGCATAGTAATAGTAATTATTTTTATTCAATTAAAGTTCTTAATACAGAACTTGTTCAAACTAAAATTACTAAAAAACATCTTTAAATTAAATGATAATGAAAAACATAATACCGTTGAAATTGATAAAATAGTCTATATTAATACACCTAATGATATAAGTTATGTATTAAAAGAAATAATAGACACTATAAATAAGTACCTGAAAGAGAATAGAGGTGCTGCAAGTGATTTTCACTTAATTAAAGATATCGTTGATCGCAATTGCGATAGCGTAGAAGAAGAAGTATCAACATTAACCCCAATACCGCTATACCTGGGTCTGATTGGCACAATGTTAGGCATATTAATCGGTGTAGGTTATCTAGTTTTTAATGGTGGAATCAACAGCCTTTTAACTGGTGGAGAAAATGCTGGTAATGGTATCGTACAACTACTTGGCGGTGTTGCCCTTGCTATGATAAGCAGTATATGCGGTATAGCATTTACAACGTTAGGTTCATATTTTACAAAAGGAGCCAAAAATAAATTAAACGAAGATAAGAATAAGTTTTTTAGTTGGATACAGGTCAACCTACTACCAACTCTAAATGATAATGCTGCCTCTATAATATACACGCTACAACATAACCTCACCTCTTTCAACGATATATTTTCTAAAAATATGGTAGATATGAACGATAATTTTGGTATCATCGGACAAACATATCGCGATCAAGTTGAAGTTTTAGAAATTCTTAACAACCTCGATATTAAACAAATATCAAAAGCTAATATTGCAGTTTTAAAGGAATTACGAAAAAGCACAAGTGAATTTGCAACATTTAATAGTTACCTAAATAATGTATCAACGTATATTGATAATGTTGTAAGATTAAATAATAGTATAAATGAACATTTAAATAGAACTCAAGCCATTGAAAAAATGAGCGAATACTTTATTTCTGAAACACAACAAATAGAAACTCGTAAAAGTCTTATTAGTAGCTCAATCGAAGAGATTGATAAAATTTTTCAGACTTCATTAAATAAACTCCAAGAAAATGCATCCCACAATATGGAAGGATTAATGACGGAATCAAATGCATTACAAAATAATTTTGCAAAAGCAATTAAAGAGCAAGCTGATTTAATGCAAACTCGCCTTAAAGAAATGTCTATTATTATTGAAGAGATGAAAGAATTAAAAGGCATACGAGCTAGTATGAATGGTGTTGAGAATGCTATAAAAGAGCAAAGCAAAAAAATTGACACTATGTTAACTAAAACCCTATCAAATGCTGGAGTACAGAATACTACTAATTCCATAAATAACACTAGCTCAAAATGGTTTAAAGCTACAATTATTGCAACATGCACTATCGTTTGCTTAGCATCTGGCTTTTATATCTACAAAGAAGCATACAAATTATTTTCTGAGGTTCAAATCAAAGAAACTACTTTTATTAATAATACTAATAAAAATACACCGCCTCAAAATCCTATACAGCAAACTAGCAACAACGTTAAAAACAATGCACCATATAACACTCAACAATGATAAATGAAACATAAAAAAGAAACATATTTCTGGGCAAGTTACTCTGATCTAATGACAAGTTTATTTTTTATTATGTTAGTTATGTTTATTCTCACTATCGCTATATTACATAAAAGAATGGTAGAGATAGATAAGATAAGAATTGCCACACAAGAACAGTTAAACAAGATAGAAGAAATTCAAAAAGCAACAGAAAATATTGATGCAAAATATTTTAGATATGAACCTAATTACAAAAAACATATATTAAATGTTACTGTAGAATTTTTTTCAAAAAGCTCAAATATTAATGATATAACACCAGAGACGCAAGAGTCATTAAAACTTGCAGGTGAATCAATTAAAAAATTTATTGAAGAAAATGCAAAAGAAAAAATACAATATTTATTAATAATTGAAGGACAAGCGTCAAAAGATACATATTCTCGCAACTATGAACTTAGTTACGAAAGAGCCTTGACTCTAAAACGATTTTGGGAAGAAAGTAATATTTCATTTGGAGATAATTGTGAAATATTAATTAGCGGTAGCGGAGATGGTATATTAAGTGGAACTAACTCTATGAGAGAGTCTATCGAAAAAGAGAATCAACGTTTCCTAATTCACATAGTTCCAAAATTCGGAGAAATTATAAACAAAGAAACAAAATCATACTAATAAAAAAACATAATGAAAAAGCTATTTCTAATTGTATCAATGGTTTGTTTTACAATCTGTTTGGGAACATCGTGTTGTAACAATGAAAAGGTATACATATGCACTGGCACACACTCAACTGTATACCATAAAACCAATAATTGCAGAGGATTAAATAGATGCAAAGGTGATATTAAAAAAATCACAAAAAAAAGTGCTGAGAATAATTATAGACGTCCATGCAAAATATGTTATTGAGGTAAATATCCCAAAATAAATAACTACCTTTGCAGTGCGAAAATACACTATAAAATAAAACAACAAATTAAACATTTATGAAAACCACTAAAATTGACCATATCAATATGCGTGTGCCTAATATGGAGGAGGCTATTGAGTGGTATACTAAGTATTTAGGCTTTGCGCTCAAAGGAAGATTTAAACGTGATGAGAATTATGAGATTGTATATCTCGACAATGGTACTGTGGTGTATGAACTGATTGAAAATCGTGAGATTACAGACACGTTTGTAGATCATATCGCTTATATCTCTGATGATATTACTGCCGATTATGACTATTATAAGGCTCTGGGACTAAATCCTACGCCTATCACGTATGTGGATTTTCTTTGGGATAATGGCGCAGATTATTTCTTTATTGATGGTCCTGCCAACGAGAAAATTGAACTAATTCATATAAGGTAAGGGATTATCTAATTGTACCGAAATTTTTAACAAAAAAAGAGAGCTAAATATTTGGTAGTTACGGAAAAAAGCAGTATCTTTGCAGCCGATTTAAAATAACATAATGTCTAACCTATTCATTTAGAATTTAATTAACTAACATGGATCAATTAACAAACAACACGGCGCCGCAAGCCGATTTTGATTGGGATGCGTACGCTAAAGGCGAAACTATCTCTGCAGAAGAAAAAGCGGAACAATCTGCACTTTATGAAAACACTTTTAACCAAGTTAAGGATAAAGAGGTTATCATGGGTACAATTATCTCAATGAACAAACGTGAAGTAGTGGTAAACATTGGCTTCAAATCTGATGGTGTAATTCCTATGAGCGAATTCCGCTACAATCCTGATTTGAAAATCGGTGATGAAGTGGAAGTATTCATTGAAAACCAAGAAGATAAAAAAGGCCAACTTATTCTTTCTCACAAAGCTGCTTGCGCTACTCGCTCTTGGGATCGCGTAAACGTTGCTTTCGACAATGGCGAAATCATTACTGGTTTTGTTAAATGTCGTACTAAAGGTGGTATGATCGTTGACGTTTTCGGCATCGAAGCATTCCTTCCTGGATCACAAATTGACGTGAAACCTATTCGCGACTATGATGTGTTCGTAAACAAAACAATGGAATTCAAAATCGTTAAAATCAACCACGAATATAGAAATGTTGTTGTTTCTCATAAAGCTCTTATCGAAGCTGAACTTGAAAAACAAAAACGCGAAATCATCAGCAAACTTGAAAAAGGTCAAGTACTTGAAGGTATCGTGAAAAATATCACTTCTTATGGTGTATTTATCGACCTTGGTGGCGTTGATGGTCTTGTTCACATTACTGACCTTAGCTGGGAACGTGTTAACCACCCAGAAGAAATCGTTACTCTTGATCAAAAAATCAATGTTGTTATCCTTGATTTCGACAACGAGAAAAAACGTATCGCTCTTGGTCTTAAACAACTTACTCCTCACCCTTGGGATGCACTTGATGCTAACCTAAAAGTTGGAGATAAAGTTAATGGTAAAGTAGTGGTTATGGCTGATTATGGTGCATTTATCGAAGTTATCCCTGGCGTTGAAGGTCTTATCCACGTTTCTGAAATGAGCTGGAGTCAACACCTACGCAGCGCACAAGATTTCCTTAGAAAAGATGACGAAATCGAAGCTGTTGTTCTTACTCTTGATCGCGACGAACGCAAAATGTCTCTTGGTATCAAACAATTGAAAACTGATCCATGGGAAAATATCGACACTAAATATGCTGTAAATAGCAAACATACTGCTAAAGTACGCAACTTTACTAACTTTGGTGTATTTGTTGAAATCGAAGAAGGTATCGATGGTCTTATCCACATCTCAGACTTGAGCTGGACTAAGAAAATCAAACACCCATCTGAATTTACTCAAATCGGTTCTGAAATCGAAGTTGTTGTTCTTGAAATAGATAAAGACAACCGTCGTTTGAGCCTTGGACACAAACAACTAGAGGAAAATCCTTGGGATGTATTTGAAACTATCTTTACTAACGATAGCATCCACGAAGGTACTATCATCGAAATGCTTGACAAAGGTGCTGTAGTTTCTCTACCTTATGGCGTAGAGGGTTTTGCTACTCCTAAACACCTTGTAAAAGAGGATGGTTCTGTTGCTAAAATCGATGAAAAACTTAACTTTAAAGTTATCGAATTTAACAAAGATGCTAAACGTATCATTCTTTCTCACAGCCGTATTCACGAAGATATAGCTCGCGCTGCTAAAGCTGCTGAGGCTACAGAAGAAAATACAGAAAAGAAAGCTAAAAAAGCTGCTAAACAAGAAGAAGCTGCTCCAGCTGTAGAAAAAACTACTCTTGGTGACATCGAATCTCTTTCAGCTTTGAAAGACCAAATGGTTGAAGACGCTAAGAAAAATCTAGAGGCTAAAGCTGCTAAATAAGCTAAGCAATTTAGAATAAATTTTATAAACCGAGAATGATTAATTTCATTCTCGGTTTTTTTATGGCAGCCTCACCTGCCAATCAATCAATCAATCAATCAATCAATAGCCCACAAAAAAACGCACCATAACTATGATGCGTTCTCTCTATATTAATATGTCTCGTTATATCGACTTGTCTCTAATCGTTCATAGATGCAAGAAACTCTTCGTTGCTATCCGTACGCTCCATTCTCTCTTTTAAGAACTCCATCGCCTCTACTACGTTCATATCTGATAGATATTTACGCAATATCCACATACGTGATAATACATCTTTTGGTAATAATAAATCGTCTCTACGTGTAGATGATGCCATAATATCAACAGCAGGGAAGATGCGTTTGTTTGCTAACTGACGGTTCAATTGCAACTCCATATTACCTGTGCCTTTAAATTCTTCAAAAATTACATCATCCATCTTACTACCCGTGTCGGTTAGTGCTGTGGCTATAATTGTGAGCGAACCTCCATTTTCAATATTACGAGCCGCCCCGAAGAATCGTTTCGGACGGTGAAGTGCATAGGCATCTACCCCACCCGACAATACTTTACCTGATGCAGGAAGTGATGTATTATATGCACGCGCTAAACGTGTGATTGAATCTAAAAGAATTACTACATCGTGTCCGCACTCTACAAGTCGTTTAGCTTTTTCGTGAACAATACTTGCCACTTTTACATGTCTATCAGCTGGCTCATCAAATGTAGATGCGATTACCTCAGCTTTTACACTGCGTGCCATATCTGTTACCTCTTCTGGACGCTCATCGATAAGCAAAATAATCATATAAACCTCTGGATGATGCTCAATAATTGAGTTTGCTATATCTTTCAACAACACGGTTTTACCTGTCTTAGGTTGTGCTACAATCAATCCACGCTGCCCTTTACCGATTGGAGAAAAGAGATCGCACATACGACTAGATAATGAAGCTTTTTTATCTGGTGAAGTCAATTGGAATTTCTCATCTGGGAATATCGGCGTTAGGTGCTCAAACGGTACTCTATCACGCACAATCTCTGGAGCATGTCCGTTAATTTTTTGCACTCGCACTAGTGGAAAATATTTTTCGCCATCACGAGGTGGACGAATATTACCCTCTACCGTATCTCCTGTTTTTAATCCAAATGCTTTTATCTGACTAACACTTACATATATATCATCAGGAGATGGGAGATAATTATAATCTGCCGAACGCAAAAATCCATAACCGTCAGGAATCATCTCCAATGTTCCCATACCAATTAATGTATCTTCAAAATCAAACAGTTTCTCACCATTCTCTAATGCCGAATTTCTCGTTGCATTATTATTTTGTTGGTTTGTTTTACCGTTTTGTTGGCGTTTCTGATTTTGTTGCTTTTTTTGATTGTTTTGGTTATTTTGATTGTTTTGGTTATTGTTTTGGTTATTGTTTTGGTTATTCTGATTGTTTTGGTTATTCTGATTATTTTGGTTAGCAGAATTATTTTGGTTAGCAGAATTATTTTGATTATTTGCAGCGTTGTTGTTCTGAGTGTTATTATTAGAAGAGGTATTAACAGCAGGATTATTTACTTGCTGGTTACCATTATTATTGTTGCGAGTCCTCTGTTTTCTATCCTCATTACCACCCTCTGCTTTTGGTTGAGATTGGTTATCAACTTTAGTTTTCACTTCAGCTTGTTCAACTCTCTCTGTTCGTTGTGTCTCTTGCGGAGCAACAATAGTAGTAGCTGTCATCTCTTGCGTAGAGTTTACTTCCTCGACATTTTGCACACCCTTCGCAATACGTTTACGTGGAGCTTTTTTTGCTGCAACTGGCTTTTGTTCAATAGGTTGTTCTAAAGTCTGATCAGTTATATTAGTGTTTACCTCTTTATTGACTGTTTTTTTCTTGGCTACTGTTTTAGTAGTTGATGGTTCTTTATCAACCTTTTTACTTTCTCGTTTTTTTCTCTCTTTAGGTGCAGATGTTTTAATTTCAGATGCTTGCACAATAGCTTGTTGATCAAGTATTGCATATACAAGTTCATCTACTGAAAGACTTTTAGTCTTTTTAATACCTAATTCATTGGCAATAGAGATTAATTCATCTTGCCCTTTTTCTCTTAATTGAAGAATATTATACATAAAAATTGTGGAAATATTATATTATAGATTGACCTCTATAATATGGGTTCAACACGGCTGTGTTGTAAAATCACTGCAAAGATACAACTAATTTGCGAAACAGACAAACATTTTTCTCTCTTTTTTATTTTATCCTATAATTTCTATTGTTTTATGAGCAAAAAATTAGTATCTTTGCAACACAAAATTTAACTATCGCTTATGTCAGAAATTTTATCATCATATCTCCTCGTAATTTTGCTTGCAATATTAGGTATATCACTACTTGTACATCTTTTATTCTACTTAATACCATACACTTACATTTTGCGTAGAAAACGCAGAGAACGATTAAATATAGTGGAAAAAACAGACGAAAAACCACCTGTCTCTGTGATTATTTGTGCAAAAAATGAGGGCGAAAATCTTCTAAGATTCCTCCCTTTAGTTCTTGAGCAGCAATATCCAGAATATGAAGTGATTTTGGTAAATGATGGCTCGTGGGACAACACAGAAAAGATAATAAACGACTTCAAAAAGGAGTATAATAACCTATATATAACAAATATACCTACAGAAACTAAGATTATTAGTCACAAAAAACTGGCTATTACAGTAGGTGTAAAAGCTGCAAAACACGAGCATCTTCTGTTTATCGACGCTGACTGTCGTCCGCTTACTCCGCACTGGATTACTAATATGGTAGCCAATTTTACCGACAAAAAGGAGTTTATCCTTGGATTTGGCAACTACTACAGAAACAAGGGTATTTTGGGGAGCATAATTAACTATGACACACTGCTTATCGCTATGCAATATATGGGATTTGCTGCGTTAGATGTGCCATATATGGGGGTGGGTAGAAATATGGCTTACAGACGCTCTACTTTCTTTAATCGTAAGGGTTTTGCTGGATTTTTGCATGTAGCCTCAGGCGATGATGATTTGCTAGTAAATGCTGCTGGTAATAAAGAGAATACAGCATTAGAGCCTCAATTGGGAGCTATCACGATATCACTACCCGAAACATCATTTAAGGAGTGGTTTTTTCAAAAACACCGTCATCTGAGCACAGGGAAATTATACAATACAAAAAGTAAAGTTTTGCTTATGATAGAACCTCTGTTTAAAGCTCTATTCTTTGCATCAATTATTGCGCTTATCGTTGTCGGATATTCTAATATTATAGTAATATCAACTGTGGTAGGTGCTCTGACTATTAAATATTTAGTGCAATATATAGTAATAAATGCCACTTCGCGCACCTATAACCAAAAAGGGTTTGGACTCTCTTTGATATTGTGTGATATATTCCTTCCTCTCATTGCGATCTATATCTGTACAGTGGGGAAACTTTTAATTAAGAAAAGGGGTTGGAAATAGATCGCAATTATTAGTTGCTAATTATTAACTAGATAAGAAGATACTTTCTGTATCGATATTCGGTAGCCAAATCTCCGCCAAAGGTGAGCTTATGATCTCTTACGCTATAGGGTTTATCTAACTGACCTGCACCCATATAGTTAAATCTACCTCCGCCATTATCTGCTATATGCTTTAATGCTACATAGAGTGCCATAGTTGATGGATATAAATGAGGATACTCTCTGTTCATACCCGAGATATACCACTCATATCCACCACATTCTGCATCATATAGCATTGAGATACCAGCAATGACTTTGCCACTATTTTTTACTACACAACAGACACCAATAGATGAACTTCTTAATCGTTCGAAGACAGAAAATGATGGTAGCGGACGATTTATTTTCTTATATAATTGTTTGAGAATTAAATAATAGTCTCGCCATTCGTCGCTTGTGGGGGTTGTGGATAACTCTACCCCATTAGATAATGCTTTGCGCACTTGGCGACGTTTGCTTTGGTTAAAGAGACTAATTACATCTGATTGAGGTGCAATATTTTGTATTATATTACCCCATTTAATAGCCTTATATTTATGCGCAGCAAAATTACACATATAAATATTTTCATCTGAAAAATGGCGATATTCTACAAAAAGAACCTTGCGTTTTGCATATTTTTCAATGGCTAATATCAACAGTTCAAAAGCCTGTTTTACATCAGCTTCAGCAATATCTTCAATACAAAAAGGCTCACCCCAAACCACACAATAACTACCCAGACAGCGCGGCAAAAACTTTATAAAGTCTTGAATCATAACAGACTGCAACATAACAAGTTTAGAGCCGTCATATACAACAAACGCCACAACGCAAGTCGATTGCTCCCCACTAAATAATTCAAACCACTGGCGTGATTTAAATATATTGTCAGAGGCTATATCTGGTAGCTGTTCTGGATTGGTAATTATCTCTACTCTCATAGACTGATCGTGTGATGATGAATTTTGTATGAAATATTATGCCGAAAATGCAACTGCAAAGTTACTATTTTTTATTGACTTTTACAAAAGGTTAATTCTCAATTAAATAAATAGTCTTATATTTTTTGTAGTTCGATGCATATTTCGTATCTTTGTAGCTGAATTTAAATGACTATAACGATGAACACATTTTATGATTTAGTAAAAAATCGCCGTTCGTATAGAAAATATACAGATGCGGTGGTAGAACAAGAGAAAATAGACTCAATAATGCGCACGGCTTTAATGTCGCCAGCATCAAAACGCTCTAACGGTTGGGAATTTATTGTGGTAGACGATCGTGAGTTATTGCAAAAACTCTCTGAATGTCGCGAGATGGGAAGTAAATTTGTAGCGACTGCCCCATTGGCTGTAGTGGTTTGCGCCTCGCCAGAAAAGAGCGATGTGTGGTTTGAAGATGCCTCTATCGCTGCGCTGATAATTCAGTTAGCAGCTGCCGATTTGGATTTGGGATCGTGTTGGGTGCAAGTACATAATCGTCAATACAATGATACTACCACTTCGAGCCAATATATCGCTGGGCTGTTAAATATCCCCGAAAATCTGGAGGTGCTTAATATTGTAACTATCGGTTATAAAAATGAGGAGCGCAAACCTTATGATGAGGAGAAACTTTCGTATGACAAACTCCATAAAAACAGGTTTTAATATCACATTTATTGGTGCTGGCAATGTTGCGTGGCACTTGGCACCAGCCTTGTATGAGGCTGGCAACCACATTGTGCAGATATATAGTCGCACATTGGAGTCGGCTCAGGCATTGGCAGTTAAAGTGGGGGCAAAAGCCACTAACCAATATAATGAAATTGAGCAGACTGCACATATATATATATATGCAATAAAAGATGATGCGCTGCAATGGGTGATGAATCATACAAAAATCGAACGAGGCTTGCATTTGCATACGTCGGGCACTCTACCTATCTCGATATTCAAAGCTACTCGTGCCAATTATGGCTGCATTTACCCGATGCAAACATTTTCAAAGACAAAAGGGGTGGATTTGCGCAAAGTGTCTATATTTACAGAGGCAAACAATCTGGATAATGAGGTTATAATTAATAATTTAGCTCATCAGATATCTAGAAAAGTGTATCATCTCAATTCTGATGAGAGACGAAAATTGCATTTAGCAAGTGTATTTGCATGCAATTTTACAAATTTAATGTGGATAAAAACCGAACAGATACTCAAAGAGTTAGATTTGCCAATAGAGTTGATGCACAGTTTGATGACTGAAACGCTAAATAAGGCAAAAAAGATAAAACCTCATAATGCGCAAACAGGACCTGCCGCTCGTGGCGACCAACGTGTTATAGACCAGCACATTGCAATGCTTGCAAATGAACCTGATTGGCAAGAGATTTATACTCTACTATCTGAACAGATTAAAAGAGAGTTCTAAAAGAACTTCTATAGGTGAAAAATTAAAGGGGACTATAAAAACACCCCACAAAGAACTAAATATGAATTTTAAAGAAAAGTTGAATGAAATAAAGGCATTTATTTTCGATGTCGATGGCGTATTATCTGCTAACTGTGTACCACTAGATAATGATGGAGAATTGGTGCGAATGCTCAATGTAAAAGATGGTTACGCACTCAATCTTGCCACAAAATTAGGTTATCCAGTGGCAATAATTTCTGGCGGAAAATCAGAGGCAGTGAGAAAATGCCTTGAATTTTTAGGTGTACAAAAAGTGTATCTTTGCGCCTACGATAAAAAAGTGGAATTTTATGATTTTTTGAATCAATTTAATCTAAAAACCGATCAGGTGCTATATATGGGTGATGATATACCTGACTATGAAGTGATGAAAATGAGCGGATTAGCTACTGCACCACTAGATGCAGCCCCTGAAATTAGAGGGATTGCTCACTATGTTTCTGACAAAAATGGTGGCGAAGGGTGCGTGCGTGATGTGATTGAGCAGACTCTAAAAGCACACGGCAATTGGATGACAAAAGAGGCATTTACTTGGTAATATTATAGGGTATTTCTAAAAACTCCCCGATTAAAAAATTAAATTAATAATATGAGACGCTAAACTAAACAAACATAAATATGCACATACTTAAATTAATTCGTTATAAAAATATTATTTTTATTGTTGTAACTCAATTACTTATCTACTATTCTATTATAGTGCCAACATTAGGTTGTTTTGCTATTTCATCGGCATTAACCCCTTTGCATATCACGCTATTAATTTTAAGCACAGCCTTAATTGCAGCAGGAGGATATGTAGTGAACGACTATTTTGATATTAAGATAGACAGAATAAACCACCCAGACGAGATAGTGATTACTAAATCGATAGAAAAACCAACTGCGATGCGTATATATCAGATATTAACCGTATTAGGTTTGATAATTGGTATAGCTGCATCCGCAATGCTCAAAAACCTAACGCTAGGATTGTCATATATTTTAGTGCCTGGATTGCTTTGGTTTTACTCATCGAGCTACAAGCGACAACTAATTGTAGGTAATCTTATTGTATCTGTGTTGGCTGCGTTTGTGCCACTCATTATATTAATTGCTGAGGCTGGTGCGCTAACTACCTACTACACACCACAATTACTACAACAAACACCTGTACTCTCTCAACTATATTCGTATATCTGTGGTATCTCACTAGCAGCATTTATGTTTACATTTATCCGTGAAATTATTAAAGATATGGAAGATGAATTTGGCGATAGAGAGATGGAGTGCCACACCGTGCCAATTGTATGGGGCGAAAAATGGGCTAAAACAATTGTTACTGCGCTGTTGATTATAACAAATATCGCACTTGCTTTTTGTGCGTTTTCACTAATTCCGTTTGAGGGGACATTAACAATAAGATATTTCATATTCGGCATAGCAGTGCCAAGTATATTTTTATTGATTATTCTCTGGTCAAACAGTTGCACTGCTTACAAAAATGCATCTAAATTGGCTAAGTTTATAATGGCAGCAGGTATACTCTATTCTATTGTATATTACTACCTTATGGCAAAAACATACGGCATACCATTCTTTGGTATGTTCCAAATAATTTAAGATAAAATGTTTGAAAATTATTATTATTATGCTTGAAAATTATAATGTAATTCTTGGTTCTCAATCACCTCGACGTAACGAATTATTAAAGAGTCTGGATATTGATTTTACGGTAAAGGTAATCCCCGGTTTAGAGGAGAACTACCCTAACACCCTATATGGCGAAGAGATACCTATTTTTCTTGCCGAGCAAAAAGCTGCTGCTTATCAATTGAGCGACAAGGATTTATTAATCACAGCCGACACAATAGTTTGGCTCAACGATAAAGTATATGGCAAGCCAAAATCTCGAGAAGATGCGATAGAGATATTAAACGATTTGTCGGGCTGCACTCACGAGGTGATAACTGGTGTATGCGTAAAAACAAACGACAAAACTACATCGTTTGCTGTAACAACAGAAGTATCATTTGCTCAGCTAACTACTACAGAGATAGAACATTATGTAGATAAATATGCCCCTATGGATAAGGCAGGAGCGTATGGCATTCAAGAGTGGATTGGGTATATCGGTGTAGAGGGAATAAGAGGTTCATATTATAATGTAATGGGACTGCCAGTGCAACGACTCTATCAAATTCTAAAACAATATTAAAGAGGTAAGGAGAGTTATCGAACAATGTTAAAAAGGACTGCTAAAAAATTAAACTTATACCCACTAAAAATAAACTAACAAAACAAGAACTAAAGCAGTTCTCTAACTAAAATTTTGAGATTTATTTGCTCTAAAATAAGAAAAAGAAAGATGAAATTAATAATTAAAAAATACTCTATCGCCCTACTTGCAATTGTGGTTATTTGTATATTTTCGGCTTGCAGTAAAACCTCAAACGAACAAGACGATACAGCTGAAGCGAATGATAGACTACAACTAAAATATGCTAAAGGATTTGATATCAACTACTTTGATAACTACAAAAGTCTTATCATCTACAATCCTTGGGTGGAGGGTGAAGTGCAACAACTATATTATCTAGTGGAAAATGATACTATTTCAGTGCCAACAAACGGAACGAAAATTGTTGTACCACTCACAACAGTTGCAGTATCTAGTTGCACCCATTTTGAGTTTATAAGTCTGCTTGATGAGATAGAGAAAATCACCGCTATTTGCGCTCCAGAACTGGTGTACAACGAGACGATTTTAGAGAGATACAACAGCGGAAAAATTATAAATTTAGGTGATAATTTCAATGTAAATGCAGAAAAATTGATGCTACTTCAGCCATCTGGTTTTATGATGTCGAGTTATAATCAGGTAGATGATAACTCAGAGCGATTGATAAAATCTGGGGTTAAAGTGCTGTATAACAACGAATGGACTGAAAATTCACTACTCGCAAGAGCTGAATGGATAAAATATATGGCTGTTTTGTTTGATAAAGAGGAGGAGGCAAATGAGATTTTCAACGAGATAGAAGAGAGTTATATTGCTGCCACAAAACTTGTAGAAAACATAGAGAAGAGACCAACTGTAATGGCAGGCGGTAATTTTAAAGGCACTTGGTATATGCCAAGTGGTGCATCGTATATGGGCAAACTATTTGCTGATGCTGGAGGTGATTATCTATACGCAAACGACTCAACAACAGGTTCATTGGCTTTAAATTTCGAGACAGTACTAAATAATTTCAATAATGCAGATGTGTGGTTAAATGCACCAGTGTCTGACCTAAAATCTTTAATACAGATGGACGAAAGACATAATCTGTTTGAATCGGCTAAGAGTGGTGATGTATACGCATTTAATGCTCGCACAAACAAAAGTACCAACGACTTCTGGGAGAGCGGTATAGCCCACCCAGATTTGGTGCTTAAAGATGTAATTTGGGCATTGCACCCAGATGTATTGGAAGATTATACACCAACATATATATTAAAACTTAAATAGATTATTATATGCGTACCTCGCTAAAATTCATACTACTAGCAGTTTGTACCATGGTTTTGTTTGTTTTAGACATTATCTATGGGAGTGTGGATATACCGCTTAGCGAAATATTTTCAGATAACCCTATCTACCAAAATATTATATATAATTTTCGATTGCCCAAAGCACTTACAGCGGTCATTACTGGTGCAGCCATCTCTGTGGCAGGGCTGATAATGCAAACACTCTTTCGTAATCCACTGGCAGGACCATATGTTTTGGGTGTGAGTTCTGGAGCTAGTTTAGGGGTGGCAATCTTTATTCTTGGCGGCTCACTTTTACCGTTGGCATTTGTACAAAGCGGTTGGGGGCTAGTAATTTCCGCTACTATTGGGGCTATCTTAGTGCTGCTTTTAGTGCTTGCCGTATCGCACAAAGTAAATAATGCAGTATCGCTTTTGATAGTAGGTATAATGTTCGGACAGATAGCAGGATCGTTGGTTACCATACTACAAAATGGTAGCAATCCTGACTCATTAAAACTCTTTGTAGTGTGGACTTTTGGTTCTCTCTCAGCCGTTACCTGGAACTATATGTGGGTGATGTTACCTATTGTATTGGTCGGTATCACAGTAGTTTATCTGATACAAAAACCATTAAACGCCCTACTTTTGGGTGAGAATTATGCGCAAGGGCTCGGAATAAATATACTTCGCACACGATTTTGGATTATTTTTGCCGTAGCACTCTTGGCAGGGGCTACAACAGCATTCACTGGTCCAATAGCATTTATCGGTATGGCAGTGCCTCATCTAGTGCGTGGTATAATGAAATCGTCAAACCATCTAATTACGATAACAGGCTCTATTTTAGTTGGTGCATCACTACTATTAATATGTGATATAGCGTGTCAATTACCAAGTCAGAACTATACATTACCAATTAATGCAATTAGTGGTCTGATTGGCGCACCAATAATAATATGGATAATCCTAAAACAAAAACGATAATACAACATCACCCACAATATTCACATTTTAGGGATATATTTGATAAAAAGTAGATTAAATACAATGAATTTTAAAGCAGAAAATATAACCATCGGTTACGGCAAATATGTTGTACAGTCTGAGCTGAATCTTTCGGCACAAAAGGGCGATTTGATATGTTTGACGGGCACAAATGGAGCAGGTAAATCTACCCTACTCCGTTCGCTGGTGGCACTGCAACCTCTACTTGGCGGAGATGTGAAAATCAACGACAAATCTATTTCGCAACTCAGCAATCATCAACGTGCAAAACTCTTTGCCCTGGTGCTCACGGATAAAGTAGATATTGAAAACTTATCGGTCTTTGAACTGGTGGCAATGGGACGATTTCCGCATACCAATTGGGCAGGGGCACTTACCTCACACGACAAAGAGATAATAGATAAAGCCATTAACGATGTGAACCTCAGCCATAAAATCAGCAGCAAAATTAATGAAATTTCTGACGGAGAGAAACAGCGTGCAATAATTGCCAAAGCATTAGCACAAGATACCCCACTGATTTTGCTTGATGAACCAACAGCGCACCTCGATTTGCCAAACCGCATAGAAATTATGATGCTATTGAGGCGACTATCTGTTACAACAAAAAAAACATTCATACTCAGCACACACGAACTAGACCTTGCAATACAGATGTCCGACCGCATTTGGCTGATGACTAAGGATGGTGTAAATATCGGAATACCAGAGGATTTGATGTTGTCGGGTATGTTTCAGAGAGCATTTGGCTCTAATACATTCTCATTTGACCCAATAGATGGCAGATGCCATATAAAACAGTACAGAGGCACAATGCGGATAAAAATTACGGCAGACGAGAGTGCCCAAATACAAAAAGCCTGGTTAGAGAGAGCATTTATCCGTATCGGTATAAATGTAGATGAAAATGCTGATATAGAGATACATTGCACAGATAAAGGGTATATAAAAGATGAAAAACAATATACGACAATAGAGGCCTTATTGCCAAATTTATAATAAAACAGAACCTACTATGCAAAAAATTAAATTATTATACATATTCATAGCACTACAGCTATGTAATATCTTTGCAAATGCGCAATCGGCAAATATTTATAAATTCCGTATTGATAAGAACATCAATAGCACCACTTGGTTATATACAAAAGAGGCACTTGCAGAGGCAAATAACGACAGTACAGATTTGATTATACTACATCTCAACACATATGGCGGTGAAGTAACATTTGCCGACTCAATCCGCACTGCGATACTCAATTCTCCAATACCCGTAGTAGTATTTATAGATAACAATGCAGCATCTGCAGGAGCGTTGATATCCATAGCGTGCGACAGAATATATATGCGCCCAGGCGGAAGTATTGGCGCGGCAACCGTTGTAAACGGCACAGATGGATCGCAAGCACCTGATAAATATCAGAGTTATATGCGTGCTACGATGCGCGCCACAGCCGAATCTCACGGCAAAGACTCATTAGGCAGATGGGTGCGCGACCCACTTATTGCCGAGGCAATGGTAGATGACCAAGTAATAATAGAGAACATCATCGACTCGGGCAAAACCCTTACATTTACAAGCGAAGAGGCATTGACAAATAGATATTGCGAAGCAATAGTAGAATCTATTGAGCAAATCATTGAGTTAGAAGGCTATACTCCAAGCGAATGTACAATTTCAGAGTATAGACCTACTGCATATGACAATATCAAAGGGTGGTTGATGAGTACAGCATTACAAAGCATTTTAATAATGGTTATCATTGGAGGCATCTATTTTGAATTGCAGACACCAGGCGTAGGATTTCCGATAATCGCCTCAATAACAGCGGCAACACTCTATTTTGCACCACTATATATTGACGGATTAGCAGCCAATTGGGAGATAATATTATTTGTAATTGGTATAATATTACTAATACTTGAGATGTTTGTTATACCTGGGTTTGGAGTTGCAGGCATTTGTGGTATAATATGTACAATTGCAGGACTAGGGTTTAGTATGGTGGGCAATGTCTATTTTGATTTTTCGGGAGTAACAGTACCAGAGATGAACGGTGCGCTACTCTCTCTCTTCATAGGGTTGATACTAGGGTTTGTCATCATCATATGGCTATCAAGCAAAATTGGTACAAAAGGTGCGTGGTCTCGTTTGGCACTACAAACCACACAACAAGAGAGCGAAGGATATATCGGAGTACCAACAGAACAGTTGACAATGACAGGAGCAAGAGGTATTGCCACTACCGACTTACGCCCATCGGGCAAAGTAGAAATAAACGGAAAACAATACGATGCAGTAGCTCGTCGCGGCTATATACAAAAAGGGAGTAACATCAAAGTGCAGCAATACAACACAGGGCAACTTATTGTTACAGAAGATGTTGATTACAACGCCCAATAAGAGACATTAAAGTTAGCCTCAAGCTCATTTTCTATATCATCTGGTAGCTCATAGAAGAAGTCGATACCAGTAATATCTTCGAGATAATCAACAGATACAGCATAACTAGCTAAACCACTCTCTATTTTGGTGTTAGGCATAATAAAAGCAATCATTTTATTTGCCTCAGGGGCATAAATTGCCTTATAATAATACCCTGGTATTGTTACATTATTGGCACCAATTGTTCCTATTACATCATTAAATATAGGACCAGTAACCACGTATATTTTTTGCTCTTTCAGAGCAAAACCCCTCACCTTATCCTCCAATTTTTTCCAACCGCCACGATTAAATGATGGCGTTTGAGGCGACATATTAGACATATAGAAACTCTCCGACATTGCAGTAGTATTAATACTCATAGAAGCCGCAGGACAGAGGTGCCCACGATCGTATCCCGAGCTCTTATAGTCAGTCAAAGTAGCCGAACCAGTTTTCACCTTATTGTCAGCCCTAAAATCATCACTACGTTTCACATCACCACTAACCATCTCTGGTGTAAGCACATAATATACCCAATACGCCTGCTCATGCTCCTCAGCATAAGCCAAAGTATAATACGTATGCTCCACTATCTCACCCTCCGATTTGGGTAGATAAGTTTGAGCGTATGAAGATAAAATCGATAAAGAAATGATGATTGAGAGTAGGATTTTGCGCATTGATTTTGGGGGTTAATGTGGTTAATATTTTATACAAAAAAGCCCCCAACCAAGGTGAGGGCGATCCTTTAATGTTTTCACAACGGAATAATCCTTATTGTGATTTGCTTTAAATTAGTGCTGCAAAGATACAACTATTTTTTGAATTACCAAATATTTTACGGAAAATAAATATTATTTTTATAAAAATAGTTGCATATGCAAAATAAAAGTGATATCTTTGTGCTATAAAAAATATCAAATATCATGAAAAAGATTTTAGGACTAGACTTAGGCACAAATAGTATCGGATGGGCTGTTGTTAATGAGGCTGAAACACCCGAAGAAAGAGCATCAATAATAAAACTTGGAGTTAGGGTAAACCCTTTAACAGCTGATGAAAAGAAATTCTTTTCTACAGGAAAAGGTATTTCTGTAAATGCAGCTAGAACTCTAAAGCACGGACAACGACTCAATTTATTTCGCTATAAATTAAGAAGAAAAATATTAATAGAGAGCTTAATAGAAAATAATATTATTACCAATAAAACGCTATTAGCAGAAGTTGGTAATAATACCACATATGAAACATACAAAATCAGAGCAAAATCTGCAAGTGAAATGATTTCATTAGAAGAGTTCGCCCGAGTTTTATTAATGATCAATAAAAAACGAGGATACAAAAGTAGCCGTAAAACTAAATCATCAGAAACAGAGACTGGTCAAATTATTGATGGAAAAGATATTGCAGTACACCTACAAGTGAATAATGTCACTCCAGGTGAATACGCATATTCTCTACTACTCAAATCAGAAAAAATATCTCATTTAGACTTTTATCGTTCTGATCTTCAATCTGAATTTGATAAAATATGGTGTTTTCAACAACTATTCTACCCTGAAATATTAACAACTGAGCTAAAACAAGAATTAGAAAACAAAAATAGTAAACAAACTTGGGTTATTTGTAAAGATCCCTTCAATATTGTTGGTATAAAAAGAGAGAAAAAAGGGAATGATCTAAAAATTGAGAATTATAAGTTTAGAGTTGAAGGATTGACTCGTCAATTAGACTTAGAGCAATTAGCAATAGTTTTACAAGAGATCAACTCTCAAATAACAAATTCAAGCGGTTATCTAGGAGAAATAAGTGATAAAAGTAAAATTCTTTTTATAAATAAACAGACAATCGGTCAATATTTATATAATCAAATAACTACCAATCCCAATTATAGTACAAAAAATCAAATTTTCTATCGTCAAGATTATGAAAGTGAGTTTAATACTATATGGGATTGCCAAGCCAAATTCCATACACAATTAACATCTGAATTAAAAAATGAAATTAAAGATATTATTATCTTCTATCAACGAAAACTAAAGTCACAAAAAGGGTTGGTGAGTTTTTGTGAATTTGAAAGTCAAACAAAAGAGTTTGAAATTGATGGTAAAATTAAAAAGAGAACTGTAGGTTCAAAGGTCTGCCCAAAATCATCTCCTATCTTTCAAGAGTTTAAAATATGGCAAATACTTAATAACATTGAAGTCTCAGGGAAAGTAATTGAAGGTTCTAACAATGAACTTGACCTATTTGACGAAAATAGGAATACTAAATTTAAGTATGGCAAACGTTTACTTACTGAAGATGAAAAGAATACACTATACAGAGAAATATCCATAAAAGAGAGCATCACAGATAAAGAAGCATTAAAACTTCTATTCATAAATCATAAAAATTTAAAACTTAACTACAATAAAATAGATGGTAATAGAACTCAAGCGACTCTATTTGATGCTTATAATAAAATAATATATAGAAGTGGACATGGAGAACATGACTTCAAGAAATTAGAATCAAGCAAAATTATCAAAATTGTAGAAGAAGTATTTAGCGCACTAGATTTTAATATTAATATTCTAAATTTCAACCCATGTCTACTTGGTAAAGAATTAGAAAAACAAGAATCATATCAACTTTGGCACCTATTATATTCCTACGAAGGAGATAATTCAATCTCTGGAAATGAGAAACTAATAAATCTAATTCAAAACAAATGGGGATTCGATAAAGAGTATGCAACTATTTTAGCGAATATCAATTTACAAGATGATTACGGTAGTTTATCAGCTAAGGCAATGAAAAAGATATTACCTCATCTTATTAATGGGAAACAATATGATGAAGCTTGTTTATCAGCTGGATATAACCATTCTGCCCGATCACTCACTAAAGAACAAATAGACAATAAAATACTAGTTGACAAACTAGATTTATTGCAAAAAAATAGTTTACGTAATCCTGTTGTAGAAAAAATTCTTAACCAGATGATTAATCTTGTCAATGAACTAATAGCAACATACGGCAGACCAGATGAAATAAGAGTTGAATTGGCTAGAGAATTAAAGAAAAGTGCAAAAGAAAGAGAGCAGGCAACTAGTGATATAAGTATACAAACAAAAGCACACGAGAATATTAAGAAAATATTAGAAGAGGAATTTGGATTAAAACATATTTCAAAAAATGATATTATTCGCTACCGTTTGTACGAAGAGTTAGCCTCAAATGGATATAAAACATTATACTCCAATATACAGATAAAGAAAAGTGAAATTTTTAGCAATAATTATGACATTGAACATATTATACCAAAAGCTCTTATCTTTGATGATTCATTCTCAAATAAAACACTCGAAATATCTAGTATAAATAAAGAGAAAGGTAAAATGACTGCTCTTGACTATGTAGCATATAAATATGGTGAAGAAGGTTTAGAACAATATAAAAATAGAATACAAGATTTATCAAAATCAAAACATATTAGTTTAGCTAAATACAATAAACTTCTAAAAAAAGGTTGTGATATTGGAGAAGGGTTTATTAACAGAGAATTGCGTGACACTCAATATATTGCTATAAAAGCAAGAGAGATTTTAGAATCTGTTTCAAAACATGTTGTAGCTACAACAGGATCAATTACTGATCGTTTAAGAAATGATTGGGGGCTAGTTGATGTTATGAAAGAATTAAACTTCCCAAAATATGATGCACTTGGATTAACTGAAATTATTGAAACAAGAGATGGTAAAAGAATAAAAAAGATTAAAGATTGGACAAAGCGTAATGATCATCGTCATCACGCAATGGATGCTCTCACCGTTGCATATACAAAACAGGCATATATTCAATATTTAAATAATCTTAGTGCTAGATACAAAGAAGAAGCAACATCAAAAAATGAAGTTTCACAAAAATCTATTCTGGGAATAGAGAACAAACACCTAATAAGAGATGATAAAAAACTCAAATTCATAGCTCCAACAGATAATTTTAGAGCGGAAGCTAAATATCATTTAGAAGATATATTAATATCTATCAAGGCAAAAAATAAAGTTGTTACCTCTAATATTAACATTACAAAGAAAAGTAATGAAAATAATCGAGTAAAACAACTAACTCCGCGGGGGCAACTGCATGAAGAGTCTATCTATAAGACGATAAAAAGACCTATAGTACAGTTAGATAAGGTTAATAACAAATTTGATATCGACAAAATATCAACAGTTACATCTTCATTGTATAGACAATTATTATTAAATAGACTAAATGAAAATAACAATGACCCTAAAAAAGCTTTTGGTGGGAAAAATTCTTTAGACAAGAAACCTATTTATATAAACGGGAAAGATGGAGAAACAATGCCAATAGAAGTGAAAACCATTACTTTAGAAAATATATTCACAAAACGAGTAATAATATCTGAAAAGATCAACATAGATAACGTAATTGATAATAATATTAGAAAAATATTATCCAACAGATTAAAGGAATTTAAGGGAAATAGAAAAGATGCATTCTCTAACTTAGATACAAATCCTATATGGCTCAATAAAGAAAAAAATATATCTATTAAACGAGTTCAAGTAAAAGCTAAGGTATCAAATGCAGATCCTATACACTTTAAGTGCAACAATTTAGGTGAATTTATTTTAGATAAAAATAACAGCAAAATTCCAACAGACTATATAGTTACAGGAAATAATCACCACGCTGCCATATTTAGAGATGATAAAGGTAATTTACAAGAACATATGGTCTCATTTATGGAGGCAACACAGAGTGCATTACTTGGATTTCCTATTGTTGATATAAATTATAATAATGAGCTTGGATGGGAATTTTTGTTTACACTCAAGCAAAACGAATATTTCGTATTTCCACGTTATAAGACAACAGAAAACGAAGCAGGAGAAACTGAAGATATTCTTATTTTTGATCCAAATGATATAGATTTACTAGATCCCAATAACTATAGTATCATAAGTCCTAACTTGTTTAGAGTGCAAAAAATATCATCTAAATACTATAATTTTAGGCACCACTTAGAAACAACGGTAGATAATGAAGATCTAATACTTAAAAATATCACATGGAAAAGAATTAGATCCTTAAATGAATTAAATTCTGTTATCAAAGTACGAATTAATCATATAGGGCAAATTGTGTCAACTGGTGAATATTAAAACAATTAATAATGATAAAAAAAACATTGCATTTCAGCAACCCTGCTTATCTTTCAATGAGAGATAAGCAGTTAGTTATAAAACTCCCTGAAGTAGAATCTAATAAATCGCTGCCAGAAAGTTTTAAAAGAGATGCAATACGTACAATTGCTATTGAGGATATTGGTGTCGCTATTATAGATAATAATCGCATAACAATTACATCTGGTGCAATTACAGCATTATTAGAGAATAACTGTGCGTTGATTACTTGCGACAGCCGTAGTATGCCTACAGGTTTAATGCTACCACTCTGCGGAAACACCACTCAAAGTGAACGATTTCGTTATCAACTAGATGCAACAATTCCTCTAAAAAAACAACTTTGGCAACAAACAATAAAACAGAAAATTGATAATCAAGCATCTGTTTTGAGTGATTGCGTGGGTGAAGTGGTAAAATGTATGCGCATATGGGCTAATGATGTAAAAAGTGGGGACTCTGAAAACCTAGAAGCAAGAGCAGCAGCATATTATTGGAAATATATTTTTGGTAATATTGAAGGATTTACCAGAGATAGAGATGGTATTTATCCAAATAATCTTCTAAATTATGGTTATGCTATATTACGTGCAGTAGTTGCCAGAGCATTAGTAACTAGCGGACTTCTGCCTACATTTGGCATTCATCATCATAACAGATATAATGCTTACTGTCTAGCAGATGACATAATGGAACCATATCGCCCATATGTAGATGAATTAGTTTTTAATATAGTAAAAAAGAATCCTAATACAAAAGACTTAACTATAGAAATAAAACGTGAGCTGCTAATAATACCAACGATAGAGGTGAAAATAGGAGGAAAGCGCAGTCCTCTAATGGTTGCCGTATCACAAACTACAGCATCATTATATAGATGTTTCTGTAGTGAAAGTAGAAAAATTATTTATCCAGAACGCTAATGGATAGATTTAGTGAATATCGTATTATGTGGGTTTTAGTATTCTTCGATTTACCAACAGAGACAAAAAAAGAGCGCAAAAGTGCTAGTAAATTTCGAAAAGAACTGCAACAAGATGGTTTCACTATGTTTCAATTTTCAATTTATTTGCGCCACTGCGCAAGTAAAGAAAATGCAGATGTACATATAAAACGCATAAAATCTATACTTCCAGAGCTAGGTCATATAGGTATTTTATGCATAACAGATAAACAATTTGGAAATATGGAACTGTTTTTTGGCAAAAAACAGCAAGAAATTCCTGCAGAAGGACAACAATTAGAGCTATTTTAAGAACAAGATAGAAATAAAAAATCTCGCCTTACAGCGAGATTTTTTGTGTAAATACAGTTTAATTTTTCGTTTCTGATTTACCATGCAAAATCCTATATATAAACAACTTACACAAAGTCTACTGTATTTGATTCTGCAAAGATACTAATTTTAAAGCAAATCACAACTTTTATGGGTTTGAGTGGCAAAGAGATTGCACTGTATTTGATTCTGCAAAGATACTAATTTTAAAGCAAATCACAACTTGATAACGTTAGTTATATTACTGTTTCCAACTGTATTTGATTCTGCAAAGATACTAATTTTAAAGCAAATCACAACTGTTGGTTTCTTCTTGAAGATATCTACTTTACTGTATTTGATTCTGCAAAGATACTAATTTTAAAGCAAATCACAACATCCACTACTTTAAATGTGGAGCTGTAGGTACTGTATTTGATTCTGCAAAGATACTAATTTTAAAGCAAATCACAACCAAGGTTGATATTCTCCTCGTTGCCCTCTGACT
>JAWXTU010000019.1:0-29119 GCA_044433285.1 bacterium | reverse complement strand
CCTCCTACTCGATTGGGAAGTTTTTGAGGTTCCCTTAACTATGTTTCGCTACAATTTTGCGCAAACAATCAGCACACAAACAGTTGCTGTAGTTTTGAGAGATATATTCATATGCTGGCTTGTTGAGTTTAACTGTGGCACATTGGCATTTTGTTATATCATCATCATGGTGGCAATTAAATGTTTTGCCACACACTGGGCATGCTTTTTCAACTATCATATAATAATAGGTAATAATTTTGAGTTTTATCTCAGAAAAAACTCCCTAATTATTCTTCAAGTTTATTCATATCTGCAATAATCGCAAATACTTGTGTGTTGAAATCTTTGACAAATGTAGCATAATATGCTCTAACACGTTTTCTGTCAAGCGTTTTTTCTTGATTGTTGATACGACCGATAAATTCGTCGTATGTTTCAATTATGCGACCTGCAAATGTATCTAACTGTGTATTGTCGAATTTTGGTAACAAGATGTTACAAACCATACACTCGTTCATCAACTCAGATAAGATGTTGTGAACCTGTTTCTTTAATAATCTACGACTAGCCATAATATTTAAGTTTTTAAATTAATATTGTATATTTGTAAGTTGATAATTAGCAACTAATAATTGATAATTAGAAACCACTTATTCCTCCGAGAAATGCACAAGTACCTTGCGATACGTGTTGAATATCTTAGACTTGGATACATAACCAAGATATTTTTCATCTCTATCTACAACAGGTAAATTCCATGCACTGCACTTTTCAAATTCATTCATTACACTCTCCATCTGCATATCAGAATAAATTTTACTTGGAGGCATAATCATTAGTTTTTGCACTTTAAATCTATTGTATAGCTCTGGTCGGAACATAATATTGCGCACTTCGTCTAGTGAAACAATACCTACGAAACGACAGTTGTTTGGATTGACTACAGGGAAGATATTTCGGTTGCTTTGAGAAATAATTTTAACCAATTCACCCAATGTCATCTCTGGATGAACCACAGTTAAATCAGTTTCAATTACATTATCCATCTTCATTAGTGTAAGTACGGATTTGTCTTGATTGTGTGTAAGCAGTTCGCCTTTTTGAGCTAAACGCATTGCATATAGGTTATGCGGCTCAAAAATGATAATAGTTAGATAAGAGACTACAGATGTGATCATTAATGTCATAAATAGATCATATCCTCCTGTAAGTTCAGCAATAAGAAACGTACCTGTTAGTGGGGCGTGCATTACGCCACTCATCAACCCTGCCATACCAGCAAACGTGAAATTTTGATATGGTATTGTAATTCCAAAGCAATTGAGTGCTTCACACACCACAAATCCCGTTATAGCACCTACAAACAGAGATGGTGCAAAAATACCACCAGTACCACCAGCCCCATTTGTTGCAGCCGATGCAAATATTTTGAAGAATGTAATCAGTGTTAAATAGAGTAGTATCGCCCACGACTCAAATCTATATTCATAGAAAAAGGATTGATTAAAGAGACTTTCGCTTTGTCCTGATAATAGAGATGATATTGTGCTATATCCTTCGCCATAAAGCGGTGGAAAAAGGAAAATCAATACACTTAGCATAAGACCACCCACCAAGATTTTTATATATGTTTTTCTGATTCTCTTGAATTTGGATTCCAGCCAATTCATCCCTTTTGTAAAATATAGTGATACAAGACCGCAAACAATACCTAATATAATAAGGTAGGGAACTCTGTGTAAATCAAATGGAGAGTAACTATCGAACCTAAACATCACCTCATTGCCCATAAATAGATACGACATTGCAGTTGCTGTTACTGAAGATATCAATAATGGTATGATAGAGGTCATGGTCATATTGATAAGTAACACCTCTAAAACGAATGTTACTCCTGCAATTGGGGCTTTAAAGATTCCGCCTACAGCACCAGCAGCTCCACAACCTACTAACAACATCAAAGTCTTTTGATCTAGTTTGAAAATACGCCCTAGATTAGAACCTATAGCTGAACCGGTCAATACAATTGGTGCTTCGGCTCCAACAGATCCACCAAACCCAATAGTTAAACTAGATGCTACTATGCTACTCCAACAGTTGTGCAGCTTAATTATTGCTTTGTGTTGAGATATTGCATACAAAATCTTGGTTATTCCGTGCGAAATATCATCTTTTACAATAAATTTTACGAAAAGTGATGCAAGTGTGATTCCAATTGCAGGCAGTGCTAAATACCAATAGTTAACCTCGTCTACATTTATTAATGTTGTTATAAAGTGTTCTACAAGATGTATAGCATTTTTTAATATTAAAGCAGCTAATGCACAGCAAACACCTACTACAAAAGATAATATAAGAATAAACTGTCTATCTTTGATGTGTTTTACGCGCCACTCTATAAATTTGGGTAGTAATTGGGGTAATATATTATATAATGTCTTAATCTGCATTTTCTTATCTGTTTTCGTCTAATCAACTATATCTGTTTTATGTTGTAAGTAAAACTTTGCAAAGGTAGCATTTATTTCTAAGATAAACAAAATTGACAACTTTTTTTTGCGAGAAAAAAAATATTTTCCTCTAAGTTGTTGATTGTTAGTGGATAGAAAAATTTATAAAAAATATTTTGGAAAACATTTGGATAATATAAATAAATTTTTGTACTTTTGCAGGTGAGAATTTAAAGAATTTTATGAGTGAAAATCTTCAATAATTCTGATAATTAGATTTTTCTTTACATTGCTTTTATTGAATGGTATAACAGCATTTCTAAACGAAAAACAGACATAATTCTACAGTAAGAATACGAATTTATAACTTTAAAGGTAAACTTTGAAAATGGAAAAAATTAATGAAAATGAAGCGCGTGAAGCCTCAAAAGTATATTTTGAGGGTGATGAATTAGCAGCTCAAGTTTGGGTTAACAAGTATGCGTTGAAAGATTCAGATGGTAATTTATATGAAAAAACACCAGCTGATATGCACAGACGTTTAGCAAGAGAGGTGGCTCGAATTGAAGCTAAATATCCAAACCCTTTGACAGAACAAGAACTATTCGATCTTTTCGATAAATTTAAATATATCGTTCCTCAAGGTAGTCCGATGACTGGTATTGGAAATAATCTTCAAGTATCTTCATTATCTAACTGTTTTGTGGTTGGTATAGATGGTTCTGCCGACTCATATGGCGGTATTTTTAAAATTGACGAGGAGCAAGTGCAATTGATGAAACGCCGCGGTGGTGTAGGGCACGATCTTAGTCATATTCGTCCAGAGGGTTCTCCTGTTAAAAATTCTGCTCTTACTTCAACTGGTATCGTTCCTTTTATGGAGAGATACTCAAACTCTACTCGCGAAGTGGCTCAAGGTGGTCGTCGTGGTGCTTTGATGTTGTCTGTCTCTATTAATCACCCAGATTCTGAAAATTTCATTAATGCTAAACTCGAACAAGGTAAGGTTACTGGTGCAAATGTTTCAGTGAAACTTGATGACGAATTTATGCGCGCTGTGGAGGGAGATACAACCTACGAACAAAGATACCCTATATATTCAGAAAATCCAACTTTGGTTAAGTCAATTCAAGCCAAAGAGTTATGGGATAAAATTATACACAATGCATGGAAGAGTGCAGAGCCTGGTGTATTGTTCTGGGATACTATCATAAAAGAGTCAGTGCCAGATTGTTATGCCGACCTTGGTTACCGTACAGTTTCAACTAACCCTTGTGGCGAAATTCCTCTTTGTCCATATGATAGTTGTAGACTATTAGCTATAAATCTATACTCTTACGTAAATAATCCATTTACAAGTCAAGCTAAATTTGATTTTGATCTTTTCCGTAAACATGTGCAATTTGCACAGCGTATTATGGATGATATTATTGATCTTGAAATTGAAAAAATTGATAAGATTTTAGATAAAATCATATCTGACCCAGAAATTGATATTGTAAAACGTACTGAATATGAATTGTGGTCGAAAATAAAAAATAAGACAATTCAAGGACGTAGAACTGGTGTGGGAACTACTGCAGAGGGTGATATGCTTGCTGCAATGGGTTTGATATATGGTTCTGAGGCTGGTACTGATTTTTCTGAAGAGGTACACAAGGTGATTGCTGTAGAGGCTTATCGTTCTAGTGTTATTATGGCTAAAGAGCGTGGTGCTTTTGAGGTGTTTGACAAGGATAGAGAGCTAAATAATCCTTTTATTCTTAGATTGAAAGGTGTTGATGAGCAACTATATA
Organism: bacterium; assembly: GCA_044433285.1. Classification (GTDB taxonomy): domain Bacteria; phylum Bacteroidota; class Bacteroidia; order Bacteroidales; family Paludibacteraceae; genus Aphodosoma. Next base: position 24,891 of record JAWXTU010000019.1, on the reverse strand, counting down.
ACGATATGGTTAAATATGGTCGTCGTAATATTGCTTGTTTGACAATTGCTCCTACTGGTACTACTAGTTTGATGACTCAGACTACTTCTGGTGTTGAACCTGCTTTTATGACTATATACAAACGTCGCAGAAAAGTAAATCCAAATGATGTTAATGTGAGAATTGATTTTGTTGATGATGAGGGGGATACTTGGGAAGAATATATCGTGTTCCATCATAAGTTTGCTGAATGGATGCGCACTAATGGGTATGATGTAGATAAGCGTTATACAGAAGAGGAGCAAGATGAATTATTTAAAAATTCGCCTTACTATAAAGCTACTGCAAATGATGTAGATTGGTTGATGAAGGTGAAGATGCAAGGTAGAATCCAAAAATGGGTTGATCACAGTATTAGTGTAACTATCAATTTGCCTTCAACTACAACAGAAGAGCTTGTATCTCAACTATATATGGAGGCTTGGAAAAGTGGATGTAAAGGGTGTACTATTTATCGTGATGGCTCGAGAGCAGGGGTATTAGTTTCGGCCAAATCTACAAAAGATGAGGATAAAGAGAAAGAGGATAAGCGCTGTGTTTGTTATCCAACATCAAACTACGAACGTCCGAAGATATTGAATTGTGATATTGTACGCTTCCAAAATAAGAAAGAGAAGTGGATTGCTTTTGTGGGATTGAAAGATGGTAAACCTTTTGAAATTTTTACTGGTCTTGCTGATGATGAAGAGGGTCTATTATTACCAAAATCTGTTACTGAGGGTATTATTATAAAGACTGATGAGTTTGAGGAGGATGGAAAACGTCGTTATGACTTCCAATATCGTAACTCTAGAGGATACAAAACAACAATTGAAGGTCTATCGCATAAGTTTGATAAGGAGTTTTGGAACTATGCAAAACTTATATCTGGGGTGTTGCGCTATGGTATGCCAATTGATCAAGTAATTGATTTAGTTGCTGGTCTTCAGTTGGATAGCGAGTCGATTAATACTTGGAAAGCAGGTGTTGAAAGAGCTCTTAAGAGATATATACCAGATGGGACAGAGGCTGTTGGTATGAAATGCCCTAATTGTGATCAAGAGACAATTATTATGAAAGAGGGGTGTTTGAGTTGTAGCTCATGTGGCTATTCTAAATGTGGATAATAAAGGGGATTTCTAAAATAATTAGGCATTATGGTAAAATTTTTGTTGCATTGCAATACTGAATTTGGACAAAATCTGTTTGTTGAGATAGCTAATGGTGATATATATACTATGCGCTATATTAATGATGGTTTGTGGGCTTGTGAAATAGAAATAGCAGAGAAATCAGAAATTAAATATACCTACTATCTCGAAGAGGCAGATGGTACTAAGAGGTATGATGCACAAAAAAATAGGGTAGTACCAAAGCATAAAAATGGTTTGGTGGTTGAAGATACTTATATATATAATGATATATTAACTCTCTTCAATACAGCACCTTTTACTAAATGCTTAATGTGTCAAGCTAAAATTAAACCTATTCCAGTAATCAAAGAGGATGAGATGATGATTATTCTCTTTGCTCCTGGTGTAGAAAAAAATGAATCTGTAGCTCTTATTGGTGATGGTGATTTTCTAGGTAATTGGGATCAATCAAAGATGGTTAATCTAACTCCTTCATCTAATTGTATGTGGTGGTTGAAAGTGCCAGCAGATAGCAATATTTCGGGTAGAGAGTATAAATATATTATTTACTCTAAAGATGACAAAACAAAGGTGCGTTGGGAGAGTGGTGAAAATAGGCGTTTTGTATATGTTGTTGGTAATAAGCTGTTAACAAATACTATTCGTGTAGATTTTACTTGGAAAGCTCATGGTGTGGCGATACCAGTATTTTCTCTCCGTAGTGATGATAATTGGGGTGTAGGTGAATTTTATACCCTCAGAAAAATGTGTGATTGGGCTGTTGAAAGAGAACAAAAGATTATACAAATTCTCCCAATCAACGATACTACATCTACTTTGACCGAATTGGATTCTTATCCATATAAAGCCAACTCTGTTAACGCATTGCATCCAATGTATCTTAATATGAAGGCTCTTGGAGAGTTGAAAGATAAGGGGTTGTATAAAAAGTTCCTTAAAAGAGGAGAAGAGCTAAATAGACTTGATAATGTTGACTATGTGGCTGTTAATGAGTTGAAAAATGAGTATGCTTTTGCCAAATTTACAGAAGACTACAAAGATATTATTTCTGATAAAGATTTTAAGAAATTTGTAAAAGATAATGCTAGTTGGATTGTAGATTATGCGGTATATAGCTCACTCAGAGACGATTTTGGCTCTGATGATACTACTTTATGGGGGGGATATTCAACATATAATGCAAAAGAGGTTAGAAAATATGCTAAACAATATCTCGAAAAGATTTCGTTTTATTATTATCTACAGTTTAATTTGGATAAACAACTGATTCAAACGGTTGAATATCTACATAATAATGGTGTAGTACTAAAGGGTGACTTACCTATTGGTATAAGTGCTAGAAGTGTTGATGCATGGGTTAATCCTCAACTGTTTAACTTGGATAAACAAGCAGGTGCACCGCCAGATGATTTTTCTGTTAATGGTCAAAATTGGGGTTTTCCGACCTATAATTGGACTGAGATGGAGAAAGATGGATTTAAATGGTGGAAGAATAGATTCGACAATATGTCGAAATATTTTGATGCTTTTCGTATCGACCATATATTAGGATTTTTCCGTATCTGGGAGATACCATCTCATGCTGTTCTAGGCTTATTAGGGTATTTTAATCCGACTATGCCTTTGAGTGTTACAGAGATTGAGCACAACGGAATTTATTTTGATAGAGATAGATATATCAACCCGTATATCACAAAAGAGAGATTAGATACTCTATTCGCAACAGATAGCAATGCGATTGCTGCCAAATATTTTCATCAAAAAGCATTTGATAAGTATGAATTTAAACCAGAATTTAATACTCAAAAGGCTCTTGTTGATTTCTTTACAGTGAATAATATGCTCCCAACGCAACAAGGAGAATTGGATAAACTTTTGTCGCTATACTGTGAGGTGATTTTTATTGAAGATTCATATCATCATAACTATTTTCACCCTCGCATTAATGTCTATCAAAGTTATAGTTATTCAACTTTGAGCGATCACGAAAAGAATGTAATTAAATCAATACATAATGATTATTTCTATCGCAGACATTTGATTCAGTGGGAAAAAGAAGCTTTAAGAAAAATGCCACCATTGGTTGGTCGCACAGATATGCTTGTGTGTGGGGAGGATTTGGGTATGGTGCCAGATTGTGTTGCCTCTGTTATGTGGCAATTGAAAATTTTAAGTTTGGAGATTGAACGTATGCCTAAACAGATTGATGCTGAATTTGTTGATCAAAATAAAATGCCTTATTTGGCTGTTAGTTCAACAGGTACACACGATACCAGTACATTAAGACAATGGTGGAAGGAGAATAGTGATGTTACTCAAAGATATTTTGATCAATTAACAGTATTTAGTGCTGGAAAAGCTCCAACCGAATTAACAGCTAAAGTTGCAACAGATATCGTAAACCGTGAGATATATAACAATAGTATGTTAACTATTTTGCCATGGCAAGACTATATGGCTTGTGATGAGGAATATATAGTAAACAATGCTGATAATGAGAGAATTAATGACCCAAGTAATCCAAAACACATTTGGTGCTGGAGAATGCCGATAACCTTATAATAATAAACACATAAACTAAAAAAATTATGAAAAGAACGCTATTTATTTTTAGTATGATTTTTGCTGTGGTTTTTAATGCTACGGCGCAAGAGGCAGATGATGAAACGCTGTCTTCAAGAGAGTTACGAACAATTGAAACTGAATTGGTAGCCCTATTTACTCAAGTGAATGCTGCTGAAACAAATCAAGAGAAATTTGTTATTGCAGACTCTATACAAGCTAAAATGGTTGATATGGTATATTATGCTTATGGAGCAGAATATTCGTTTAACCGTATTAAACGTGTTGCAGATAGAAAGCAGTCACAAAAAGAAGAACAATCAATACCGTTTGGTATGGTACAATCTAATGATGAGAAAGTAACAGTTTTTTATTGGAATATATTATTAACAGATGGTTCTAGTCAATATTACAATATCTTCCAACACAAAGATGGTAATACTTACATTTTAGCACAAGGTATCCCTTTCAAACCAAAAACTACAGGTACGGTTAGTGAAAAAGATTGGTATGGTGCTGTCTATTATGAATTACTTCATATGAAAGATAGTAGAGGTAAAGATGCTTATCTTGCTCTAGGATACGCTTGTGATGCAGAAAGACAATATAAATTTATAGATATATTGTCATTTTCAGGCAAAAGTGTAAAACTAGGTGCAGCTGCCTTTACTGGTCTTGAAAATCGTCGTCAAATGCGTGAGGTATTTGAATATCCAGTGGGTATGGTAATGAGTTTGAAATCAGAAGGTAAAAAGAAAATATTATTCAACCATCTTTCTGATTCTGGTAGAGAGTACGATGATGGAACTCCTATGTTAGGACCAGATATGTCATTTGATTCTCTTGTACTTAAAAAAGATAAGTGGGTATTAAAAGAGGATATCAAGGTAAAATCTAAAAAGAAAAAAAGAAGAAGGTAATATAATCTGATGTGAGTTTTTTACTCACTAATTAAATCTAAAAAATCTATGAAATTTACAGCACAAGATTTAGAGCAATTCAAACAAAAATCTATTCAAGTAGATACAATTGAAAAGCAGTTGTTTGATATTGAAAATGGTTTTGAGTTTCTTAAAATAGAGAATTCAGCAACTTATGGTAATGGTATATTGTCATTAAATGAGGAAAATTCTAAAATCCTATTGAATGGATGGAGTGATTTTCTAAAGAAAGATAATACAATTGTTAAGTTTGTTCCAGCTTCTGGGGCTGCTAGTCGTATGTTCAAAGATCTATTTGAATATGCAGATTCGGCTGTAGAGACTAGTGCTATTAGTAAGTTTTTTGTTGGTATTCATTCATTTGCATTTTATAATGAGCTTAATGATAAATGTATAGCGGTTAAAGGCGATAGTATAGACAATCTTATAGAATCTGGAAGAAAAGTTGATGTTATAAAAACTCTTTTGGGTAAGGAGGGTTTGAATTATGGTTCTCTCCCAAAGGGATTATTGAAATTTCATAATTATGATACAACTCCTCGTACTGCATTTGAAGAGCAATTGGTGGAGGGTGTGCTTTATACCAAAAATAAGAATAATGAGGTAAATGTACATTTTACAGTATCACCTGAACATAAACCGCTATTTCAAGCTCTTGTAGATAATATCATCGCTGATTATGAATCTAAATATGGGGTGAAATTTTCAGTGAGTTTCTCTGAACAAAAAAGCTCTACAGATACAATAGCAGCTACAGCTGATAATCAACCATTCAGAGAGGCTGATGGCTCTATTTTATTCAGACCAGGTGGGCACGGTGCGCTTATCGAAAATCTAAATGATATTGATGCTGATATTGTTTTTATAAAGAATATTGACAATGTAGTGCCTGATAGAATTAAACAGATTACAGTAGATTTTAAATCTCTTATTGCTGGTGTTTTGGTTAAAACTCAAGAGACTATATTTAACTATTTAAACACAATAGAAGAGGGTGGTGCTACCGATAAAATGGTGGATGAGGCGTTATTTTTCTGCGAAAACACGTTGTGTGTAAAAAACAATACTATTTCGCAAGCAACTATAGCAGAAAAGGTAGAATATTTGAAAAATAAACTTAACCGCCCAATTCGTGTTTGCGGTATGGTTAAAAACGAGGGAGAACCTGGTGGTGGTCCGTTTGTTGCTTATAATTTTGACGGAACAGCATCACCTCAAATCCTAGAAAGTTCGCAAATTGACACCTCTTGTAATGCAAATGTAGAGATGCTAAAAGTAAGCACTCACTTTAATCCAGTTGATTTGGTATGTTCATTGAAAAACTATAAAGGCAAGAAATTTAATCTATTGGATTATGTAGATAAGAATACTGGTTTTATCTCAGAAAAATCTAAAAATGGCAAAGAGTTAAAAGCATTAGAGTTGCCAGGACTTTGGAATGGAGCTATGAGCGATTGGAATACAATATTTGTTGAAGTTCCTGTAGCTACATTCAATCCAGTTAAAACAGTAAACGACCTATTGCGTGAACAGCATAGATAATAAGTCTAATACGCTCATATCAAATATTACAACTCTTTTTCCGAAGATATTTATAGCGTTCTCTTCTGGAATTTTAGTTGCTGAATATTTAAATATTGGTTCTATATTTTTTCTAGTGTTTTTCTTTATAGCTCTAGCATTAAGCGTATTATATATAATTTTCACCACTCTCAGTATCGTACGATATAGAGGGTGGTGTTCTTCGTTAATAATATTATTATTAATGTTTGGTGCAGGCGGATTTTTATTGCAACAGAACTCTCTCGATGCAACTTTTGATATAGAGAATAAAGAGCATATTTATCTTGTAGAAACAGTTGAAATACCTGTAGAGAAATCAAATACTTATAGTGTTCAATGTAAGGTGATTGAGGGTTTTGATTCGATATCCAAAGAGCTTGAAAACGAGAAGTTCATTTTATACATTAAAAAAGATACGATTTCCACTTCAACACAAGTATCTCAGATAGATATAGCTACTAATTTACTGATAAAAGCAAAAATAGCTCCCGCGAATTATAGTTCGCAAGCATTGGGTTTTGATTATGATAAATATTTGAAACGTAAAGGTATATGTGGAGTCGCTTTTATAAATCCAGAGAGTTATTTTATAACAGATATAGATTCACATAAAAATTTAGCTACTAGACTTAATCAATTGCAGGCATATTTGGTTAGTCGTTTTAGTTTAATGGATATTGATAAGGATAATATCGCAATTCTCTCTGCAATTACTCTTGGTGAGAAAGCTCTATTGTCAACCGAACAGAAAAACTATTTTTCATCTGCAGGTGCATCTCATATTCTAGTAGTTAGTGGTATGCATGTAGGGTATATTTTCGCTCTTATATTTCTGTTATTAAGGTATATACCTACAAAACGAAATAGATGGCTCGTTGTATTATGTGGTATATTATTGATGTGGTTTTATGCTTCACTTACTGGATTAGCTCCATCTGTCGTGCGTGCTACATTTATATTTTCGTTGATGCTCTTTATGCAAATGGCTGGTTTGCGCTATAAAGTGTCAAATGCTATATTTATTTCAGCTACTATCCTTTTAATTGTCAATCCTAATACTCTTTTCGATGTGGGTTTTCAGTTGAGTTATTTAGCATATATCTCAATTCTCTTCTTTTTACCTCGATTGAATAAATTAATGCTCGTAGATAAAATAGAGAATACAGCTTTGAGGTGGTTGGTTCTAGTAATAAATGTAGCTCTTGCAGCTCAAATACTTACGATGCCAATTGTTATTTTTCATTTCCATCAGCTACCTATATATTTTATATTCACCAATTTAATCGTATCTCTATTTGCTCCAATTATCTTTTTTGGTGGATTTATCGCCCTTATTTGTAGTTTTATCCCTTATATCTCCATTTTTATTGGCACTGTGATAAATTATTTACTTTCTGCATTTAATTATCTTGTAGAGGGGATATCAGCTTTACCATTAAGTGTAGCTGAGGGTACTATATCTCTTTTGCAATGTATTATTATATATCTTTGTCTCTATTTCATTGCTGAGGCTATTGTTGCATTTGAAAATAGCAATAAGAATAGGGTATTGTCTGTTGCAAAAGTAGTGGTAGCTTTTTCAGTTTTAATTATCATCAGTTTTGAAACAATATATCACAAAAATTCTATTTCACAACTTATTGTAAATGACACTAATAAGTTATCAATAGATATTAATAACTTAAACAACCATATACAAATTAACGATCGGATGAATAGTTGTTTTGAGTTTGATAATCAGAGTTATATGGTGCTATGTGATGATGATATTTTTAACTATAAAATAAATAAAGGAAATCCGATAGAGGTGGACTATCTTATAATAGATAAAGGAGTCTACCCAACAGATAGACTCCTTCAATTTATTTCTCCGCAATATGTTATATTAACCAAAGCGGTATGGTATGAAAATGCACTTATGTTTGAAGAGTTATTTAATTCAAATAGTATCGAATGTTATAATATCGCAATACAAGGTGCATTTATTAATACTGTTCACTAGCATTTGGAAATGCACCCTCTTTAACATCGCTCACATAATGCGTTACTGCTTCATTAATAATTGTATTTAAATCGGCATATCTGCGCAAAAATCTAGGCGAGAATGATTTAGTCATACCTAGCATATCATGCAGCACAAGCACCTGACCATCAACGTGCATTCCTGCTCCAATACCAATAATTGGTATTTTTATCTCGTTTGCAACTCGTTTTGCTAATTCAGCAGGGATTTTTTCAAGTACAATTGCAAAACAACCAACTTTTTCCAACGCCTTTGCATCTGAGATAAGTTTTTCTGCCTCCTCTTCAGATTTTGCTCTTACATTATATGTGCCATATTTATTTATCGATTGTGGCATTAATCCTAAGTGCCCCATTATAGGGATACCTGCAGCAATTATCTTTTTTATAGCCTCAATGATTTCAATTCCGCCTTCTACTTTTAAAGCATCTGCGTGTGTAATTTTCATCATCTCAATGGCATTGCGCACTGCTTCATTACCACTGATTTGGTAACTACCAAATGGCATATCCACCACAACAAGAGCTCGTTTGACAGCTTTAGTTACAGATTTACCGTGATAGATCATCTGGTTTAATGTGATAGGTAGAGTAGTAAGGTTACCTGCCATTACATTAGATGCAGAATCGCCTACTAATATAACATCAACTCCAGCCTCATCTACAATAGCTGCCATTGTATAGTCGTATGATGTAATCATACTTATCTTTTCGCCACGCAACTTCATCTCACTTAATCTGTGAGTGGTTACTTTTCTGGCATCTTCTACGTTATGTACTGACATTATTTTTCTTTGTCGGTTTCTTTAGGGGACTTCTAAAACTCCCCGATGAAAAAAATTAAATTTATAAAATGAGACCCAAAACTATTCTTTTGCGATATTTTTGATTCTTATTAGCCTATTTTACCTCTTTATATCACTCATTTATCCCGCTAAACTCGTGATATGCTAGTCAAAATAGTTCTAATAATTTTTCAAAAATTTCTGCAAAGCAGTTTTTAGAAGTCCCCTTTAATTTGTTCAACAATAATAGATAGATCTTGTTTGAGATTTTCTATCTTACGTTCAAACTCTTTTACCATATTGTTTGATTTTTTATTGTTGCTGAAAAAACCAATATTATTTTCGTATGTGGCAATCTGTTGTTTTAGTAAATCATATTGACGCATAAGTTTATTTCTATCTCCATTAAACGATAGTTGAGCTGTGCGTCTTTTTGAGCGTAGTTTGCTAAATTGTTTGTTAGATGCCTCTTTATAAGCATTATACACTTTATCTTTTTCTTTAAATGGTATATGTCCAACAGCAAGAAATTGATCAGATAATTTGCGAAGAGTAGCGAAATCTTCTTCATCATTACCTATGAATTCATAATTGTTAATAGCTTCTATTGCTTCGAGTTTCAAACGAAGATTTTCTTGTTCTTCTGTCTTTTTAGTTTTGAAATTAGCCTCTTTTTGTGCAAAGAATTTATCACAAGCAGCCACAAATTTTGCCCATATCGCATCACTACTTTTCTTAGGTGTAGGACCAATTGTTTTCCACTCTTTTTGTAGTGCAATAAGTTTTTCAGTAGTACTACGCCATTCAGTGCTATTTTGCAACTGTTGAGCTTTTTCTACCAATAAACGCTTCTTCTCTAAATTTGCACTTAATGTCTCTTTTATAGCTTTGTAGAAATTATTTTTTTCTTCAAAAAACTTATCGCAAGCAACACGGAAACGTTTATACATTTTTGTGTTAACTCTGCGCTCTATGTATGAGTTAGATTTAAAACTATCGTGGTGAGAAACCACTTCTTTAGTCTTTTCATCCCAATCTTTGTATGATTTAAGAGATTCAAAATCAATTGTTTCTACAAATGTGCATATTGCTTCTTTTTCAGCTGTTAGTTTAGCCTCTTGTTCTTTTAAATCTTCAAAATATGCTTGATGTTTTTTGTTTATGACAGATGAGATATCTTTAAACTTAGCCCAAATCTCCTCACGTATTTCACGATCAACAGGTCCAATTTCTCTCCATTCATCATGCAATTTTTGTAGTTTTTGGAATGCCAAAACCACATCGTCGGCATTACTTAAAACTTCTGCTTGAGCAATAAGATCATTTTTTGCCTCTAAATTCTTTTTGAAATCATATTCGCGTAAGGCTGCATTTATTTTTATTAAGTCATAAAACTGCTCTTGATAATGGTTGTAGTCTTTCCATAAATCAGTGGCTTGGGTTGCTGGTACTTGACCTATTTCTCTCCATTGAGTTTGTAGATTGCGGAAAGAGTTGATGGTTTCAGATAGATCATTTTCAGAGCTAACTAATTGTTCAAGTTGTGTGATAATTTCTCGTTTTTTTGAATAATTTTCTTCTTGAATAGCGGCAATTTTCTCGTTATATTCAGCTTTTTTGGCACGATATATAGCAAGTATAGATTTAAATTCCGCTGCTAAATTGATTTTTTCATCATTTTCAGTGGTAATTTCATCATTCACAACAACCTCTTCTGTTGTCTCTGGAGCATCATTTTCTGTTTCAATATTTTCAATTTCAGGTTGTTCTTCAATTTCTAACTGTTCCTGTTGTTGCTTTTTATAAAACAATTGTTTGATAACCTCAACAGTATCTCTGATTGTTTCAATTGGCTCATTATCAAGTAATTCTTGTAGTGTTGTAATAAGGTCAACTTGATTCATTTCAGACAATTTAGTAATGTCGATACTGCTTTCTTGGATTTTAGGTTCTTGTGATTCCATAAAACTTTTCAAATTTTTAATTAGTCTCCACTATATCGGGAGAGTGAACTTTTCAAATAACAGGGCAAATTTACAAATAATATTTTAATAAATAGGTATCTTTTTGTGAAAATATGTTTTTGGTTGAGTTATTGGTATCAATTAAGGGGAGTTTTAAGAGTCTCCTTTAAGCATAAGACTCACAAATTATTAGAATTTTATCAGTAGAAATAGTTGTCGCAAAGATGTAAATATTGCCTCCATCCTTTATTTTTGTTTTTTTGCGCAACTCATCTACTGATAATGGAAAGTTGCGAGTGGTGATATTAGCTTTTGGTATCTCTTTTGATATAGATTTAATGTTAGAGTTATTAAATATCACTGTTTTTGTAATTTTGAATTTGCGACCAGGGAACTCAGGTAATAGAGTAGAACTAGTGTATAAATGTGAGCTTACGTGCAATTTTTCAATATTATATGTAGTTGATACCGTTTTGTATAATCCTGCCTTTAAAACTGATGCGTACGGTTCATAAAGATACTCTTTTATCTCTTGAGCAATAATTGGTATGCAACTATTTTCTTCATCTCTTGTAGCACTTACTATCTGAGAGTATTCTCCTTTGCTGTTTATATTTATTGCAGAGATTTTCGGTGCATCTTTATATACTTTACGAAGTATAAAAATTAGCTCTTTACATTCATTGTTATGTGATATAACAAATAACTCTGAAATGTGATTCAACTCTTTTATAGCTAGAGATATATCCAACATTGGTGAGAGCTTTACCATTACCATATCAGTAGTTTTCCATAATAAATCCTCTATCTCAATAATATTTGGGGAACAGTCCGAAATAGAGACCAGTTTTTTGCCAGATTCGGCTCGTCTGGCAGGATCAATATATATAAGGTGAAAATGTGAATTGTTGTTTGACAAAAATTCTTCAGACGATACATTGTGAATATTAATATCTCTATTTAAAACATTAAAATTATTTTTAGCGATAGTGGTTAAATCTGAATTTAGCTCTACATAATGGGTTTCGCTGGCATTTCTCGACATAAAATAGCAATCAATACCTAATCCACCTGTTAAATCTACCATTTTAAAATTGTTTATATCCAATCTTTCTTCTATGATTTCTGCTTTTAGTTTTGCAGTATATTCACTAGATGCTTGCTCTAATGATAGATGTTTAGGGAAAATTAGGTTACTAAAAACCTGCCAAGAGGGTACTTTTTTTGATATAATTTGAAATGCTGATATTTGAGTAAGGGCATATTGTAAATCAATATCTGAAGAGTGTTTCTTGAAAGCTAATTCTTTGACATTGTTTTTAATATGTTGGTTTATAAACTCTTGTGTTGCTTTATTTGTCATCTTTATCTTAAATATTTTATCGTACAAAGTTACACAAAATATTCTGAAAACAGAAATTGTTTAATAAAATCATTGTTTTTCCAATATTTTTGAGTAATTTTGCAGTCGATTTGTAAACAATAGTAAATATAGGGGGACTTCTTTAAAAATTTCTCCGAACATAAAATTAAACTAATAAAAAGGGAGCTAAAACAGGTTTTTAGAAATCCCCTAAAACAAATTAGAATTATGAATTTAAAAATTGTAGTACTTGCAAAACAAGTACCAGATACCAGAAATGTTGGTAAAGATGCAATGAAGGCAGATGGCACAGTAAATCGTGCAGCACTTCCTGCAATCTACAATCCAGAGGACTTGAATGCATTAGAACAAGCTCTTCGCTTAAAAGAAAATAATCCAGGCTCTACAGTTCATATCCTTACAATGGGACCATCACGTGCAGCCGAAATAATAAGAGAGAGTATGTTCCGCGGTGCTGATGGCGGCTATCTTTTAAGTGGTCGCGAATTTGCAGGCTCTGATACTCTTGCCACTTCATATGCTTTGGCTTGTGCCCTTCGCAGAATAGGTGCTGTTGATGTTATTATATGTGGTCGTCAAGCAATTGATGGTGATACTGCTCAAGTAGGACCTCAGGTTGCAGAGAAATTAGGTTTACCTCAAATTACTTATGCTGAGGAGATTGTTGATGTTGATGAAAATAAAGCAATTACTGTAAAACGTCGTCTTGAAAGAGGTTTTGAAATCGTGAAAGGTATCTTGCCTATGGTCGTAACTGTTAATGGTTCAGCACCAGATTGTCGTCCTCGTCATGCAAAACTTACAATGAAATATAAATTTGCAAAAACAGTTTCTGAAGTGCAAGAAAAAGGGGCAGATTATACAGATTTGTTTAATACAAAACCATATTTGAAAATAGATGAGTTGAGTGTTAATGATATCGAACATGATATTCAATGGCTTGGCTTAACTGGTTCTCCTACAAAGGTGAAACAGATTGAGAGTGTTGTTTTTGCAGCTAAAGAGAGCAAACGCTTACAGCCTACTGATGCAGAAATAGATGGTTTAATGAAAGAACTTATTGTTAATCATACTATTGGATAAGCAGAAATAGTAAAAACTTTTAAACTTATTATCAAAATGAATAATATATTTGTATATCTAGAAATAGAAGATGGTCATGTTGCTGACGTTAGTTTAGAATTATTGACCAAAGGACGTACTCTTGCTAATGACTTAGGTTGTAAACTTGAAGCTATCGCAATTGGCTATGGATTAGAAACTATTGCTGCGCAAGTGTTTCCTTATGGAGTAGACAAATTGACAATTGCAGAAGATCCTCGCTTGAAATATTATACTACACTTCCTGTAACTAATATTATTGTTAAATTGTTCAAAGAGGAGACTCCTCAAATCGCTCTTATGGGTGCTACTTCGGTAGGTCGCGATTTAGGTCCTCGTGTTTCATCTGCACTTTTTAGTGGTCTTACTGCCGATTGTACAATGTTAGAAATTGGACAATACGAAGACAAAAAGAATAATAAAGTATACGATAATCTTTTGTATCAAATTCGCCCAGCTTTTGGTGGTAACATTGTTGCTACTATTGTTAATCCAGACTGTCGCCCTCAAATGGCAACTGTTCGTGAGGGTGTTATGAAAAAAGAGATACTAGATGCAAACTATAAAGGTGAAATTCGTACTCTTGATGTTGCTCAATATGTGAGTGATGAAGATTTTGTGGTTGAGATTATCGATCGCCAAATGGAGAAATCAAAACTCAACATTAAAGGCGCACCAATTGTTATTGCTGGTGGATATGGTGTAGGAAGTGCCGATGGATTTAATATGTTGCATGAATTAGCTGCCGTTCTTGGTGGCGAAGTTGGTGCTTCTCGTGCTGCCGTTGATGCTGGTTTTTGTGAACACGAACGCCAAATTGGACAAACAGGTCTTACAGTTCGTCCAAAACTTTATATAGCTTGTGGTATTTCTGGTCAAATCCAACATATAGCTGGTATGCAAGAGAGCTCGATTATTATTGCAATTAATAATGACCCAAATGCTCCTATCAATGCTATTGCTGATTATGTAATTACTGGCAATGTTGAAGAGGTTGTACCTAAACTTATTAAATATTATAAGGCTAACACTAAGTAATTTAGGTGTTGAAATAATTATAAAATACAAACATTAACAATAGAGACTATTATGAATTTTTATAAAGAGGATTCTGCCCTAAAATTTCAATTGGGTCACGAACTAATGCAAAAAATAGTTGCTCTTAAAGAGGATAATTTTGCTGATAAAGATAAATATGACTATGCACCTAAAGATTTTGAAGATGCGATAGATTCATATGATAAGATATTAGAAATAGTAGGTGAAATCTGTGGTGATATTATTGCACCTAATGCAGAATCTGTAGACCATGAAGGTCCTGAGGTTGTAGGTGTTAGAGTAAAATACGCTAGAGGTACTCAACAAAATCATGATACACTTGCTAAAGCAGGTTTATATGGTATGTCATTACCACGCCAATATGGAGGATTAAATTTCTCTATGGTGCCATATGTAATGGCTGCTGAATTAGTGAGTCGTGCAGATGCAGGATTTGCAAATATTTGGGGACTACAAGATTGTGCCGAAACTATTAATGAGTTTGCATCTGAAGAGATTAAAGCTGAGTTTTTACCTCGTGTTGCAATGGGTGAGACTTGTTCTATGGACTTGACTGAGCCAGATGCTGGTTCTGACCTTCAAGCAGTACAATTAAAAGCTACATACAATGAGGAAGATGATTTGTGGTATCTTAATGGTGTTAAGCGTTTTATCACAAATGGTGATGCTCAAATTAAATTGGTGTTAGCTCGCTCGGAAGAGGGCTCAAATGATGGTCGTGGTCTATCTTATTTCGTTTGTGATAACAAGCACGATGATAGAGTGAAAGTGCGTCGTATTGAGAATAAACTTGGTATTAAAGGCTCTCCAACTTGTGAGTTGGTATTTACTAATGCTCCAGCAAAACTTGTTGGTACTCGCCGTATGGGACTTATCAAATATGTGATGTCTCTTATGAATGGTGCACGTTTGGGTGTTGGTGCTCAATCTGTTGGTCTATCTGCAGCTGCTTACGAAGAGGCTTTGGCTTATGCTAAAGATCGTCGCCAATTTGGTAAAGCAATTATAGAGTTCCCTGCTGTTTTTGAGTTGGTATCTATGATTAAAGCTAAACTTGATGCATCTCGTGCTCTTTTGTATGAATGTACTCGTTTTGTGGATGTATACAAATCTTATGAGGCTATTGAGGCAAAACGCAAACTTACTCCAGAAGAAAAACAAGATTATAAAGCATTCCAACGTTTGGCTGATGCATTTACTCCAATGCTAAAAATGTTCTCTAGTGAGTATGCAAACCAAAATGCTTACGACTGTATTCAAGTACACGGTGGTTCTGGTTTTATGAAAGATTATGCTTGTGAACGTTTATATCGTGATGCTCGTATCCTTACTATCTACGAAGGAACATCTCAATTACAAACTGTTGCAGCAATACGTCACGTAACCACAGGTAATTACTTAAATCAGATCAAAGTCTACGAGAATACACCAATTAATCCTGAATTTGATTTAATTCGCACTAGATTAATTGAAATGACTAATAAATATGAGAAAGCAGTTGCAATGATTGTTGATACAAAAGATCAAGAATATCTTGATTTTGTAGCTCGTCGTTTAGTTGAAATGGCTGGTCATATCTTAATGTCATATCTATTGATTATTGATGCTACTCGTGATGAACAATTTAGCAAGTCAGCAAAAACTTATATTAATTATGCTGAAGCTGAAGTAGATAAACATGCTTCATTTGTTAATAACTTTAACCGTGCAGATATAGATTTATATAAATAAAAATATACTGGTATTATAAAAATCCGTTATTAAATCAATAGTATTTAATGACGGATTTTTGTGTAATATTGACTTGAAAACTATTGCAAGATTTAAATATTTTTTGTAACTTTGCGGTCATATATATATTAACGAAAAACTTATTAATAATGAATGTTATAAAAAGAATAGCTGTTTGTTTAATGGTGCTCTGTACAGTGGGTTACGCAGTGGCACAAGTGTCTACTAGAACAATATCATTTTCTGAATTTTCTTTTGCTCAATTTACTGATACTCATCTTATTGATGGTGATAGTGTAAAGACAAATAATTTAAAAGAGGCTGTTGAAGAGGTAAATAATAATAGTCATATTGCATTTGTAGTAGTTACTGGTGATGTTACACATAATGGCGATTTAGCATCTCTTAAACTTGCAAAAAGTATCTTCGATAAACTAAAATGTCCCTATTTTGTGGTTCCTGGTAACCACGATACAAGAATGACAGAGCAGGGTGGTACTGAGTTTTCGAAAGTTTTTGGAAATGATAGATTCCGTTTTCAATTTAATGGATTTTTGTTTGTAGGTTTTGATTCTTCTCCAGTTTTTGCAGAAACAAATGGACATATTGCACCACAAGATATCGTGTGGGTTAAACGTCAATTGAAAAATGTAGGTAAAAAAACTCCAGTCATACTATTCACCCATTATCCACTTAAAACAGGAGATGTAGATAACTGGTACAATCTAACAGATGACGTGCGTAAATATAATATTCAAGCTATAGTAGGAGGGCATTATCATCGCAATATGGTTAATAATTACGATGCGATACCAGGTGTTATTTCTCTTGCAACCCAACAGACAGAAGATGATAATATTAGATATACTATTTATGATTTATCAGGAGATAGTATATTAGTAAATGAGAAAATAGTAGGAGTAGAAGAGTCAACGCAATGGGCTTCCTTACCTATTGAATATAAGGTGTTTTTGGAGGGTAATTCAAGAGAGTTTCCTCGCCCTAATTTTTCGGTTAACTCAAAATATCGTAATGTAGTAAAAGAGGTGTGGAACCGTAAAATTGAAAAACCAATATATTCTGCTCCTATTGCTAATGAATCAAATATTTTCTTTGGTGATGGGGATGGAAAAGTATATTCATATACTTTAGATAAAGGAAAAATGGAATGGGAGTATAAATTATCAGCTCGTACAATATCATCACCAACAATTTTTGAAAATAGAATCTTCTTCACTTCGTGCGATAATAATATTTATTGTCTAGATACAAGTAATGGCGAATTATTATGGAAGAAAAATATTAAATTGGATGTATATAGTTCTCCGATAATACAAAATGGTGTGGTTTGTATCAAATCTAATAATGAGGAGATATATAACTTTTTAGATATTAATACAGGTGATGTAAAGGATGATTATGAATTTACTAACCCAACTCAGAATGATTCTGGTTTGATAACTTATACAACAAATGGTGAAATCACATGTAAAGATATCTCAGGGACAATACTTTGGCAATATAAAATAGGGAATTCTGGTATAAATAGACCATTACAAATATCAGATAGTGATTATATTGTAACAACTTTCGACGGAAATGTTGTACGTATGAATCTTAAAAAATAGGTTTTCTTTGATATGAATCGAGTTAATCTCATAGTTGTGTTTCTCTTGTGTTTAGTACTTACTGGATGTGGTACTGCGGCGAGATTGCGCAAAGCAGATAGACGCTTTGATTATGGAGAATATTATTCAGCTAGTGAGATTTATCGTAAAACTCAAAGTAAAATATCATCAAAAAAACAGAGAAAACTAAAAGGTGAGGTGAGTTTTAAAACAGCTGAATGCTATCGGCATTTAAATAGTCATCAAAAAGCTGCAAGAGCATATATGTATGCTGCTAGATATAATTATCGCGACTCTATCTTATATCTAAATTTAGCTAAATCGAGTTTAGCTACTGGCAAATATAAAGATGCAAAAGAGAATTTTGATAAATATCTGCAATCCAACCCGAGTAGTGTTGAGGCACAAAATGGTCTTTATTCGGCACAAAATGCAGACTCATTATCAAAAATAAAAACAAGATATATCGTTGCAGAATCAAAAGAGTTTAATGCACGACGAAATTCTAGTTTTTCACCATCTTTTATGGGTAGTGAGGCAACATCAATAGTAATTACGTCAAATAGAGATAATAAAAACAATAAAAAGAATAGTGGCATAACAGGGGTTGCGAATAATGATATATTCATTTCGCGCCTTAATAACTCTGGCAAATGGGAGAGTTTTGAGGCTATGGATGAGTTAATTAACACATCGGCTGATGAAGGGGTTACATCTGTTTCTGCAGATGGTAAAACTCTATATTTTACACGTTGTGAAGAGGGAAATGTGGCAGGTGAGATATATCAAACTACTAGATCTGGTGGGGAGTGGACAGAGCCAACTCAAATATTATTATTTAGCGATACATCTATCACTTGTGCTCATCCTGCGATATCGCCAGATGGTAGTATGCTATATTTTGTGAGTGATTCGGAATATGGTGGATACGGAAATAAAGATATTTGGGTAGCATATAGTGAAAATGGAGCGTGGAGTGCACCTTTAAATCTTGGAGATCAGATAAATACAGAGGGGAATGAGATGTTTCCATATGTAGCTGGTGATGGAACATTATATTTTGCATCAGATGGACATAAAGGGCTTGGAGGATTAGATATTTATCGCGCTACTCAAGATTCTGCTATGAATTGGACTGTAGAAAATATGCTCTCTCCAATCAATTCTATGTATGATGATTATGGTATCGCACTTATATCACCAAGTGAAGGATATTTCTCTTCAAATAGGAACCAGAAACGATTTGTTGATAGAATATATCGATTTGATTTGCCTGATTTGGTGTATACTGTATCAGGTAAAGTAATAGATGATAAAGGAGAACCACTAGGTACTTCAACTGTTAGACTAGTGGGTGACAACGGCGATAACATCAAAAGTAGAAGCAAAAAAGATGGAACATTCTCTATCAATTTGGCATTAAATACAAAATATGTAATGATGGCATCGCACAGAGGGTATCTAAATGCTACATATTCATTTGATACAGAAGGATTGAAAGATAGTAAAACTTATGAAAATGATTTTGTTTTATCATCTATCTCAAAGCCTGTACAAATGGATAATATCTTCTATGAATTTGGGAAATGGACTCTATCTCCCGAATCAGAAGATGGATTAAATGCTTTGGTTAAGATATTGAATGACAACCCAAATATTGCAATGGAGATATCTGCTCACACAGATATGGTAGGTAATGAAAAAACAAATTTAGAGCTCTCGCAAAAGCGTGCTCAATCAGTTGTTGATTACTTGCTAAAAGCGGGCATTGAATTAGAGCGAATAACCCCTAAGGGTTATGGAGAATCATCACCCGTGGTGGTTACACAAGATATATCTAAAAAATATCCTTTCTTGAAGGTGAATGATGTTTTGACAGAGGAGTATATCGAACAGTTATCGGAAAAACAACAAGAGATTTGTAACCAAATAAATCGTCGTACAGAATTTAAGGTTACAAAAACTACATATAAATTATATTAAATGAAACAGTATCACGACCTATTGAAATATGTAACAGATAATGGTACATTTAAAAGCGATAGAACAGGAACAGGTACTACCAGTGTTTTTGGATATCAAATGCGCTTTGATTTGGCTGATGGATTTCCGATGCTTACAACTAAAAAATTGCATTTAAAGTCAATCATACATGAATTATTGTGGTTCTTAAATGGTGATACTAACGTTAAATATTTGCAAGATAACGGAGTACGTATTTGGAATGAATGGGCAGACGATAATGGAGAGTTAGGTCATATTTATGGTTATCAATGGCGCTCTTGGCCCAATTATAATGGTGGAAGTATCGACCAAATATCTGAGGCTATAAATCAAATAAAAAATAACCCAGATTCTCGCCGTATAATTGTTAGTTCTTGGAATGTAGCCGATTTGGATAATATGAATTTACCACCTTGCCATGCTTTTTTTCAATTTTATGTAGCAGATGGTAAACTCTCTTTGCAATTATACCAACGAAGTGCAGATATATTTCTTGGTGTACCATTTAATATAGCATCATATGCTCTTTTATTGATGATGGTGGCACAAGTAACAGGTCTAGAACCTGGTACATTCATTCATACGTTAGGTGATGCTCATATATATTCAGACCATAAGGAACAAGTAGAGTTGCAGTTGTCTAGAGAAGTACGCCCTCTGCCTCAAATTAAGATAAATCCTGAGGTGAAAAGCATATTTGATTTTAAATTTGAAGATTTTGAACTAATTAATTATAACCCGCACTCGCATATTGCAGGTAAGGTATCAGTATAAACAAAAAATATATATAAAATAATTATGATAAAAGTAACATTTCCAGATGGCTCTGAGCGCGAATATGTAGCAGGGAGCACAGCGTTTCAAATCGCTGAGTCTATCTCTTCAAGATTGGCTAATGATATTATTGCGGCATCAATCGATGGAGAAGTAATTGAAATAAATCGTCCTATTAATAATGATTGTTCTATAAAACTTCATAAATGGGATGATGCAGAGGCTAAACATGCTTTTTGGCACACATCAGCTCACCTTTTGGCAGAAGCTCTACAAGAGTTATATCCAGGTATTCAATTCGGTATTGGACCAGCAATTGAAAATGGATTTTACTATGATGTAATGCCTGTTGATGGGGTAGTGATTAAAGAGTCTGATCTCCCGGCAATTGAGAAGAAAATGGCTGAACTTGTAGCAAGAAAAGAGTCTGTTGTTCGTACAGATATATCTAAAGAGGAAGCTCTTAAGATGTTTGCCGATAGAGGCGAAACATATAAATGCGAATTGATTAGCGAACTTGAAGATGGTACAATTACTCTCTACACTCAAGGTGCATTCACTGATTTGTGTCGTGGACCACACTTAACGGATACAGCAGATATTAAAGCTATAAAACTTTTAAGTGTAGCAGGAGCGTACTGGCGTGGTGATGAGAAACGTCCTCAAATGACTAGAATTTACGGTATTACATTCCCTAAAAAGAAAATGCTTGATGAGTATCTTGTTTTACTAGAAGAGGCTAAAAAACGCGACCACCGCAAAATCGGAAAAGAACTTGAATTGTTCGCATTCTCTGAGGCAGTAGGTAAAGGGCTACCATTGTGGTTGCCAAAAGGAACAGCATTGCGTTTAAGATTAGAGGATTTCTTAAAAACTATACAAAAAAGATTTGGATACCAACAAGTTATGACTCCTCATATCGGACAAAAAGAGTTGTGGATTACTTCAGGACACTATGCTAAATATGGTAAAGACTCGTTCCAACCAATAAACACACCTGAGGAGGGAGAAGAGTATCTACTTAAACCGATGAACTGTCCTCATCACTGTGAGATTTATAAAGTTACACCACACTCATATAAGGATTTACCATTGCGCTATGCAGAGTTTGGTACTGTTTATAGATACGAACAAAGTGGTGAATTGCATGGTTTAACTCGTGTACGTTCATTCACTCAAGATGATGCTCACATTTTCTGTCGTCCAGACCAATTGAAAGAGGAGTTTATGAAGGTAATGGATATTATCTTTATTATCTTTAAAGCTCTTGACTTTGAGAATTTTGAAGCGCAAATATCTTTGCGAGACCCAAATAATCGTGAAAAATATATTGGTTCTGATGAAGTATGGGATAAAGCAGAATCTGCAATTATTGAGGCTTGTGAATATAAAGGCTTAAAAGCTAAGGTAGAGTTGGGTGAGGCTGCATTTTATGGTCCAAAACTTGACTTTATGGTTAAAGATGCTCTTGGTCGTCGCTGGCAACTTGGTACAATTCAAGTAGATTATAATTTACCTGAACGTTTTGAATTAGAATATACAGGCGATGATAATCAAAAACACCGTCCTATTATGATTCACCGTGCTCCATTTGGTTCTATGGAACGTTTTGTAGCAGTACTTATCGAGCATACAGGTGGTAAATTCCCTCTTTGGTTAACTCCAGATCAAGCTGTAATTTTACCTATTTCTGAAAAATATAACGACTACGCTCGCGAAGTGGCAGACAAACTAGCTCAACAAGACATTCGCACCATCGTAGACGATCGCAATGAAAAAATTGGACGTAAAATTCGTGATAACGAAATGAAACGTATCCCATATTTATTAATTGTAGGTGAAAACGAAATGAATGAACAAAAAGTTTCTGTACGCAGACAAGGTGAGGGTGATAAAGGGGTACTGGCTATTGATGAATTTGCCTCTCTTGTTAATACTCAAATCAAAGAGATGATGAGTGAGTTTTAAAAATTTAGAAGTCCTCTAAACTTAATACATAAAAAATTAATATGAAAAAACATTTTTATTTGTTGCTCATTTTGGTAGCAACAACAACAATAGGAGGTGTTGCTTGTGATCTACATCCAAGTATTAAATATAAAACTGGTATTCATATGGATAATTTGGATTCTACCGCTAGTCCTAAAGCAGATTTTTATCAATATGCTTGCGGTGGTTGGATGGCAAATAATCCTATTCCAGATGAAGAATCACGTTACGGTACATTTGACCGACTTAGAGAAGAGAATCAAAGCCGCTTGTTTAAGTTAGTGATTAAAAATAATTTCTTCGCTAAGGAGGAACCCCAATTTGGTTCTGATGAGCAAAAAATAGGTGATTTATTTAGAATAGCTATGGATAGTGTTCGTTTGAATACAGAAAAAGATCTTCCTATTAAGGCTGATTTAGCTAGAATAAAAAAAATTAGAAAAGTAAATGAAATTTCTACTATTATGGGGGAGATGACTTCCGTAGATATGTTCTTTTCTATTTTTGTAGATGCTGATCAAAAAAATGCATCTAAAAACCTTTTACAAACCTATCAGTCAGGTCTTGGTATGGGTAAAAGAGATTTCTATTTTGATGAAGATGAGACTACTAGTAAAATTCGTGAAGAGTATAAATCGCACGTTGAAAAAATGTTTATACTAGCAGGTAATTCAGCAAAAGAGGCTAAAAATGCTGCTGATGCAGTAATGAATATTGAGACCCTTATAGCTAAAGGTCATAAAACTAATGTTGAATTACGTGATCCAGAAGGTAATTATAATAAAATCACAATTGAAGAGCTTAAGCAAGAATATCTTGGATTCGATTGGGATAAATATTTTACAGTACAAGGTATAAATACAACAGAAATAAGTGTATCTCAACCTAATGCTATTAAAACAGCGATTGAAGTTATTAATACCTCTGATTTAAAGTCATTGAAATATTATATGCAATGGCATCTTATCGATGCTGCTGCACCATACTTAAGTGATGACTTTATAAATCAAAATTTTGAGTTTTATGGAAAAATAATGTCAGGTGCTCAAGCTCAAAAACCTCGTTGGAAAAATGCTGTTACTTCAGTTGATGCTTCATTGGGTATGGCACTAGGTAAATTATACTGTAAAGAGTATTTTACAGCTGAAGCTAAAAAACGTATGGAAGTGCTAGTCAATAATTTAATTATGGCTTATTCTGAACGTCTTGAACAATTAGAGTGGATGAGTTTTATTACTAGAGTTAAGGCTCTTGATAAACTTAGTAGTATATATGTGAAAGTTGGGTATCCTAATACTTGGCGTGATTATTCTGATTTGACTATAAACAGTGATGATAACTATTGGCAAGTAATAAAAAATGTATCTAAATTTGATCACGCTGAGATGATTGGCAAACTAGAATTGCCTGTAGATAAAGATGAGTGGTTAATGACTCCTCAAACAGTTAATGCATATTATAATCCAACAACTAATGAGATTTGTTTCCCAGCTGGTATTCTTCAATATCCATTCTTTGATATGAAAGCAGATGATGCATTTAATTACGGTGCTATCGGTGTGGTTATTGCTCATGAAATTACTCACGGTTTTGATGATCAAGGTTCTCAATATGATAGAAATGGTAACTTATCTGATTGGTGGACTGAAGAGGATAAGACTAATTTTATCGCTCGTACTAAAGTAATGGAAGAGTTCTTTAATAATATTGAAGTTGCTCCTGGTCTTTATGCGAATGGAGCGTTTACTCTTGGTGAAAATATAGCTGACCATGGAGGATTGCAAGTTGCCTATCAAGCACTTCAAAAAGCAATGGTAGCTCATCCACTTACTACTAGATTGGGATTAACTCCAGAACAACGTTTTTTTATTGCATATGCTAATATATGGGCTGGTAATATACGTGATGCAGAGATAGTAAATCGTACTAAAACAGATCCACACTCATTAGGTAGATGGAGAGTTAATGGTGCTCTACCTCATATTCAAGCTTGGTATGATGCATTTGATATTAAAGAAGGTGATCCTCTTTATGTAGCACCAGAGGATAGAGTTTCTATCTGGTAGTGATTTAGGTGAAATGAAATATATTTAAAAAGGTCTAATTAGGGTTTACTGAATTTATCCAGCCACAGCAAATTTCAAAAATTTCGTGGTTGGGTAATTTTTGTTTGTAAAGTCTATAACTTCAAAAAATTGCCTTAAAATGGACT
>JAWXTU010000018.1:0-29513 GCA_044433285.1 bacterium | reverse complement strand
CGTTGATGATGAGTTGCTTCTTGTCGAGCTCTTAGTTGATGTTGAGTTTGAACTAGATGAAGAGTTGCTTTTCACAGATGTTCTATTAGTAGATGCTCCAGAAGATGTAGTTGTTGGCGATGCCGTAGATACATTACTGGTTGTTGTACGTGATGTAGTGGTACGAGTCGTTGTCGAAGGACGAGACGGAGCCACATTGCGTATAGAGCTACTACTGCGTGTTGTTGTACTATTACCACTAGTTACAGCTGCATTATTTGTTCTAGCATTTGTGTTAGAAATTGTAGTCGCATTACGTGCTGCTGTAGAAGGCGCCGATGTAGTTGTTCTATTAGTGAGGGTTGCAGAATTTCTGCTAGTGGAAGTAGACGCTGACACCCTACTTGTTGAAGTCGCACTTTGCACATTGCTTTGCACCCTACTAGTTGATGACGATGACGATGATCTTGTTGACGAAGATGATGCCAACGGTGAACTGTATGTAGAACGGTTTAGATTACGACGATCATTTTCACTAACTCTGCTAGTCTTTTTTGCATAATACGAACCATAATTAGGTTTGTTATTCGGACGATAGTTAGGTCTGTAATTAGGACGATAATTTGGTCTATTGTACGGACGATAATATGGTCTGTAGTATGGATAATAAAAACCAGCATAGTACCAAGGATCATAGAAATTATTATAATAAGAGTATCCCCACCTGTATCTATAACCGAATCCATAACCATAATAGCCATAGTAACTAGGACCATAATACCAAGGATTTGACCAGTAAATGCCACCCCAATCCATTGTTGGATATTGATAACCGTCAGAAACAGAAATCGTTGAACCATCAACAGTTACAGTGTAATTACCATCTTCTAGGATAAATACATTAGTAAAGTTTTCATCTGCTATATAAGCAAGACTATTTTCTGCTGTATCCGTACGATGGAATAACATAATCCTCTCAGAATAACTCAAATCAGAGCTATAATCACCTGCCTCATCTACATATAATGTTGTATTTTGCTCACTTGACACAGGAGTAGTTACAACAGTAGTAGTAGTAGTTGTTGTTGCCACACTTTTCGGATTGAAATAGATGTCATCATAATCATACAATTGTTGTGCAGCGACACCAACTGCAACCAACAATGTTGCGAATAAAATCAAATGTCGTTTCATAGTAAATTCCTCCATATTTAATTAATTGTTACTTTATATATAATAGATGCAAAAAGGGCATCAAAAGTTTAATTTGTTCACAATATTTAACACTACGCTCTAATTAAAATAGTCCTGCAATGAAATAAATTATAAAAATTGAACATACAATAAGTTTAACACCCATACCAAGCATTGTGCCTATAAATGTTCCCAGCCCACTTTTCAGTGCAACTCCGAAGTCTGTTCCAGTAGTCAATTCTCCTATAATTGCCCCAAGCAGAGTACCTAATACGATGCCAATAGGGGTAAAAAAGAGTCCGATAATCATACCGATAATACTACCATTAACACCTGACTTAGAGCCTCCAAACTTTTTGGTAGCCCAAACTGGCAAATAAAAATCTAATACTGTTACTATTGTTACTATTATCCCCCATATCACCAAAAAGGCTATAGAGAATTGGAACATATTAGTAAATTGCAAAAGCACCAGTGCAACAAAAGCGAGGGGCGGACCTGGCAATGCAGGAATAATAGATCCAATAATTGAAACTATTAATAATATTGCTGCTATAGTAATCAAAATCCACTCCATAACTATACACTAACTTTATCCCATTTGTATCCTAAACGATATAATTCTACACTCGCTCCGATACGATATGTAGCTTTCACAGTGCGAGCAAAAACATGAAAAGCCATCGGGCTTTGAGGTTCAATCTCTTCGTGGCGAATTTGTGATATTGCAATATTGGCAACCACCACCCAGAAAGTTTCGAACCCCTTTGCTGTTTCACTCTCAAATCTATAACCTAATACATCTTCAACGATATACTCATCCATCTCATCAAACCCACGTGGGTTTCGCAACGAACCGTATACATTCGGTAAATTGAGAACCCTATCCCAATCCTTATCCCAAAGATGAGCAAAAGCCATTCCCATATAACCAGCCCAAGCGATTACTACATTCGGGTAGTCTACAATATTTTTCATTGCATCTACCATAAATTCCGGTGCTACGTTTTTCCACATCTCATCTAAATCTTCCGAATGAAATAGTTTATCGCTACAGACTCGTTTGTCCACTGCCAGATTAAGCAGTTTTATCATCAATTCCTCTTCGTATTTCGCTAAATACTGAAGTTGTTCTTGCTCCATATTAAAATTTTCAAGAGAGTTTAAAATAACTCTTATTTATTTTACATTCATTCTGGCAATATATTTACCAATAATATCAAATTCAAGATTTACGATTGTACCCTCTACAATTTGACAGAAATTTGTAAATTCGTATGTATAAGGTATAATTGCCACCTCGAAACTATCATCTGTAGGAGTGCACACAGTAAGCGAAACACCATTAACAGTAACAGAACCTTTATCCACAGTTAAATAACCGCGACGGCGCATCTCCTCAGTAGTTTCATACACAAAGTGATAGTAATAACTACCATCTGCCTCGCGCACCTCTGTGCAGCGAGCAGTTTGATCTACGTGTCCTTGAACGATATGACCGTCGAGACGACCATTCATAAGCATCGAACGTTCCAAATTCACTTTACTACCAACTTGTAGCACACCAAGATTTGATCTGTCTAGCGTCTCCTTTATGGCAGTTACTGTATACTCATCTCCCTGAATATCAACCACTGTAAGACAAACACCATTGTGTGCCACGCTTTGGTCGATTTTCAATTCGTGAGTAAACCCACAACGCATAGTGATATGCAAATTCTCATTCTCTTTACGCAACGCTGTTACAACAGCTGCCTCCTCTACTATTCCTGAAAACATATTTTATTATTTTACTGGTTTTGATACAGATACTGCATCTGTAACTACATTTTTCATATATGGGTGAGCTAAATAAGCATAATCGCGAGAATAACGCAAGTGTTGTTCTACATAACCTTCGGTATAATCCATCGCAAGAGAAACAAAATTACCATTTTCATCAAATGTAGGCACATAGACAGGATTAACAAAACCTTTGTATGGAGACATATTCAATGCTGCATAACGGTCAAGGATTTGGCGGTGCATTACAGGGTCGATGTTAATTGCATATTTCTCAACCATAGCGTTTGCAGCAGCTGCATCACCTGTAGATTTAATATGTTGAATCTCTTTAAGCAACGCACCAAATCTATCTCGCAACACCTCATAATCATTTACTACAAGATATAGTTTGCCATCGCGCTCACGCACTTCAACCGAGTTGTCCTCTTGTGATTTTTCAAGAATCCATTTAGCTACTAATTGGCGATTACGCATATGTGTTTGCTCAATATTTTTACCATATTGCACACGTGTAGTTTGAGTCATCAAACCATTCATCAAATATGAGTAATATTGCGCTTTGTAAGCCTCAGCATCTGGCAACAAGCCTAACTCAACCATTTTAGCATCAGCGATATAATATAGACCAAACAAGTCAGCACGAGCCTCTTCTACCACAGCACCATAAGCTCCAAGAGCATCAGGATCTACACCAGGAGCAAGTTTACCAGAACCGTGACCAAGACATTCGTGCAAGTCAGTATGAAGATTATCAGTGATATATTTGTATTTGTTCATCATTTCTAGCTCAACATCACTCCACACAAACTCTTCGTTAAACCCAGAACCTGCCGACGATTGAGCGTAAGCCTCTGATACATTTTCGATTGTAACAGATTTTGAACCGTGCTCAGCACGTATCCAGTTAGCATTTGGGAGATTAATACCAAGAGGAGTAGTTGGATAACAATCGCCACCCATCATTGCAGCGTTAATAACCTTAGCGGTTACACCTCTACACTCTTCTTTTTTAAATTCTGGTTCGATAGGTGAGTTATCTTCAAACCATTGAGCATTATCAGAAATTTTGATTGTGCGCTCTGTTGCCTCTAAATCTTTAAAGTTGATAAGAGCTTCCCAACTTGCTTTCATACCAAGTGGATCGCCATAAGACTCAGTATATCCACATACATAGTCAATCAAACTCTCAGTATCATTTACCCAAAGAACTGCATATTCATCAAACTCTTTTAGGTCGCCAGTGCGATAGAACGATATCATTTTTTCAAGTGCAACGCGTTGAGCTTCAGTCTCTGCAATACCTGCTGCTTTTTCTAACCAATATACGATTTTTTCCATAGCAGCAGAATATTTACCGCCTACTTTGTATACCTCTTCGAATAATTTACCATCATCACCTTTTACAAGACGAGAATTCATACCATAAGAGATTGGACGAGGATCATTTGCATCTTTCATCTTACCATAAAAATCAACAGCCTCAGCTTGAGTAACATTTTTGTAGTAGTTACTCGCCGATGTTGCAATAATATCTTCGTCTGGCGATTGATTTTTGTGTTGCGCCATATAAGTTGGATCGAAAATTACAGGAGTAATCTCAGCAACAAATTCAGCCACAGATTGATTTTCACCTAAAGGAAGAACATCAACAGGCAACATAGATACTGCCTCTTCGAACCAAGGTTGCGAAAATTCCGGTTTGAATTTATCGCCAGAATAGTGGTGATGAATAGAGTTTGACAACCATACTCTCTTCAAATACAACTCCATCGCCCTAAATTCGTCAGTATTTTTATCAATATTTTCTGAAACATAGATAGCCTCCAACAGTGTACGGATAGCCAAATTATACTTACCGTTTTGATCAAACAGAATATCACGACCACAAATCGCAGCCTCAGATAGATAGTACAACATCTCTTGTTGTTTAAGAGATAAATTTTCTATACCAGGCACACGATATCTGATTACCTCTACATCGGCAAATCTATCTACCTTATAATCAAACTCTTCAATCGAAGGGGTTGACAATGTGGTACTTTGAGCACCCTCTTTTTGCTGTTTTTGTCCACAGCTAACGCATAACACAGCGGTCATTGCAATAACAATTGATTTTTTCATTTATATTTTTTTTACTGAGCACTCGATGCTCGCTTATTAATCATTGATTAAAGTATGGCAAAGTTACTATTTATTTTCCACATATACAAGCAAAAAATAAAAAACTTTTTTCTCTTGCTCATTCAATAAAAAAGTAGTAATTTTGCATAAAATTTCAATTTCAGATGCAACCATTAGCAGAACGAATGCGCCCTCGCACATTAGACCAATACATTGGACAATCTCACCTTGTAGGCGAGGGGTCGGTTTTGCGTCAGATGATAGAGAGCGGCAATATCTCTTCATTTATTTTATGGGGACCTCCCGGGGTGGGTAAAACATCTCTGGCTCGGATTATTTCAAATAAACTCGACCGACCATTTTTTACGCTAAGTGCTGTAACATCAGGTGTAAAAGATGTGCGAGATGTAATTGAAAAAGCAAAAAATTCTCGTTTTTTTTCGCAAGCAAACCCGATCCTATTTATTGATGAGATTCATAGATTTAGTAAATCTCAACAAGATTCTCTATTGGGTGCAGTGGAGAATGGAACAATCACACTAATTGGAGCTACAACAGAAAATCCATCATTTGAAGTAATCACACCACTACTCTCTCGTTGTCAGGTTTATGTACTCAAACCGCTAGAAGTGGCTGATTTAGAAAATCTTACTGCACGTGTAATCTCAGAAGACTCAGAACTATCAAAGAGAACTATAACTATTAAAGAGAACGAGGCACTATTTAGATTTTCTGGAGGTGATGCACGTAAATTATTG
The DNA here is from genome assembly GCA_044433285.1 of bacterium. Classification (GTDB taxonomy): domain Bacteria; phylum Bacteroidota; class Bacteroidia; order Bacteroidales; family Paludibacteraceae; genus Aphodosoma. The sequence goes on along the minus strand of JAWXTU010000018.1, from coordinate 23,676 downwards.
AATATATTAGAAGTGTTGATTAATGCACAACCAGAAGGGGAACTTGTTATAACCAATGATTTAGTAACCACACAGTTGCAACAAAATCCATTAGCATACGACAAAGGCGGTGAGATGCACTACGATATCATCTCGGCTTTTATCAAAAGCATTAGAGGGTCAGACCCTAACGCGGCTATTTACTGGTTGGCGAGAATGATAGCAGCTGGCGAAGACCCAAAATTCATTGCTCGACGATTAATGATTTCGGCAGCAGAAGATATTGGACTAGCAAATCCAAATGCGATGTTGCTTGCCAATGCTTGTTTTGAGACTGTACATAAAATTGGGTTTCCAGAGGGTCGTATTCCACTGGCAGAGACTACTATATACCTTGCGACTAGTCCTAAAAGCAACTCCGCTTATCTAGCTATCAACGAGGCACTTGAACTAGTAAAATCAAGTGGTAATTTGCCAGTACCATTGCATTTGCGCAATGCGCCAACCAAACTGCTCAAAGAGCTAAATTACGGAGCAGAATATCAATATGCTCACGATTTCCCTAACCATTTTGTGGCGCAGCAATATATGCCAGATGCACTACGCACCACCAAGTTATGGCATGCGCAACCAAATCCTACAGAGGAGAAAATCAACGAATTGATGAAGAAATTGTGGCGAGAAGAGGGGTAAACAATGACGAATAACCAACAATTAACAGGTTAACTATTAACAAATTAGCCAACAAATTAATCACTAGCGAATTAACTGATATCTTACTATCGCCCAAGTGCTTTCAGCTCTGCGCGCCTAGTTTGCAAAGTGTACTCTTTTACAAGGTCTTTATACCGGAGAATATCATTTTCGAGTGATAGTATTTCTGTTCGCAAAATCTGTTTATCTTGCTCATTTTCTGAGAATAAGAATGATCTACGTTTACCATCTAAAATGATATATAGAGACTCGAGACGTTTGTCAGCATCTACAATTTTATCGAATAACTTTTTAGCATCTTCACTCACAAATTGATCGAGAGAGGTGTATAGAATATTATCAGATATAATAAAATTAATGCCAACCTCCAACTCTTCATCATTCGACTCCATCATATATTCATCGTCATCATCATCTTCCTCTTCGTTGTAATTTGGCTCTCTAAACACCTTCAATTGTGCCACTAGTCTATTATACTCCTTATCATTGCTATCTAAAAGTCGTTTGGTGCCGTTCGGAATAAACTCATAAACCACCACAGAATCAGAATGTTGAAATCTATCAGAGGCAAACCACCCCACGTGCGCCATCTCATCAATCACCATCATATAGTCGTTGGCAAGAGAGTTGAAAGGCATACCCAAATTTACAGGAGTAGAATAATCCTCTTGCGAGTTGTTGTATCTACTCATAAAAATATCATACCCACCCAACGAGTTGTGTCCCTTAGAGGCAAAATATATCGTAACACCATCAGGCAAAACATATGCATAATTTTCATCTCTCTCCGAATTAATTACATCAGAAAGAGGCAGAACATCACTCCACCCATCAACCAAACGATACGATATCATTAAATCAAGATTTACACCATCTTCCACATCATATGCATAGATCATTCTGTCGTTTCTGCCAGAATTAAACACCATCTGTTGCTTAGGAGTAGGCATACCAACTATCTCGTAATAAGGAGCTACCGACCCTAACTCAGCAGACAACCTATAAGCTGACAAAAACTGCGCTTTATGCAGTTTCACACTATCTATAATCGCCACATCTTCAATGCGTTCAATCATACTAGCTCCCAATTGCGCCTTTCGCAACTCTCCTTGCAGAGAGAGCTCCTCGGCATCTGATATTTTACCCTCGCTCAGTTCAATATAGAGATTGAGAGCATCGACAGCTTTTTCAAAATAGTAACTCTCGAAATATGCTATATAAAGATAATAATATGCTTTTGTAACTTTACGTTTTGCCGCCTCATTTAGTAGCGGTATCGCCTCTTCGTATCTATTAAGAGGTAACAAACAGCGCGCTGCCTTGTATCGCAAGAGACCAGTAGCATTTCTGTTTTTCAATAACTTCTCATAAATATCATACGATTTTGCATACTCCCCTTGATTAAAAAGCGCTTCGGCATCAGAGAGAGATTGAGCACTTACAACAGTAGTGCACAACAGCATAAAAATCAAAAACAAATTTCGCATTAAATTATTCATCATACATTTTTAGGTCATATATTTTAGGGTAAGTCAAATACCCTATTGTGTTTTAGAAATTATTATAAACCCCTTAAAACTTAAACAAATCTCCATCTTTTGCCGCAAAGGTATTCTCGAATACCGTTCGCGCCTCATCAAGAAATGGCTTGGAAGTGTCATATCTAGCCGAATAGTGTCCTATTATCAACATCTTCGCCTCAGCTTTTTTTGCAATTGTTGCCGCCTGCGCTGCACTACTATGTAAAGTATTTTTTATCCTCACCTTATCCTCTGCCAAAAAAGTAGCCTCGTGATAGAGACAATCCACACCGTGCAACAAATCAATATGCTTTTCGGTATATGCAGTATCTGAGATATATGCATATTTTTTGGGTAGAGTTGGGTCAGTAGTCAATCTAGAATTAGGCACCACCTCCCCATCTGGAGTAACAAAATCAGCCCCAGCCTTCAACTCTTTATAAAAAGCTATCGGCACTTCATATGCATCTATCATCGTTCTGATCAAATGTCGCTCAGTATATTTCTCTTCAAACAAAAAACCACTAGTAGGCACCCTATGTTTTAAGGGCAACGTGGTTACTTTCACACTTTTATCATCATATATCACCTCGGATGCATATGGAGTATAAGGCTCAAAAATCACCTCAAAAGGAAAATCAGAGCAGAAGTACTTCACCTGCGGAGCCAATAGAGTTTGTAAATCTGGGTGCGAATGGACTATAATATCCGACGTGCGCCCCATCATACCAAGAGTAGAAATCAGCCCCATCAAACCAAAACAATGATCACCGTGCAGATGCGAGATAAATATATGATTGAGTCTATTTGTTCTCGCAGCATACTCTCTCATTCTAATCTGTGCCCCCTCGCCACAATCAATCATAAATTGCTTGTTGCGCATTTCGAGGATTTGCGACGTATGAAAAAGGTTTGCTTTTGGCATCGCAGAGCCTGCCCCTAGTATGCGTAATGAAGTATTATCCATTATTTTTGTTGCACCAAAACCCAAGCATCAGGGAATTTAGTAACTATTTCTGAAATCTTAGTGCGCGCTCCTTGATAAGTATCAAATGACTGTAAAATAACACGATACATACCATTTTTGTTTACAACAACAACTGGTTTGTAACCCTCTTGGCGCATTTGCGATTGGAGGTTGATAGCATTATTTTGTTTACCAAAACTACCAATTACCACGTGGTAGTTACGCAAATCCACATCCGTTTGCCCTGCCACCACATCAAATTGCTCTTTGCGAGTAACCTCTGGTTCGGTTTGAACAGTTGCTTCTTCCACCACAGGTTCTGGCTCATTATAGTCCTCAATATTAACCAATTCAGGCTCTTGAACCGCTTCTGGTTCCTCTTTAACTGGTTGAGGTTCTGGCTCTGGCTCCTCTTTTACATCTGGTTTAGGCACAACAGGCGGAGCAACAGGTTCCTCTACACTAAGAGCAGATTTTTTTTGACCTTTTGCCGGCAAATATGCCCCTGGCGCATCTTGAATTTTACAACTAGCCGCTAAAATCATAGCTGACAGCACAAAAAATATTATTTTAAATTTTCCCATAATAACTATAAAAGATTAATAAAGATTATCACTTTAAATCACCCTGCAAAGGTAAGAAAAAAAAGTGTTACAAACAAATATCGCAATTACAAAATTACTATTGAAAATATTTAATTAAGAATAGATATATGTAAACCAACAATTTGCAGCAAATTAAAATAGCGATAGTAAACTATATAAGGTATTCAGAGGCGAATTTCATCTCCACAAGGTAAAAAATTAAATTTTGTTTGGTAGTATAAATAATTTTATATACTTTTGCGGTTGAATAATACTCTACTGTATTTAAACATTCAAATTTCAATACAAAAAGATAATTTATTCATTACATATTATAAGCAGAACAACAATGTAACATTTGATAATCTGCTTTTTATAGCGTTTTGCTATTGTTTTGGGGATTCGAAAATTACCACTTTACCGAAAAACCACCTAAAAACAATAAGTATTATGCTCACGTACCTATACGTGGGCTTACTTATTAGGTGGGCAGGTGTGTGGTAATACCTCGAATCCAGGAGTAAGCCTTTTTTTGTGCCTCTACTTTTTTTCTTAAAACAATAGAATTTATGTAAAACTAGCTTACGAGCTAGTTAAGCAATGCTGTATAAAGATACATTTATGGTGGGTGCTCTGCACCTATACAGGTTAACAAAAACACAAAAACAATAATATTTTTAATATGATACAGAATATCGTTAACAATCCATTTAGAGTGTTGGGTGTATACACTAATGCAGGTATAAAGGAGATCACTGCTCACTCAGGGAAAATAGCAGCATTTGCAAATGTTGGTAAAACAACAAATTTTCCAACTGATGATATAACACCTAAATTATTATCAGAAATAAGTAGAAATCAACAAGGTGTTGCAAATGCTTCCGCAGCAATAAGTCTTCCAACAGATAAAATCAAACATGCTTTATTCTGGTTTATCAATACATCTTCAATTGATGATGTTGCTCTTAATCATATCAAAAATGAAAACTACGAAAAGGCATTTGAAATTTTTGAAAAGAAAAAATGCTACTCTTCTTTATTAAATTGTGGTGTTTTAGCTCTTATACAAGAAGATTTAGATACCGCAATTGAAAATATAACAGAACTAATTCACGAAAATAAATATAGAGAAGATTTTGCTAGAACGATATGTGGTGATACTTTCAAAATTGATGCTGACACTTTATCAAAACTGTTTATTGACGAATTACTCAATTATATAGAGGCTTCTGAATTATTGGACGCTTATAAAAGTTGTGGCAAATCAAGTGATGATGACGATTATTTAGAGAGTATCGTAATTGGCAAACCTATTGCATTGATAAACAGTGAAATTGCTAAAGCAAAAAACTGTAGAGATAATGCAGATGCAAATTATAGAGCTGGATGTGCTTTAATTAATAATACAAAAAGTGCTTTAGAGCAATTAAACGAGTTGTGTTCTACTGATAATATGCAATATCAAACGGTAGTTGATAATCTTGCACGACAAATTTTGCAATGCGGCATAAACTATTTTAATGAATCCAATGATGATAATGCTATTGATAATGCACTTCAATTGCAAGGATACGCTCTTAGTATTGCTGTTAGTAAATTGCTAAAGGATAGATGCCAGGAAAATGTTGATACTCTTAAGCAAATGAAAAAACATAGCACAATAGAAGGAGACCTTGCGTTTGTTGCAAATAAACTAAAAAATATTCAAGCTCAGGATTATCCATCTATTTATGCTGCCCAACAATTAGTAAATGAATGTATACCTAAACTTCAAAATATCAAGAAAGCATTAGGTAAAAATGATGAATTATATATACAGATATCTTCCGCAATAGCCCACAATGCACTTGGAGTACTTATTGATATTGTAAATGCACAAAAAAGCAAGTCAAATATCAAAGATGCACAAAAAGTTATAGAAATTATCAAAACACTAGATGTTGACACTCAATGTAGGACTAGAATTAACAATAATGAACAAACACTTAATCGTCTACTAGGGCAAATACCTAGTTTCTTTGGAGAATATGCAGAATTCATTGTGATAATTTTAATTATAATAATTGGTGCAATAGTAACTCAATGCAATTAATAATAAGATACATCTACACAAATTATTTTTAAAACAAATAACACCCTAATCAATATGAAACAAATAACATTAATTTTAATTTTATCACTATCAGTGATATTAAATGCACAGAACGAAGTATCTGACATTAATAATGAGAAATTTTCAATAGAGAATAAAATAGACTCAATAACACAAATAGTTACAGATTTAAAAAAGGATATTGTTATTCTTAAAAACAGCAATGAAGATCATAAAAGACAAATTTCACAATTAAGAAAATCGTATAATTCACAAATAGATAGTACTGATGTTTTACGAAATTCTATCAGAGTAAATAGTGCTGCTATTAGTTCCAATGCAAAAGATCTCAATAAAAACACCGAAAATTTAAAGCAGAGAATAACAGAGACTGACGAAAAAACAGATAATCACACCAATCTCATTAATCAAACCATTAAAAACAGAACATTATGGATATCAATTATTGCAGGCTTAGCTATAGTATTATCAGTAATTTTAGCTATAGTTTTATACCGAAAAAGCATAAATTCTACAGAAAAAAAGATTGACAAACTCAAAGAGCTAACAAACAAACTAAATGAAGAAATAGTAGGCAAATTGTCATCAGAGATAGAGGAAATTCAAAAATTAACATCTGCAATTACTGCTAATACTCAAACATCACCAGATAATCCAATAATAGATCATTCACTAATAAAAACTATAGCAGATAGAATCACCTTTATGGAGATGACATTGTACAAAATGGATAAAACAATCAAAGGATACAAGCAATTATCAAAATCCATTAAGCAGATGAAAGATAATTTGTTAGCCAATGGGTATGAACTTGTTGATATGCTCGGGAAACCATATCACGATGGGATGAAGGTCATTCCAAATTTTATTAACGATGAAACATTACAAAAAGGGGAACAAATTATCTCTGGTATTATTAAACCTCAAATAAACTACAGCGGTGAGATGATTCAATCTGCACAAATAACAGTAAGTCAAAACTAATAATAAAAAATATGATACAAGTAAAAATGAAGTATGGAATTGACCTTGGAACAACCAATTCCGCTATCTGTAAACTAGAAAATGGTTCCACTATAATAAAGAAAACTGACACACTCAAAGACACGCTACCCTCTTGTGTGAGCTTTACAAAAAAAAGAGTTGTTAAAGCAGGAGATGGAGCAATGAACGATTTGAAATCAGATAAATCTCGCATGACAAAGAAATGGGGAAATTCAGGTAGCAATGTATTTATAGAATTTAAACGCACAATGGGGCTTGACACACAATATCGAAGTTCCAATATGGAGAAAGATTTCAATTCAGAAGATCTATCTGCAGAAATACTAAAAGCACTGAAATCTTTTGTATCAGATGACAATATAACAGCAGCAGTAATTACTATACCTGCAAAATTTAAAAGCGACCAAATTGCGGCAACTAAACGTGCTGCAACACTTGCAGGTATTACTTCTTGTGAACTACTACAAGAGCCAATTGCAGCATCAATGGCATATGGATTGAGTAGTGATAAAAAAGATGGGATATGGCTAGTGTTTGACTTTGGTGGTGGAACTTTCGATGTTGCTCTTTTAAAAGTTGAAGATGGGATAATGCAAGTAATTGACACCGAAGGAGATAATTACTTAGGCGGTAAAAATCTTGACTATGCAATAGTAGACGAGATAATAATACCATATTTAAAAGAGGAATATGTAATTAATAACATTTTAAGCGATAGCAATAGAAAAGAAATACTGCGAGATGCTATGAAATTCTATGCTGAGCAAGCAAAAAATCAATTATCTTTCAATGAACAGGCTGATATTACTTCTCAATTAGATGAATTTGGCGAAGATGATGAAGGTACCGAGCTTGAATTGGATTTAATAATTACACGAGAAGAATTAAAAGCAGTACTATCTCCAATATTTCAAAAAGCAATAGATATCTGTAAACAACTGCTACAAAGAAATAATATAAGCAATGATAAATTAGATTCATTGATACTTGTGGGTGGACCAACATATTCTCCTATTCTGAGAGAGATGTTAAAAGAACAGATAACAACTAATGTAGATACAAGCATTGACCCAATGACCGCTGTTGCAAAAGGTGCTGCATTGTATGCTTCTGGAATAGTAGATGATACAGAAATTAAACTCGAGATGGGCAGTATTGCTCTTGATGTAAAATATGAATCCAATACCGTTGAAACTCAAGAGTATGTTACAGTAAAATTATTGCCTAATAGTTGCACTGGAAACGTTCCAGAAAAAATGCTAGTAGAGATAGTAAGATCAGACAAAGGTTGGTCAAGTGGTAAAATAGAAATCAATGCAACTGGTGATGTAATAGAATGCTTACTACAAGATGGCAAAGCAAATTCATTTAACATTATTAGTTATGATGACGCTGGTAATACCCTCCCTTGTTTTCCTAATGAATTTACAATAATACAAGGGACAAAAGTGGGTAGTGCTGTGCTACCATACAACATAGGTATTGAGGTTAGAGATACAACACAAGAAAAAGATATATTCATGTCTTTAAAAGGTTTAGAAAAAAACAAACCGCTACCTGCTGTAGGTGTAAGAAATGGCTTAAAAACACCAAAACAAATTCGCCCAGGTGTTGAAAATGATAGATTAGTTATTCCAATTTATTTAGGGGAGTACAATGTGGATGGCAGTAATGCCATAAACAATGACCACGTTACTGATGTTATAATAAATGGTGATGATGTACCTACTCTTGTGCCTGCAGATAGTGATATTGATATTACTATTAATGTGGATCGTTCTCAATTACTGACAGTAGAAGTTCAATTTATAGCTATTGGTGAGTCTATCGAAAAGGAAATTAACATTGAGCAACGCACAGCTATATCTGCAAATGAATTAATGGTCAGAATGAAAGAGGCTAAAAAGACAATTTCTAAATTAGAATCAAGTGGAGCAATACCTAAATCTGAAATTGCAGAAGCTAATAAAATGGTAAATGACGTATCAAATCGTTTTGATGGGGAAAAATCATCTGATGATGGTAGATTACACCTGCTTGCAGACTTAAGACGTGCCTTTATTGAAATGGAGAGAGTTGAGAAAAAATATGAATGGGAAAGCATTGAAAATGAATTAAAAGAAGAGTTCAGACGTTTAGAAAAAGCTAATGACGAACTCGGAAATGAACACGATGCTGAAGTAGATGAGTTGCGCAAACAGACAGATGTTGCAATAAGAAAAGGAGATGTAAATATTGCACGTGAGGTGCTAAAAAACATCAAATTAGTCTTTTTTCAAGTATCATTTATATATCAACTAATGGGATTTATTGAACGCCATTTAAAGAATTTCAACAACTACCCATGGAAAGATGCAAATAGAGCTAGGCAACTCCTTACTCAAGGGGCTGAAATGATACAAAATAGCCCAACAGTGGAAAATCTTCATCCTGTCGTTATTGCTGTAATTGAATTACTTGATATGCCTGAAAGTGATAAACCTACATTCCCATAATCATGAAAAATAAAATATCACTAATAATTTTTATTTGCTGTGCAATTGTAATACACGCTGGAATAGTAATTCACAAAGATATCTGTGCTGATAAATATGCATACAAAGAAATTAATTCAAATTATCCATATGCAACTAATTATGAGTTATTCATCAAAGAATACCCAAATAGTAAATATGTAAAAGATGCTTACGGTGAGTTATATCAAATAGCTTTAGAAGAAGGAACTTTTGAAGCTCTAATAAATTACCAAACGAAATATCCTAAATCACCTTGTATTAAGGATGCTAAAGTTGAGGTGGAGAAAAAAAGTAATGCATTATATGAGGAGGCAAAAAAAATAAACTCAATTAATGCTTGGAAAAACTTTCTAGTTAAAACACCAGAAACACATCATAAAGATGCTAATCAAATTCTGGAAATTCTGGAAAATAAACTTTGGGGCACAGATGATAGAGCTTGGACTCAAGCTAACGAAGAAAATACAATATCCTAATTTACAAAGTACTTAAATTTATATCCTAATGGGAAAAAGAAATCATCTGCAAATCAGAAACTCATTGATTTAGAGGTTGCAAATATATTTGCAGGTGAACACGGAACATTACCATCTATGGATAAAACGAGTTATGGATATGGTAGTGAAACGAGTATAGAAATATATAATAATACAAGATATACTCTTACCCTTTTGTATAGTGGAACTACAAGTAAGAGAGTAATTATTTCTCCAAAACAATATAAATATTTATCACTAAAAAATGGTAAATATAAAGTTGCTGCATCTGTAAATGCTCATAATGTAGGCAAATATGCTGGCACAGAGGAACTAGATGGAGGTAAATACGAAGTAGAATATTATATATCCACAAGTAAATATTAATTCAAAGTTAATCATGTTACAGAAAAAGCTATTAATTATATTATGCATTATATTAAATGCAACTTTAAGTCCAGCAGAAAATTATAATAATTGGAAAAAGCATACAGTTGTTGGTGTATATGAAAAGGTTCAACTTGATAGAGGAACAATGGATGAGAGTGGTAAGGAAATCGACTTTATATTAGTACCCACAAGTTTAAACTACGGGACATACGAGATTGAATTAGGAAATAAGCTCGGCTATTCAAATACCTATCAAATCAATAACACTAAAATATATATAAAATTTCAAATCAATCCATTCTTATACAGATGGGATAAAGGTGTTTTCAAATGGAATGGGAAATATTCCAGTTATTTTTATGAGGAACCATAATAAATTATTTTAATTTTTATAATCTTATGTTACAAAAAAACACGAATATCGGTAAATACAAAATAACTTTTCCAATTGCAGATGGTAGTTATGCTGAGACTTATAGGGTAAAAGATGAAAATGGAAAAACATATTTTCTAAAACTTATAAACTATGCAAAACTGCATCGAACTCAATTTGACGAAAATGGTAATGTATTGGAGTTGACAATTGTAAGCCAACTCCACCACCCTAATATAACATCGTATAAAGATAGCGGAGAATTAATATTAGATGGCAAAAAATTTGTATATCTAGTATTTGAATTTGTAAGCGGTGAAACTGTCTCTCAAAGAGCATCGAGAGAGGATTCTTGCAGTGTATATGATGCAAAACAGATTGTGTTGGGTGTTCTTAATAGTTTAAAATATCTACATACTTTACCAAAATCAATAATACACAATGAAATAACTATTCAGAATGTAATGTTGGATTTATCGCAAAAAACAATATCTACAAAATTGATAGATTTTGGATATGCTAGATATTTAGATCAAGGTATTGGCTCTTTCCAAAGAGAGGGTTTGAATCCTTTTTATCTTGCTCCAGAGGCTATGAACGGAGTATTTACAATCCAATCTGATATATATTCTGTTGGGGTGATGCTGTATCATCTAATATTTGGACTTCCGCCCCATTTTATTCAAATATCAGAATATTTATCTAATCGAGAAAACGCAATAGACACTATAAACAAAGAGAGAAAAAAGCCTCTTAAATTTCTAGATATCGATAAATTTGAGTTTGATGAAAATTTGGCTAATATTATTTGTAAAGCTATCGCCTATAATATAGATGATAGATTTAATTCTGCCGATGAATTTATCTCTGCTTTGGAAGGAAAAACAGAAGTAAAACCTATAACACAAAACAAGCCAAACACAATAGCCAAAGACAATAACGAAGATCAAAGTAGCAAAGAAAACAGAAAAACTGGCAATGGATTTAAAGATATTGCAGGTATGACTGAACTGAAAAATCAAATTCAGTCTGATGTTATTAAACTATTAGAGAACCCAGAGAAGTATAAAAAATTCGGTTTAAATTTACCAAACGGAATGCTTTTGTATGGTCCTCCTGGCTGTGGTAAAACATTTTTTGCAGAAAAGCTAGCTGAGGAGGTAGGATTTAATTTTTATCAAATTAAACCATCTGACATACAAAGCAAATGGGTGAACGCATCGCAAGGCAATGTAAAACAACTATTTGACGAGGCTAGAAAACAAGCCCCTAGTATAATATTCATCGATGAAATAGATGCCATTGTGCCAAATAGAGAGAATGGCAATGTAAGTCATATGAATACGAGTGTAGTAAATGAGTTTTTAGCTCAAATGAATAATGCCGGAGAGAGTGGATTATTCATTATTGGGGCAACCAATTTACCAACATCAATTGACCCTGCAATATTAAGATCTGGACGATTGGAGCAAAAATATTATCTGTCTCCACCCGATTTTGAAGCACGCAAAGCCATGTTTGAAATTTACCTGAAAAATAGACCAACTGACTTTGGAATAGATTATGACCTACTAGCTAAAGAGACTGAAAGTTTTGTTTCTGCCGATATAAAATTTTTGGTTGATGATAGTGCTCGCCTAACAATACGTGAAGATCAAGAGCATATAACTATGGATATTTTACTTCGAGTAATTAAAGGAAAAACTCCATCTATATCTGCTAGTGAGTTAAAAAAACACGAGAGAATTAGAGATGAATTTGAAGGTAAAACCCCATCTCAACCAGAAAAGAAAGAACCAGAAAGAAGAAAAATAGGATTTTAAAATTATAAAGCTATGAGAACAGAATTATTTATTAGAGTATCATTAGCCTGTGTGGCTTGTGATGGAAGTATTGAAAAAAGCGAAATAGATTGTATTAATCAACTGTTTGCAAATGTTTTTAAAGGGGAGACTAATATTACAAACTTATTCAATGATTTTATTGAAACTTTTGAATCAGATAGTTCTTTGTTTTTTCAAACTCTATTTAAAGATATTGAAAATGCAAACCTTAACGAAGATGAAGAAATTGAGTTAATCTCAATAGCTATTAAAGCAATTGAGGCTGATAATATCATTGACTACAACGAAATTAAGTTGTTGAAAAGGATACGTAAATATTTAAAAGTTAGCGATGAAGCAATACTTGCAAAAATGCCAGACAAAGAAGACTATATCGCTCAGGATATCGAGAGCAATAGTGATTTTGATATCGTATTGGATAATATTCAATTAAATAATATGGGGTAAGTTACCACTATACCGAAATATCTCTGCGCTTAAATATCGTAAACGCTACAAAATATATAACAACCGAGAGGACAAACATCGCTAAATAGTTGATTATTGTCAATTCGCCTGATGCTATAGCGGTATTATCGAAAAGGGTGAAACAAGATAGATATTTTGTCCATTCGTAGGTTGGATTGGCATTGGCTATCATCTGCATTATATACATAAGGACTGGTACACCGGCAATTACAGCCATCGCATGGCGCGATTGATTGAAAATTACTGACCCAAGAATAGCTATAGACGAGAGCAAGAAATATAACAAAAAGACCCCTAAATTGAGATAGATAAACTGACCATAATCAAGCATACCTGGGAACTGAAAATGGGCAAGTAACACAGCAATAACCGTAAAGGTGAAAAAGAGATCAAATAGAGAGCCAACCAGAAAAATAATTTGTGTGCGTAAAATCTTGGTGCGAGTAAATGGTGCGGTGAGCAAAAATGCCATCGAACCTCTATCAATGTGCTGTACCACTACTCTATTTGCCCCAATAATGAGATATATCAGTGGGAAGAGTATCATCAACATACCGTAGAAAAAGGAGCTGATGAAGTCGATAAGCGACGAGGTAACTTGTACCTCAAAGCCAAATGCTTGAAGCCACTCTGGCGACATCTTCATCGCTGCCAAATCTATAAGTGTTTGATTACTAACTGGGTCGTACATACCCAATATCACTGTAAAATAGAGCAACAAAACGGCTAAAACTATAGTCCATACGCCCCAATTTTGTTTTATATCGTATTTGAATAGTGTAAGTATCATATATGTAAATATTTAAGGGAGAAGTTTTATTTGTAATAGTGCATAAATACCTCTTCGAGTGAGGCTGATTGACTAACTAAATTGGTTACATCGTAATTGAGCAGTGTGGCGATAAAGGTATTTAAATCGGCTGTTACCGCCACTTTTACTAGACGGTTATTGAGTTCGCCTCCAAACTCCGAAACAAATCTATTTGCATCGTCGATAGATGAGAACTCTATTTCGAAATATTTTTTCTGTTTCGATTTTATGGTATCAATATCCTCTACCACAACTAGTTTACCCTGACGGATAATGGCTATACGGTCGCAAGTGCGCTCCACCTCGTCGAAACTGTGCGACGACATTAGAATGGTAGCCCCTCGCTGTTTCTCTTCAAGAATCAATTCGTTAAACTCTCGTTGCATCAATGGGTCGAGACCTGATGTTGGTTCGTCGAGTATCAACACCTCTGGCTGGTGCATAAATGCCGCCACTAAAGCTATCTTTTGCTTCATTCCTTTTGACATTTTGCGCAATCCTACATTTGTATCAATCTCAAAACGGTCAATCAACTCATTTCTGAATGTTGTAGAGCTTAATTGATGCATACCAGAGATGAAATCAAGAAATTCTCGTCCGTTCATACCATCAAAAAAGGCAGTTTCGGCAGGCAGATAACCCACTTTACGCATAATCAATTCTCGCTTCTCAATCGTATTTAATCCGTCGATATAGGCACTACCGCTATCGGCTTTGATAAAGCCCAGAAGATGCCTAATTGTGGTGGTTTTGCCTGCACCATTAGGACCTAGATACCCGAGCACCTCTCCTTTTTTTATCGTCAAATCCAAATCGAACACTCCACGACCTGCACCGTAATCTTTGGTTAATCCTTTAATTTCAATCATATAGACCTAGAATTTAGCATATGGGGCTAGAAAAAATTGCCCACAATAAGTTTCACATTGCAAAGGTAATGATAATTATTTTATCAACAATAAAATTCTATAAAAAATTTCATAAATTAAGAAATTAGCAGTAATTTTGCAGTCGAATTATAATTGGGACAAATACAACAGGTAACTCCGAAAAAAATGATAAAATTCATACGCGATTGGACTCTTCCATTGGCAATGGTGCTTGGCGCAGCATGTTATAAAATTGTGGGACATATTCCATTTTTGCCGCCACTATTAATATTTTGCATTTTACTCTTTACATTTAGTAAAATTTCATACAAAGAGATAAGAATATCGGCTATGCACCTTTGGCTACTACTTATCGAAATTGGGGGAGCTATTGCGCTATATTATATAGTAGCACCATTCGACAGAATTGTGGCACAGGGGGTTATGATATGTTTTTTATGTCCCACTGCCACAGCCGCAGCGGTGGTTACATCAAAACTCAAAGGCGATGTGGCGAATGTATCTACCTATACACTTTTGTGTAATACTGCAGTTGCAGTGGTGGTGCCTCTTCTGTTCCCAATTATCGCACCCGAGAGCAGCAGTCCAGATTTTCTATTAGGGTTTTACGCCATAATGAAGAAAATATTCCCACTACTTATTTTACCGTTTCTTCTCGCTCAATTTGCGCAAATATTTATGCCCAAATTCAATGATTTACTTGTAAAATGCAACAGTGCCTCGTTTTATCTTTGGGCACTTGCACTAGTGGTGTCGATTGGACTACTTATCGACTCGATGGTACAAAATCCATTAAACAGTCTCACAGTACTTTACATTGCCATTGGCTCGTTGCTCTCTAGCATCGTACAGTTTTATATCGGTCATAAAATTGGGCTAAAATACAACTCGCCTATTGCTGGCACTCAAGGGTTAGGACAAAAAAACACGATATTGGCAATCTGGATTTGCAACCATTATCTTAATCCTATTTCTGCCTTAGCACCAGGTTTTTATCTATTCTGGCAGAATATCTACAACTCATATCAGATGCACAAACAGCGCAAATTAGATAATTTATAAGTAAACTTATCTTTTTTGAAGCGGGATTTGTAGGGTCACGGCAACTCCTTTCGTGATATTATAAAGTGCAGTGATAGCCCTCTAAAAATAAGGAATGCGAGAAAGGCAATCCAGAGTGCATTGTTGGAGGTGAAAGGTGTGAGGGAATAGTAGAGGGCAAAGAATAAGATTGTTGCCATAACTATGGTGTTTCTGAGAGCTTTAGTGAGTAGCATACCAGTTGCTACACCATCGTAAGTAAACGCCAAAAATCCACAAAACGGCACCGCCACTACCCAATATTTAAATTGCATTGCAACATCTAAAATCGAACCATTTTCGGTGAAGAGCGATAAAATAGGTCGCAGCGCAGTGACATATAACAGTGTGAAGATGAGACTAAACGCTATACCCCAACGAATAAGCAGACGAATTACGAGTCGGAGATTCTTTGCATCTCTTGCACCATAGAATCGCCCTGTAAGCGACTCACCAGCATAGGCAAATCCATCCATTATATAAGAGAAGAGAGTAAAGAGCTGCAACAGAAGCGTATTGGCATTTAATATATCATCGCCCATTGCTGATGATGCAGATGTGAAAAATGTAAATACCGCAATTAAACCCATCGAACGGATAAAAATATCGCTATTGATAGAGAAGAAACTCCTCATCGAACTGAAGTTAAAAGCCGACCGCAAATTGAGTTGGCGCAACACAGGCGAAAATCTAGTAATTAGGGCAATCAAGCCAAATATGAGTCCTGAATATTGCGCTACTAAAGTGCCAAGTGCCACCCCTTTAAGTCCCATACCGAGATGAAAAGCGAACCAATAACTACAGACTATATTTACTAGATTTATCACCAGAGCCATCCACATCGGTATCTTTGAGTTTTGCATACCCAAAAACCACCCCTTCATACAATAGAGCATCAACGTGGCAGGGGCTGCCCAAATTCTCACATAATAGTAGTTCTCCACCTCGCCAAGCATATTGGGTGAAATATTCATAAATTGCTCTACCAAATAGAAAATCGGAAATTGTAAACACCAGAATAAGAGACCAATTAATACCGCCACAACCGACGAACGGATTAGAACTGCGCTACACTCCGACATACTTTTATTTCCGAACGCCTGCGCTGTAAATCCCGTTGTACCAACTCGCAAAAAGCCAAAACCCCAATAGAGGAGATTGAATATAGTAGTACCAATTGCCACTGCCCCAAGATAGATACCGCCATCAACTCGTCCTACAATAGCCAAATCAACCATACCAAGCAGTGGCACAGTAATATTGGTGATAATATTTGGTATTGTGAGCGAAAGGAGAGTTTTATTCATTTTGCTATTATTTTGGGGCATATTTTATTTAGTAATTTTTACAAATTCTTACCTGATTTGCATTCTTATTCGCCATGGCGATGGATAGAGATTATTGCATCTGTTACCAACATTTTTCACCCAACCAAGCGGAATATCCTCATGCGTAATAAGCACAAAACCACGAGGCGCATCGGGGAGAATTATCGCCTCTGTGCGCAAAAAAGTGAGAGCCGTAAGCCGATCAACCTCTTGCTGATAAAACTGCGAACGATTGATATATAACGACAGGGCTAGAGCCGTTTGAGGTATGAAATCACGCCCTTTTACCTGCGCTAGTGGAATACCAAAAGTCATTATATTAAGTTTAGACAACATCTGCACCATCAACTCATATCGCTGAGATTGAACAGCATAAACTATATCTTTATGGATAATAGTTTTATATTTGTATTCGTCTGACACTATCCAATTCAACAACTCATCTGCTTTGGCAGGCAACTGTTTTGGTGGTTTGTTTTTAGACTTGCGAAGAGGGGCATCTGGTTTGCGCACCACGGCAAGAAAAAGTCCCTCGCCACGAGTTTTATGAGGCAAAAACCTATATCCTCGTTCAGTTTCTGTGATATTCCAACTCGAATCAACATCAAGAGCGAGATATTCAGCATCAAAAGTATCAATCAGCCAGTTTACATTATCTTCATTTTCATCACGGTTATAAGTACAAGTACTATAAATCAACACTCCACCAGGTTTGAGTGTAGTCCAAGCAGAAGATAAGATATCTCGCTGACGTTCAACACATTTTTGCACATTCGCAAGCGACCACTCATCAATTGCCACCTCATCTTTGCGAAACATACCCTCACCCGAACAGGGCGCATCAACGCACACAACATCAAACAGTTCTGGGAATTGCTCGAAATGCTCCACACTGTTATTACTCACCACACAGTTATCCCTACCCCACTTCTGCATATTCTCAGTAAGAATATGCGCTCGTTGTGATACAAATTCATTGGAAACAAGCATACCATTTTGCGACAGATAACCAGCTATAAGAGTGGACTTTCCGCCAGGTGCAGCACACGTATCAAATACAGCTGCATCGCGCTCGACATATTGCGACAAAGCCTGCCATAAAAACATCGACGATGCCTCCTGCACATAATATCCTCCAGAATGGAAACGAGTGTCGAGCGTAAACTGAGGTCGTTCATCAAGATAAAATGCATCGGGGCACCACGCCACTTGTTGAAGATTAAAGAGGGTTGGCAAATCAGCAACCGCCCTATTTCCAAGAGCAATTTTACTGTTATAACGCACACTTACTGAGGGAGATTCAGTTATCGCATCGAAAAACAACGATGCCTCTTGTTCGCCTAATAGCTGAATGATATTTTGCTTAAATTGTTCGGGGAGTTGACGCATATTTGTTATTTAATTCTCATATTTGTTATTTAATTAAAGAGATTTTAATCAACCGACTTAATCAACCGACTTAATCAACCGACTTAATTAGCTGCAAAAGTACAATTTTTATTTGATACTACCAAGAAAATTATTAGCCTATTTCACCTCCTACATCACTCATTTAGCCTGTTAAACTCGTGATATGCTAATCAAGATAGTTTTAATAAATTTTCAAAATTTCTGCAAAGCAGTTTATATAATTTCCCCCTATAAAAAATGCACAAAAAACATTGTTAATTAAAATATAATTCGTATCTTTGCATCTTGATAAACAAGCCAAAATTTTAAATATGAAAAAGATTATATTTTGCTTTAGCATAATAACATTACTAATGTTCGGAAGCTGTAAAGACGGTGGTGGTTATATGCCAAACATCTCTGGTTCAGCGTTTGAAGTGCTATTAGTAATACCAGACTCGATTTACAAAACTCCAGCAGGTGAGGCTGTTTTTAATGTATTGGCGGCAAATGTAGAGCATCTACCACAAGCAGAGCCACAATTTAAAATATCAAAATTGCCACCGAGTCTGTTCGACAACCTACTAAAAACAACTCGTAATATAGTATTTGTAACAGTAGATCCGACGAGATATACCACTACAAAAATTAAACTATCTCGCGACACATGGGCTCGCACGCAGACCATTGCTACTATCACAGCGGCGGATACAGAAGATTTGCGTGCAGTGCTTGAGCGCGAAGGTTACAAAATTTCTGATTTCTTTATCAAGGCAGAACGTGCGCGTATGATGGATTTTTATAGAACAAATATCAATCCAGAGGCTCTAAAATTAGTAGATCAACAGTTTGGATGCAGAATTGCTGTACCTACATCGCTCAATAAATATAAAGCAGGTGAAGATTTTATGTGGATATCGAATGGTAGCAGTGTAGTAAATCAAAATTTCATCATCTACTCTACACCATACACCTCTGAAAATCAACTCACTCACGAGGCTATAATGGCGCGCAGAGATTCTGTTTTGAAGGCTAATATACCAGGAAGCGTAGAGGGTTCATATATGGGTACAGAGTATCGTTGGGAACCACCTACAACAAAAATTGTAGAGGTAAACGAGGCTTGGTGTGCTGAGACTCGTGGTTTGTGGCGTATGTGCGAGGGTGAGGCGATGGGCGGACCATTTGCATCGCTCACTCGTATCGACGAGATGAACAATCGCATCATCACTGTGGAGGGATTTATATTCGCCCCAAGCAGAGACAAACGCAACCCTATCAGACAGATAGATGCAATGCTCTACTCACTAAAACTACCTCACGAGATAAACGAAGTAACAATTACAAATAATAAGGACTAAAATAATAATACCATATGAACCAACGATTTAAAATAGCTATCACACAAGGTGATATCAACGGCATTGGATATGAAGTGATACTAAAAGCACTTGCTGACCAACATATACTAGACTACTGTACTCCAATAATTTATGGATCGGTAAAAGCAGCTAGTTACCACAAAAAAACATTAAATATAGATTCATATACAATTACCGTAGCAAAATCGGCAGATGAGGTAAAACCTAAAAAAATTAGTATTATAAACACCTCAGATGAAGAGTACAAAATAAATTTAGGAGAGGCGGCACCAGAGGCTGGCAAAGCAGCATTTGAGGCACTCGAAGCGGCTACAGCTGATTTGTTGGCTGGCAAAGTAGATGCCATTGTAACAGCTCCGATAAATAAAGCATCTATACAAAACGATAAATTTAAATTTGCAGGGCATACGGAGTATTTTGAGAGTAAGGCAAACGGCAAATCGCTTATGATTTTGGCTAGCGACACATTGCGTGTAGCGTTGGCTACCAACCATTTACCTGTAACAGAAGTGCCACAAGCAATTACCACTGAAGGTATTATCGAGAAACTCGAACTCCTCGATAAATCGATGAAAGAGGATTTTAATATTATCAAACCTCGCATTGCCGTGTTGGCATTGAACCCTCACGCAGGCGATGATGGGCTACTCGGTAGTGAGGAGAAAGAGATAATAAAACCTGCCATTAATGCTGCTATCGAAAAAGGTATTGTATGCGTGGGTCCACTTGCTGCTGATGGATTTTTTGGGTCGACAAATTTCAAACATTACGATGCTGTTCTGGCAATGTATCACGATCAAGGTCTTGCGGCATTTAAAGCGCTGACAACTGATAACGGTGTAAATATTACAGCAGGGTTGGATATTGTGCGCACCTCACCAGCTCACGGCACTGGATATGACATTGCAGGTAAAGGCATTGCAAATGAACTATCGATGCGCGAGGCAATATACTCAGCAATACACATTGTAAAAAATCGCAATACATACAAAGAGATTTACGCAAATCCACTACCATTCCCGAAACCAGACGAGCGCAGACCTGTGCGCGATAGAGGTGGATTTAATCCACGCAAACCTAACGGATAATTTGTTGATTTATGGTCGATTACATCATACAATTCTTGTTGAATAACCGTGCAAATGCGTCGGCTATAGGATATTGTAGTGATGAAAGTCAATGGTCGAAATACAAGGTTGTAATTGTAGACTCTGGCTTTTTCAACTCATCTGACTATGGAAAAGAGGTGTCAATTCCTCAATTGCCATTGCAACAGTTGTGCAGAGAGGATAAAAATTTACCTATCTTATTTGGCTCACCAAAGATTGAAAAAAAGGGTGATACTATTATCTGTTACGCTGATATAGTGGCTAGCACATTCTATTTTATCTCAAGATATGAAGAGTTTGTATTGCCCAACACCAATCGCGACGAACACGGTAGATATATTGGTACAAAATCACTACTCTATCGTGCAGGATTGATAGAGCGAGCGATTGTAGATGAATATGGTGATTTGCTGTGCTCGCTGCTGAAAGAGGCTGCGATTGAGGGTGGAGAAAAAATTGAGGGTGGAGAGAAAAATGAAGATGAAGAGAATCGAATGGATTCGCAAGAAAATATCAATGATGCAGAAAGTAGGAAAAAAGTAGACACAGGAAAATTCAGCAATATCTATCTTACTCACGATGTGGACTTTATCACTAATCATCGCCATTTACGTGGTTTTTTGGGGGGTATAAAAAATGCCATATTACATAAAACAGATTCCATCTCATCTATTATAAAATCAAACTTCAATATCTTTTGCGACAAGGCTTTTACATTTGATTGGATTGCGCAACAAGATAATAAAATAGCTGATGCCCATAAAATATTTTTCATTAAATCTGCGGTAAAAGCCGATAAATTAGACTATTACAATTACAATTTAAACGGCAGGGATTTTGTTTTTTTACGCAACTATATTTATAAAAATATCCCAAACGCCACTCTGGGACTGCACGCGAGTTATTACAGCGGTGCGCACCCAACGATAATAGCAGACGAGCGAAAGAAACTAGAATCAGCACTTATAGAATCTACACTTTCGAATAACAAAATAAAATATAACCGCCACCACTACCTCCGTGCGCTACAACCAGATGATATGATGGCATTAATCGACGCTGGGATAACAGATGATTTCACGATGGGGTTTGCCGATATTGCAGGATTTAGACTTGGCACGTGTCGCCCAGTGAAATTTATCAATCCACGCGCACAGCAGCTTACACCACTCACAATGCATCCACTTACAATAATGGATTGCACACTCAGCAACAGCAACTATATGAACCTCAACTACGATGAGGCTCTGGAATATTCAAAACGACTAATAGATACCGTACGCCAACACAATGGTGAGGTGGTATTACTATGGCACAACACTATATTTTCAGATACAACAAACTATCATAAACAACTGTACTCTAATCTAATATATAAATTAAATGGCTAAAAAAGTTCTCATATTATGTGATGCATTTGCACCACCTCTATATGTAACAAGAGTAATAAACTTATGCAAAAATCTCAATCAAGAAGAGTGGGAACCTACCATTATTGCAGAGCAATTTCCCGGTGATGATTTTAATACTGATATTTGCAAACTGCATTTAATGAAATATTATAATGAGAAGAATAAATTATCTTTAATGAGCAAACGCATTATGCACTTATTGCTCAACCATAAAGAAAAATGTTTTGAAAAATTTATTTACTCAACTGTTGATATAAAGTCTTTCGACTTGATACTCTGTAGCGTTTTCTATCTATTCCCTTTACAAACAGCACAACGTATTTCTCAAAAACACTATATCCCTCTAATTATAGATATTAGAGATATGACCGAACAGTGGGGCAACCAAAATAAGTTCTATCATCCTGGGTTACATTTAGGCTATAACCTCAATTTTATTAAACAAATAATTGAGAAAAGGAATATCAAACTGCGCAATGCAGCAATTGCAAAAGCTGATATAGTAACCACTATTTCGCCTTGGCACAGAGATTTTTTATCAAAAATCAACCCTAATACGCAGTTGATTTATAACGGATATGATACAACCAGATTTTATCATCAAGCAATAAAAACTGATACATTCAATATCAACTATACGGGTAAAATATATGATTTTAATATCCGCAATCCGCATTTGCTCTTTCAGGCGATAAATGAGTTGCACAGCGAGGGCAAAATCACACCAGACACTGTAAAAATAAATTGGTATATTGAACCTGAAATAACAGAAGAGCTGACTCAACTAACTAGTAAATATAGTATTAACGAATACAATAATATATTTCAATTTGTACCTCAAGAGCAAATACCAACTATACTAAACGAGGCTGCAATTAATCTTATTCTTATTAATAAGGTGGGAGATGGTGGACCTTATGGAATAATGACTACAAAATTCTTTGAGGCACTAGGTGTAGAAAAACCTATACTATGCATAAGTAGTGATGAGGATTGTTTGGCTCAAACAATTAGATACACACAATCTGGCATAGCAACAAGAAAGGTTAATGATGTTAAGAATCTTATTATCGAGCAATTAGAGATATGGAAAACTAACGGACATACACATATTGAAACAAAAAATAGAGAGATATTTACTCGACAATATCAAGCAAAACAGTTTACAGAACTATTTAATTCGTTGATTAACAAAGAGAACCAAAGAAATTAAGAGACTTAGAGAAAATTAGAGAACTTCTAAAAAATATGCTTTCGATACTAATACCTACATATAATTATGATTGTTATGCACTGGTAGCATCGCTACATCAACAGTGTAAGATG
>JAWXTU010000017.1:0-32118 GCA_044433285.1 bacterium | reverse complement strand
AGAAGATTGAAAATATTCTTAACAATAGACCTCGTAAAAGACTCGGTTACCTCACACCAAACGAAAAATTTAATCAATTAATTAATCAGGATTCTGTTGCATTTGCAAGTTGAATTCAGCAGATTAAAAACAGTTCTTTTGCGATATTTTTGAGCCTTATTAGCCCATTTTACCTCCCATATCACTCATTTAGCCCGCTAAACTCGTGATATTGCTAGTCAAAATAATTCTAATAATTCTTCAAAAATATCAGCAAAGCAGTTTTTAGAAGTCCCCTTAATTAAATTTTATATTCGGGGAGTTATATAAGCTTTTTTAGCATAAATTCAGCTAAAATCAAGTCGTTGGGTGTGGTGATTTTTATATTGTCATAATCTCCATCGCATAGTGTAATATGTTCATTTATATTCTCCACAACTGATGCATCGTCCGTGAAAAATGGAGAATAATCTTCGTTGTATGCTCGTGAAATAATATCATACTTAAAGCATTGTGGAGTCTGCACGTTGCGATATAAACTACGTTCCACAGCGTTGCTATCACCACTCTTGCCATCTATCTTTCGTAATGAATCTATAACAGCTGTGGTGGGTATTGCACTCCCAAATTTAGCTGCTGTGCAGATACAGTTATTGATTAATTCGTATGAGATAATTGGACGAACGCCATCGTGTATGGCAACGATAGAGGTGTTAGGGTCTACTTTTGCTAAGCCATTTTTTACCGAGTAAAATCTCTCTTTTCCTCCAAGTGCAATAGTATGAGGTATAGTGAAATGGTATTTATCACAAAGATTTTGCCATAGAGAGATGTGATCTTCTGCTAGCACCACAATTATCTGCATCTCTTTGTCGTAGTGATGAAAACGTTCAATAGTATGCATCAATATAGGTTTATCATTGAGTATGATAAACTGTTTGGGTTGCACATTTTTCATTCGTGTGCCACTACCGCCTGCCACTATTATTACACTATTCATATATGGCTATTTATTTCTGTTAATAACATAATCCAGCATACCAATCAAAGCCTCTTTACAGTCGCTATTGTCAAATATTTCAAGAGCCTCTATTGCCTTTTTTCGGTAATAATTCATCTTCTCTATAGAGTATTCAATCCCTTTGTTTCGTGCCACCAATGATCCGATATTATAGAAGAAATTTTCGGTGAAATGGCACTCTTTTATCTTGTTTAGTAGTTCAGCAGCCTCGTTTTGAGAGAGTTGCTGAATAGCGTGCAAGAGAGGAAGAGTGATTTTCCCCTCGCGTATGTCGTTGAGTGTTGGTTTACCTATTTCAGCATTAGGCGTATAGTCGAAAATATCATCTTTTATCTGAAAACAGATACCTACACACTCTGCAAAATTCTGTAGAGCATTCAACTGTTCTTCTGTTGCCCCAACAGATATACCCCCAGAAAGGGCACAAACACTGAACAAAACAGCGGTTTTTTTGCGTATGATATCTATATA
Organism: bacterium; assembly: GCA_044433285.1. Classification (GTDB taxonomy): domain Bacteria; phylum Bacteroidota; class Bacteroidia; order Bacteroidales; family Paludibacteraceae; genus Aphodosoma. The sequence goes on along the minus strand of JAWXTU010000017.1, from coordinate 30,647 downwards.
ATCCTCCTCTGTTGGTATTGAAAACGCATATTGCAGTTGAAGCAGTTCGCCACGAGCAAGCATAGAACCTAGTTTTGCATATTGCTTGTTGATAGTATGGTTATTAGCTCTGTAGATGAATTCCATTGATTTTGTAAGGAGGTAATCACCCACAAGAACAGCTGTTTTATTGTCAAACAGAGCATTGACCGATGGTTTGTTTCTGCGCATAAGGGTGTTATCTACCACATCGTCGTGTATAAGTGTGGCGGTGTGTAACACTTCATATCCTGCGGCGATATTAAAGGTGTCGTTTGTTGGTGTGCCACAAAGTTTTGCACAAAGAATTGTGAAGATTGGGCGCACCTGTTTTCCTTTTTGTTCTTTTACGTGTTCAAGCACCTTTTTTATTAAAGCCTCCTCTTCTGAGAATGCAGAATTAAATACACCTTCAAATATGTAAAACTCTGAAGTAATGGGTGCTTTTATCGAATCAATAGAATTCATTAATATATTATTTTAAATTTTTCGGGGATATTTTAGTTCTCCCCTTTTATATTTTTTTCAAGGTTAATCATCTCATCTCTCCACTGTGCCGCCTCGATGAAATCTAGCTTTTTGGCTGCCTCTTCCATTTTTCGACGTGCTCGTTTGATAGATTTTTCAATAGACTCATTTGTCATATATTGCATAATTGGGTCAGCTGCAATAGTTAATCTATCTTCTGGTTCAATATATACTTTTGGTTTAATGGTTTTATCCTCTTTTGTAGTGGCGGCTAATCCTCCAAGAGCTGATGATGCTTTACGAACGATTGGCTGTGGTGTTATATTGTTTATTTCGTTATGTTTCAACTGTTTTTCTCTGCGTCTGTTGGTCTCATCTATTGTCAATTTCATTGAGTTAGTTATTTTGTCAGCATACATAATAACTTTTCCATTTACATTTCTTGCTGCACGACCAGCAGTCTGTGTGAGCGAACGGTGGTTTCGTAAAAAGCCCTCTTTATCAGCATCTAAGATAGCCACTAGTGATACTTGTGGTAAGTCAAGTCCTTCACGCAGTAGATTAACACCTATCAATACATCAAATAATCCCTCTCTCAATTCATCAAGTATTTTCACCCTCTCCAATGTATCAATATCGGAGTGTACATAGTTGCACCTCACACCGTTACGTTCGAGATATTGGTTTAACTCCTCTGCCATTCGTTTGGTTAGAGTAGTTACAAGTATTCTCTCATCTTTATCGGTTCTGATGCGTATCTCTTCCATTAAATCATCAATTTGATTGAGGGTAGGGCGTACGTAAATTTCTGGGTCGAGAAGTCCAGTCGGACGAATAACCTGTTCTACTATCACCCCCTGTGATTTTTCGAGTTCGTAGTCGGCAGGAGTTGCACTTACATAAATGGCACAATTCACTATATCTTCAAACTCCTCAAACTTCAGCGGTCTGTTGTCTAGTGCAGCTTGAAGGCGAAAACCATACTCTACTAAATTGCGTTTGCGCGATGCATCACCTCCATACATGGCTCTGATTTGTGGTATTGTTACATGGCTTTCATCTATAATTAACAAAAAATCATCTGGAAAATAATCTAGCAAACAGAAAGGTCGTGAACCAGGTAATCTATTGTCGAAATAACGGCTATAATTCTCTACACCAGAACAATATCCCACCTCTTTTATCATCTCTAAGTCATAATTAACTCTCTCTTGTAGCCGTTTTGCCTCGTATGGTTTACCCATCTCTTGAAATCGCTGCACCTCCTCGCCCAAGTCAAGTGCTATTTGGTCGATGGCTGCATCAGCCCTCTCTTTTGTAGTGATAAATATATTGGCAGGATAGATGGTAAATTGATCAAAAACCTGTAGTGTATGTCCCGAAATAGGCTCAATACTCTCTATTTGGTCGATTTCATCGTCCCAAAAAATTATACGCAAAACATAGTCAGCATATGACAGAAATATATCTATTGTATCACCTTTTACTCTAAAATTCCCGCGATTTAGTTCCACCTCATTTCGTGAATATTGAGCAGAAACAAGTTGTCGCAAAAATTCTTGTCTCTCTGTTTTTTCACCCCTAGAAATATTTATACAATTTTCACCGAAATCATCGGGGTTTCCGATACCGTAAAGACACGATACAGATGATATAACCACTACATCTTTTCGTCCAGATAGTAGAGCTGATGTGGCGGAGAGTCGCAGTTTTTCAATCTCATCATTAATGGCTAAATCTTTTTCTATATATACGTCGCTAACAGGTAGATATGCCTCTGGTTGATAATAATCGTAGTAAGAGACAAAATATTCTACTGCATTGTTCGGGAAGAATGACTTAAATTCGGAGTAGAGTTGTGCGGCAAGTGTTTTGTTGTGCGAGAGAATAAGAGTAGGACGATTGATGTTGGCAATAACATTTGCCATAGTAAATGTTTTGCCAGAGCCTGTTACACCGAGTAGCGTTTGAAACGGCACACCACCTTTGATGCTATCCGTCAATTGTTGTATAGCTTCTGGCTGATCTCCTGTTGGTGCATACTCTGATGTTAAAGCAAAATTCATCGTTTTTGTTCTCTCTATATTTTTTCGGGGAGTCTTTTAAAAGTCCCTTTAAATTAAACCCTTGCTTTTATAAGTTAATTCTGCGACTATAAGTTACTTCTGCGACGACTCGTCGCAGTTTTTAGTATCTTTTGTGTAATTTTTTTTTAAATAACAAACTTTATCTCCTTAAAGCCATAAGAGTGAATAGTATTGTCGTTATGTTTTAGGTGCAAAATGCCGTAGCTATCAATAGATGCTATCTCGGCTGTAACTATTTCACCTGTATTTGTTTGATATTTATGTGTGCCAGCTGCTCTATAAAGTAGCTTCATATATTTGTTATGCGGCTCTTCAGTAGAGAGAGAGTTTTGCATATGATTTTCAAAAGTGGAGTATAGAGTTAGTATATTATTATAGATTTCATCGGCAATTTTGCGGTGGTCAAACTCTTTTCTTGTAAGTTGTTTTATACTTATAGGGTTTGGTGCATCGCTTATGAAATCTATCTGATTTACATTGAGTCCTATCCCGATGATTGTCTCTGTTATGGTATCGCCTGCAATGCTATTTTCAATTAATATACCAGCTAGTTTCTTGTCGCCAACATAGATATCGTTGGGCCATTTTATGGTAGCATCGAGATTATCTATTTTGTTAATTACATTAGTGATGGCGATTGTAACTAATTGGGTGATAATAAATTGATTTTCTGGTTTGATTTTGAGCGGACGGATAAAAATGCTCATTAAGATATTTTTCCCTCGTTCGCTCTCCCAACAATTACTCTTTTGACCGTGCCCATTGTGTTGATAATCAGTAGATACCGCATATCCGTGGGGGATATCCTCCTCGCTTATCTTCGTTCTTATGTAACTATTTGTAGAGTCTGTTTCGTTGATATGAGTTATCATAATACCACCTCGTTAAGCCATTTGGTAATTATTGCTCTAATTTCACGGCGCGAGCATTTATAATTGTTAATCATAATAGTAAAAGCGTACTCCTCTCCGTCTTTGTCAGTGATATAGCCACTATATGCTTGTACACGACTAAGACTACCGCTTTTAACTCTTACATTTTTTTCGAGAGGGGTATTGCGCAAAAAAGAGGCAACAGTACCCTCTGCGCCTGCCATAGGGAGTGAGTTGTAAAAGTCCTCCCAATTTTTACTGGTGCGCATATATTGCAAAACCGAAGTTAAAAAATCTGCGCTGTACGCATTGTGAGGTGCAAGACCGCATCCATCATAGAGATGAAGAGTGCTGACATCTATACCTTTTTTCCTCCAAAATCTCTTAACTACATTTATCGAAGCATTAGATGTCGCCTGATACTTCATATCTAAATTACCCAATCTGCGGAAAATATGTTCCGCATACATATTATTACTTTTGAAATTAGTCAATTTGATAATTTCACGCAGTTGTGGTGATCTGTATGTGATAAGAGTGGTACGCTCTTCATCTTTATATTTTTCTTGTACTATAGCTTCGCCATCTACAGTTATATCTTTGTTTTTCAGGTGGTTATATAAGCGAGTTGCCACTTGTAGTGGTGGATTAGAAGCTGTAGATCTCACAGCATAACTGTTTCTGTTGCTAGGCATACCACCTTGTAATATTTTTCTGGTTTCGTAGGGCATCGATATTACATGTATGCTATCTTTTGCGATATTCAGAACATCAATTTCATTTTTGATGATAATACCAGGTTGTTCTGGGAATATATTAATCACCTCTGGTTTGGTACCAGGTTCACCGCTTTTTAGTATGATGTTGCAGAAATTGTCGTAAGCAGAGATACCAAAAGCCCCTGCACCATAGTGGAAACCAGTGTCTTCCCACACCCAGCCAATTGGTATGGCATAACGGTCTATACAAGTGGCATCTGCAACTACATTACCTGTGATATGTTTGATTCCTTGTTGTTGTAGTTTGTTTGTCCATCGCGAGATAAAGTCCATTTCGCCCATAAATCCCGATCCGAGTGTAGGGTCGGCATCACCATGTATGATTAAATCACCATGTAGTACTCCCTCTTCGATATATCCGTTTGTTTCGATTAAAGTAGTAAATCTAAAATCTCCCCCTAACAGTTCTAGTGCTGTGGCGGTAGTAATAACCTTAGTGATAGAGGCTGGTGTGGCACAAAGTGCGCTGTTGCGCTCGGCAACTACCTCACCGCTATTGAGGTTAACTACTTTAAAACTGACTGTAGCAGGAGCTAGAGCCTCATCTTCTGTAATATCTTTTGCTTGTAGCGATATGGCGCATAGCATTATCGCCAAGAGGCAAATATATTTTTTTATCATCATTATTTATATAATTTAGGGGACTTCTATAAACTGTTTTGCTAATATTTTTTATTTCCCATATTATTAATTAATTTTTATTTTTGGGAAGTTTTAGATGTCCCAAAGTTGGTGTGGTTTTAATAAATATCCTTAATTAGCAGCTATAAACCAAGCTATTACTACAAAAGAAAAACCGAATAACCACCCGCAATATACTTGAGCCAAAGTGTGTGCTTTTAGTATTATTCTAGCCCATCCTAAAATACCGCTAGCTAAGACTGATATAATAATAAGTGGTAAAATATTAACTCCAAAAATCATACTATATGCTATCAACCCTCCAGTCATTCCACCCATTGTGCTGAGGTGTGCGCTAATTTTCCATTTTGTGTTAATAGAGAAAATTATAATTACCCCTATACCAGTACCAATAATTGGCGCTACATATATCATATCCATTCCCCCGCGCAACAGTAGATAACAACAAAACATATACCCTATAAACGATACAATATAGGGTAGATGCCGTTCCTCTTTGTTGGAGATAAAGGTGTTACTTATTTTTCCCATATATACCATTGAAAGTACTAAAACCGCTGGAAGTAACGATGTTGTGCAAAATACAACCATCCACACGAATATTTTACTTTCGCTAGTAAGTGTTGATAAAAATGGGTCGCCACTAAGCAACATTGTATATCCATAAATTGGTATAAAAATAGGTTGAATAATAGCTGAAATTACATTAGAAATGATAGTTTGTAGTTTCATGAGAGTTAAATTTTTTTTCTGAGTCGCGCCACATCAATGTTCATCTGTTCTCTATATTTTGCCGTTGTGCGACGCGCAATTTTGTATCCTTTTTTGTTTAATATCTCTGTAAGTGCCTCATCTGATATGGGCTTCTCTTTATTTTCGTTTTCTATCGTATCTCTGATGATAGATTTAATCTCTTTATTCGAAATCTCCTCGCCATCTATGGTTGACATACTCCTTGAGAAGAAAAATTTCAGCGGTATTATGCCCCACTCTGTCTCTACATATTTGCTGTTGTTCACCCGTGATATAGTACTTATATCCACCCTTATTTTATCAGCAACATCTTTCAGTATCATCGGGCGGAGCGACCGCTCATCTCCGCTTAAAAAATAATCTTTCTGTAACTCAACAATCGTTTTAATCGTTTGTAGCAGAGTGATATTTCTCTGTTTTATCGAGTCGATAAACCATTGAGCCGACTCTATTTTCTGTTTGGCAAATTGTATTGCCTCCTTCATTTTACGTGTTTGATTTTTGCTATTACTAGCATAATCGCGCAACATATTGTTATATTCTGAACTAATTCTGAGTTCTGGTATATTGCCGTTGTTTAATGATATAATCAGCTCGCCATTACTATTTTCTACGATAAAATCGGGTGTTATGGTTTGTGCTATCGTCTCTGCACTATTGCCATAATTAGCTCCCGGGTTTGGCGTTAGGTGTTTAATAATATTTAGTGCCTCAATCAACTCCTCTTTAGTAATACCAAGATTTTTGATAATTACATCATAGTTTTTCTTGGTTAGCGCATCGAAGTTAAATTCCACTATCTCTAGCGCATTAACTATATTTTCATTCTCTTCAGCAAGCTCTTGTTCTATTACTTGCAGCTGAATCAACAAGCACTCTTGCAACGATCTAGCCCCCACCCCATAAGGTTCCAATTTTTGGATATTTTTTATAGCAGATAGCAGCTCCTCTTTTGTTACGTGCAGTCCTAATGTGATAGCAATATCATCTATCATCTCCTCCTCTTCTCTGCGGATATAGCCGTTAGAGTCTATATTTCCTACAATATACTCGCAAATCTGCCTCTCTGCTTGCGACATATCAAGAGTGAGTAGTTGCTCGTTCAGAAACTCGCTTAAATCCTGTTTACTGCTCTCCTCTGGGGTATATTTGTCAATATCAGCACTATAATTGTTGCTATAAAGCATATAGTTAGGGGTGCTATTATTGAAATTTATATCATCTTCAACATTATCTTTTTCGCTGTTATTCTCCTCTTTCCCCAACTCTAATGCAGGGTTATCCATAATCTCCTCGCGTATTCTCTCTTCTAATTCTACCGACGGAAATTCAAGCATTTTTATCACCTGTATTTGCAGAGGCGATAACTTTTGTTCTTGCTTAATATTTAACTGTTGATTTAGCAAATCTCCTAAAGGGGATTTTTAAAAACTCCCCAAAAATAAATAGTTAATAATATAAGACCCAAAGCAGTTCTTTTGCGATATTTTTGATCCTTATTAGCCCATTTTACCTCTTATATCACTCATTTAGCCCGCTAAACTCGTGATATGCTAGTCAAAATAGTTCTAATAATCTTTCAAAAATTTCTGCAAAGCAGTTTTTAAAAGTCCTCTTAATATTTAAATGAACTTCCTCCCAAAAATTCTCTCAAGAGTGATGTAGGAGGTATTTCGTGTTCGTGAATAGGATTAAAATATTTCAAAAACTTCAATAATCTATGAGCCTCTGTATATTCATTGCAAAACTGAGGTACATCGTCTAGTATTGGTTCGGCGTGTTTGCGCAGCACAGCCAACTCAAAAATTAGGGCTGAGTTAAACATAACATCGGCATTTTCTTGGAATGGTATTATCCATTTTGTCTCGCCTCGTTTCACTGAGGGCCAGCGATTTATAGTTTCGCGAGCCGAGTAGTTTCTAAATTTACTATCTCTTACGATGCGGCGCAATAATCTGGTGTCATCTGTAGCAATCCAGTTATGGTTATCTAGCGATATCGTGGTTAGTGCAGATGCATAAATCTTAAACATCGTATTTTGAGGGATAGAGCGACAAAGGTCTGGATTTAAGGCGTGTATACCTTCAAGAATTATCACATTGTCCTCCTCTATTTTTATCTTTTCGCCTCGCCACTCTCGTTGTCCACTCTCAAAATTATAGAAAGGCACTTCCACCTCCTCTCCTTTAAGCATACGACTCAAATTATCGTTGAGCAACTCTAAATCTGTCGCGTTTAGTGCTTCAAAATCCCACTCGCCATTCTCATCAAGCGGAGTATCTACACGGTTGACAAAATAGTTATCCAAACTTAGTGCAATAGGTTTTAACCCTGCCACCATCAGTTGGATACTCAAACGTTTAGATAGGGTGGTTTTACCCGACGAAGAAGGACCAGATATCATCACAAACCTACTATCTGGCTGACGCTCCAAAATCATATCAGCAATTTGTGCTATCTTCTTTTCGTGAAGTGCCTCAGAGATTTTTATCATATTGTGTATGCTCGAGTCGCGGTTCATATTGTTAAAATCACCTACATTTCTCAAACACATTAACTTATTCCAACGTACAAATTCGTTGAATATCTCGAACATTTTAGGTTCTTCACGAAACTCCACTAGCGCATTTGGATTTTGTCTGTCTGGTGCTAGTAACACCATATTTCCATTGTAGCTCTTTATATCAAAAATTGGTAAATAACCAGTAGATGGTGCCAAAACGCCATTGTAGTAGTCTACAAAATTACCTATGCGGAAAAACCTAGAGTATTGGATACCAAGAGTTTCAAGTAGTACAACCTTATCCATCGACCCCTGTTTGCGGAAAATATCTACCACTGCTGGTGTCTGTTTCTCTTCGCTAATAATTGGCTGGTCGGCTGCTATAATCTCTTGCATTTTAAGTTTTATAGCATCTATAGTCTCTTGCGAAATTTTATTTTCTCGTTCGTTAATGCAGCAGTAAATACCATTGCAGATAGGGTGTTCCAGGTGCAGAGTGGCGTTTGGCATTAATTGCGATAGAGCTTTAGCCATTATCATACTAAGCGAGCGGAGATACACTCTATGTCCCGAATCTGATGAGGCGTCGATAAATTCAATATCTTTAGGTTTGTATATTACAAAATTTAACGATTGAACCTTGTAATTTACTCGAGCAGCAAGTGCTTTAAATGGCAAGTTTATCTGCATATCATTGTAAATTTCCAATAAAGATGTACCCATTTGATACTCTTTATAGCAATTGTTGTTCTTACAATAGATAGTTACGCTCTTTTTCATACAGTTTTTTTGTTTTTTAGTGGTATCTAAAACGCTGATAATTAGCGGTTAAAATATAAATTGATATTTTAAATGTAATTTGGGTGTAAAATTACATAAAAAATCGACATAAAAGAAATAAATTTTGATTAAATTTGCAGTCGAAATAAATTTTGATAATATGACACATACAGAAGAACAATTTCAAGGGGTGATATCGGAGTGCCGTTCTGTTTTTTTAAAGAAATTACACGACTACGGTGCAGCTTGGAGAATTATGCGTCCAGAGAGTTTGACAGACCAAATTTTTATAAAAGCTAATAGAATTAGATCTATTGAGACAAAAGGTGTTGCGCTTGTCGATGAGGGGGTGCGTCCTGAATTGATAGGGATAATAAATTACTGTTTGATTGCGCTTATCCAACTGGAGTTGGGTTTCTCGAATAGCGATGATTTGTCGCCAGAAAAGGCTTTGAAGTTATATGATAAATATTTTCAACAGACTAAGGAGTTGATGCTTGCCAAAAACCACGATTATGATGAGGCGTGGCGTCAGATGCGTACAGAATCATTTACAGATCTGATTTTGATGAAGATTCATCGTACAAAGCAAATAGAGAATTTAGGTGGTAATACATTGATATCTGAGGGTATTGATGCCAATTACAATGATATGATTAATTATGCTATATTTTACATGATACAACAAATTGAGCAATGAGAAATAGGAGAGGTGAAGCGGTAAATAGAGTGATTTTTCGTGTAGTCTGCATTATTGTGGGTATGATTTTTGTCTTTTCGGGTGTGGTGAAAGCTATCGATCCGCTCGGAACTGTGTATAAAATTGAGGATTATCTTTTTGCTATGCATCTAGATTTTTTCACACCATTAGCTTTTGTTGCCTCTTTTGCTTTGATTATAGCCGAATTTTTGGCTGGTTCGCTTTTGGTGCTTAATGTACGTTTTAAATTGGGTTTGTGGCTTACCACTCTTTTTATGGTGGCGATGACTCCATTGACACTCTGGATTGCTCTCTATAATCCAGTCTCTGACTGTGGCTGTTTTGGTGATGCCATTACAATTTCTAATTGGGCTACATTCTGGAAAAATATTGTTATATCTGCGTTGCTTGTATATCTTTGGATATGTCGTGCAGTGTGTCGTGAGTGGTTGGTGAAAAAAGTAGAGTGGTGTGTGGCGGCTGTAATGGCATTAATCCCCTTTGTTATAGGGGTAATGGCGATAAGAAATTTGCCAATGATTGATTTTCGTCCGTATAAAATCGGAGCTAATATCTATGAACAAATGCAACTGCCTGAGGGGGCTGTGCCAGATCAATATGATGTTACTTTTGTCTATGCAAAAGATGGTGTTAATGAGGAGTTTTCTCTTCAAGATGCCCCAATTGGAGACTCAACTTGGGTGTTTGTTGAACAACGTACCGAGTTAATAAAGTTGGGAGATGAACCAGCAATTCACGATTTCTTTATCATCACACCAGATGGTGATGATTTTACAGATTTGATTCTTCTCGATGAGGGGCGCACATATTTCTTTGTGATGTATGATTTGAGTAAGACTAACGAGAAGATGATGGTTAAACTCAATGAGATACATAAAAAAGCTGAGGCTGAGGGTGCTAGAGTAATTGCTCTTACCTCGTCGGACTCGATGATAGAAGAGTTTAAACTCAAACATAATTTGCAATTTGATTTTGCGCTTACCGACCCTATTCAGTTAAAAACTATGGTGCGCTCAAACCCAGGTGTAGTGGTTATGGAAAATGGAATTGTGATTGATAAGTATAATCCAAAAAATAAATAATAATAATTAAGAAGGAGTTTTTATAAACTCCATTAGGTAATTTCTAAAGGGGACATCTAAAAACTGCTTTGCAGAAAAGTTTTAGGTCTCACTTTATAATTTTTTTCATCGGGGAGTTTTTAGAAGTCCCCTAAATAAATTTTAAGTAAAATGAGAAAGAACATCGTTACAGGAAACTGGAAAATGAACAAAACCCTTCAAGAGGGTGTTGCATTGGCAACAGAATTGAAATCTATTGTAACTAATCCTAATTGTGGTGTTGTAATTGGCACTCCATTTATTCATCTTGCTACAGTAGCTGAGTTGTTGAACGGTTCACCTATTGCAGTGGCTGCTGAAAACTGTGCAGATCACGAATCAGGAGCATATACAGGTGAGGTATCAGCTGCTATGGTTGCATCTACTGGTGCTGAGTATTGCATTATCGGTCACTCTGAGCGTCGTGCTTATTATGGTGAAACTTACGAAATTCTTCGTGAAAAAACTCAACTAGCTTTGGCTAATAATCTTACTCCGATCTTCTGTATTGGTGAGGTAAAAGAGGAGCGTGAGGCAAACCGTCAAAATGAGGTTGTTGCTGAACAACTTACAGGTTCGGTATTTAATCTTTCTGCTGAAGAATTTGGCAAAGTAGTACTTGCATACGAGCCAGTTTGGGCTATCGGTACAGGACTTACTGCTACACCAGAACAAGCACAAGAGATTCACGCATTTATCCGTTCATTAGTAGCTGAGCAATATGGTGCTGAGGTAGCTGATAATACTACAATTCTTTATGGTGGTAGCTGCAACGCTAGCAACGCGGCATCGCTTTTTGCTAATCCAGATATCGATGGTGGTCTTATTGGTGGTGCATCACTTAAAGCTGCTGATTTTAATGCAATTATCTCTGCATTTTAGGTCTTATATTATTAATTTAATTTTTCATCGGGGAGGTTTTAGAAGTCCCCATTTTATTATTTTAATTTTTTAGTATGAGGGAGTTTTTATATCTTCCTTAAATATAAATGGGGAGTCGTTGTCTGTCAAAGGCTCCCTAATTTTTTAAATTTATTAACTTTTAGATGAGTAAAATATCTATTATTATAGCACAAGAGTATCGTAATAGAGTGGCAAAAGTATCTTTTTTGTTACTCACATTTTTAATGCCAGTGCTTTTTGTGGCTATTATATTAGTGCCTGTTTGGCTCTCTAGTATTGATAGTGGTGGGGAAAAGGAGATTGTTGTTGTAGATCAAACATCTCTCTATTATGATCTTTTTGAGAGTATGAATAGAGATGATATGAAGTTTGTTGTCTTAAAAGAGCAAAATTCCGATGAAATCGAAGATTTACGCACAATAAAACTCAATAACTATCGTGCTTTTGTATTGATTACCGAAGATTTAGGTATCAATCCTAGAGCGATAAATATCTACTGCGAAAAACAGGTTCCGCGTGATGTTAGCAGATATGTAGAGTCGTCGCTCTCGAAGTATATTGAGAGAGAAAAACTTGAAAGTTATAATATCGAGGGGTTGCAGAAGATGATTGCTGATGCTAAAACTGATGTTAAGGCAACAGTATTAAAGATGAAAGATGATGGCTCTGTAAAAAATTCCAATGCAGATATAGCTATTTTTGTTGGAATGTTCACCACGATGCTAATTTATATGTTTATTTTTGTTAGCGGTTCTATGGTGATGAGTTCTATTGTACAGGAGAAGGCCAATCGTATTGTAGAGGTGATGGTTTGCTCGGTAAAACCGTGGGAAATGATGTGGGGTAAGATTATTTCAATAGCCCTAGTTTGTTTAACTCAAATTGCATTGTGGGGTGTACTTACTTCTGCTCTTGTTTTTATCGTATCTGCTATTGCTAATATAGATATTGCAGCTATTTCTCAAACTGCATCAATGGCGCAAACTCCTGCAGAGCTCTCTTCAATGTCTGATGTTGAAGGGATAATTGCCGCAGTTATGTCGATTAATTGGGTGTTTATCGGTGTAATGTTTTTAGTATATTTTATTTGTGGTTATCTACTTTATGCATCAATGTTTGCTGCAATTGGAGCATCTGTTGATAATGAGAGTGATACAAACCAATTTATGATGCCAATTACTATAGTTGTTCTTTTTGCTTTTTACGCAGGAATTTATAGTGCACAAAATCCTGATGGACCGTTAGCCTTTTGGTGTTCAATAGTACCGTTTTCATCGCCAATTGTGATGATGGTGCGCCTACCATTTGATGTGCCAGGCTGGCAAATTATTCTATCACTGTCGCTATTAGTTTTAACAATAATTGGTATCACGTGGTTGTCGGCTAAGATTTATCGTGTTGGGATATTGATGTATGGCAAAAAACCGTCGTGGAAAGAGTTGGCTAAATGGCTTAAATATTAGTATATGGCTTAACTATTAATAGTTTATGGGTAAAAATAATCGACCAGTAATTGCAGTGTCTGCCAATTGGGTAGATGAAAATCAAATTCGTTTAGCGCCTGCTTATACACAAGCGTTAATCGATTGTGGTTTAACGCCTTTGATTGTGCCTGTTACCGATGATATTGAGTATCTTACTGAGGTGATAAAAAGCGTTGATGGTCTGTTGCTCACTGGTGGAGGAGATTTAGATCCCTCTTTTTGGGGCGAGAAGATTATACCAGAGAGTGGTGTGCCCTCTCTCTTGCGCGATAAATATGATATTACACTGGTGCAGTTGGCACGTAGATATTCGTTGCCAATTCTTGGCATTTGTCGTGGTATGCAGGTGATTAATGTCGCATTTGGTGGCTCTCTATACCAGGATATATATGTTCAAAACGAAGAGCCTCTATTGCAGCATTCACAGGAGTGTGATAAGGGGTTAACTTCGCATAAAATAACGATTAATTCCGATACTTTGTTGCACAGGGTGATCGGTAAATTGGAATTAGATGTTAATACAATACACCATCAGGCAGTAAAATTTATACCGCCAGAATTAGATGCAGAGGCATTTGCTACAGATGGTATTATCGAGGCTATTGAGATGCCTCATTATAGAATACTTGCTGTGCAGTGGCACCCAGAACATTTACAAAAAGAGCATTCGGAACATAGAGCTCTATTTGATTGGTTGGCAAATGAGGCTCGATTATACAAAAAAGCTCGATTATTGCATGCGCAAAATTTAGTAATCGACTCTCACACAGACACTCCTATGGTATGGGATGAGTATACTAATTTGGGCGAATGGCAAGATGATAAAAAAGTAAAAGTGGATTTTCAGAAGATGCAAGTAGCAGATGTAGCTGCAATATTTATGGTAGCCTATTTGCGTCAATTCTCTATAGAAAGCTCACATCATAAGGTAAAAGCGATTAAAGCGCATAGAAAAGCAGTTAATACATTTACTTTAATCAAACAACAGGTGGCTGAGCACTCAAATTTAGTAAATATTGCTTATAGTCCAGATGATATTATTGCCAACAAAAAAAGGGGTTTATCGTCAGTGGTTTTAGCTATTGAAAATGGCTTTGCTCTTGATGGTTCAGTTGATAATGTAGATAAATTTGCCTCGATGGGGGCTGCTTATATCACACTCTGCCACAACGGCGATAATGATATATGCGATTCGGCAAAAGGAGCACAAACTCACGGTGGAATTAGCGATTTTGGTCTAAAAGTGATTGATAGAATGAATGCGCTTGGTGTGATGGTGGATATATCACACAGCTCGGATAACTCTATGCGACAAGCAATTGAGTATAGCAAAGCCCCTGTGGTAGCAACGCATTCGTCGGTGAGGAGTATAGCATCGCACCCACGTAATTTGTCTGATGATTTGATTAAACTCTTAGCATCAAAAGGTGGTGTAATGCAGATTTGCCTATACAACTATTTTTTATCTAATGATGGAAGAGCAGTTGATATATATACAGCTTGTGATCATATAGATTATGTAAAAAATTTAGTTGGTGTGGAGTATGTAGGAGTTGGTTCTGATTTTGATGGAGGTGGCGGAATTTTGGGGTGTAACTCTACAGCCGAATTGATTAATATAACGATTGAACTATATCGTCGCGGATATACCGATTATGAAGTCTCTATGGTTATGGGAGGCTCGTTTATTCGAGTATGGCGACAAGTGCAATCACAAAAAACATAAGAACAAACACTTTTAATATATGAAAATGATAGATTTTTACAAACTATTTTTTATCTGCTGTATGGTTACTCTGTTTTTAGCGCCATTTAATGCAGCAGTATATGCAGAAAAAACGGAAATTTTTGCGGTAAAAGAGAGCAATATCAATTTTAATAAAGATTCGATTTTTGTTGATCTTGCCACACCAGATTCTCTAACAGGGGCACGTGTGATAGTTAATCAATCACCTGCTATTGAGCATATTACTCTAAACTCTTGTTTTGGAGAAGCAAGTTCAGTTAAAGGGTTTAGAATTCAAATATTCTCTAGTAATAGAGGTGAGACAGCACGTAAAAACGCTTTTAAGATTGAGAAAGAGTTGTTATTAAAAAATCCTCAATTACCAGTCTATGTTATATACGAATCGCCTTTTTGGAAAGTGAGAATAGGTAACTGTATCACCCACACAATGGCACAAGATATGCGCCTTTGGGTAATGGAACAATACCCAGATTATCAAACAGAAACCTATATCGTACCAAGTCAAATCTTATACTAAGGGGACTTATAAAAACTCCCCCTTTAAAAAAATATTATGAACGAATTTACTACCTTACCAGATCAAGCATCAGTTACCGAAGAGATAGCAAACCACTATAAAGAAATTTTACGCTTAATTGGTGAAAACACAGAACGTGAGGGATTATTAAAAACCCCTATGCGTGTAGCAAAAGCACTACAGTTTAATACACAAGGTTATTATCAAGATCCTAGTGAAATTTTACGTAGTGCGATGTTTGAAGAGGAGGATTATCGCCAGATGGTAATAGTAAAAGATATCGAGTTTTACTCTATGTGTGAGCATCATATGTTGCCATTTTATGGCAAAGCTCATGTGGCATATATTCCTAATCACCATATTACAGGGCTCAGTAAAATAGCGCGTGTAGTAGATGCTTTTTCTCGCAGACTCCAACTGCAAGAGCGACTTACATTGCAGATAAAAGATTGCATTCAAGATACACTTAATCCGTTGGGTGTGATGGTTGTAATTGAGGCACAGCATATGTGTATGCAAATGCGTGGTGTGCAAAAGCAAAATTCAGTTACAACTACTAGCGATTTTTCTGGCTTTTTTAGTAGTGCAAAAACGAGAGAAGAGTTCTTAAATCTCATCAAGCGTCCTTAGAGTTTCGGTCTCATTTTTTTAATTTAATTTTTATTTTTTGGGGAAAGTCCCCTAAGTTTAATTTTTAGTTCGGGGATTTTTAGAGTCTCCTATAGGTTCGATGCAAGTTGATTTTCGTCAAATATTATATGAAAATTGGGGTTACTCTGATTTTCGTCCTCTGCAACACGATATAATAGAGAGTGTTACAAGTGGGCGAGATACGCTTGCTATATTGCCTACTGGTGGCGGTAAATCACTTACATACCAAGTACCATCACTGGTTTTACCAGGTCTTACAATAGTTATCTCTCCACTCATTGCGCTGATGACAGATCAGGTGAATAGCCTTAAAAACAGGGGGATAAGAGCTGAAGTTTTGCATGCAGGCTTGCATCGCCAGAAGATACTGTATATACTAGAACAGGCGCAGTATGGAGCATATAATTTGCTTTATCTCTCGCCCGAGAGGTTGGTTTCTGAACTATTTATAAAGCGTTTAGAGTTTATTGATGTTAGTCTGATAGCTGTGGATGAAGCGCACTGTATTTCTGAATGGGGATATGATTTTCGTCCGTCGTACATTCGTATAGCAGAATTGCGTAAATTCTTTCCCAAAGCACCTATTTTAGCCCTCACTGCCTCTGCCACTCCAGAAGTGATAGACGATATACAAGATAAATTGCAACTCTCTGAATGTAATATATTTAGAGGTGGAATTGAGCGAGATAATTTGTATTATATAGTGCGTATAGTGCGAGATAAAATAGAGGAACTATTTAAAGTGCTGAAAGGTGTAAATGCCACATCGATTGTATATGCTCGTTCGAGAGCAAAATGTGAAGAGCTAGCGAAGATTCTACTCTCGGCTGGTTTTTCTGCCAATTATTACCATGCAGGATTAGATTCAGAAGAGCGTACAAAACGACAAAATTCGTGGATGGATGGTGAGACACAGATACTATGTGCCACAAATGCCTTTGGTATGGGTATTGATAAGTCAAATGTCAGAGTAGTAGTGCATTATGATATACCAGATGCACTGGAACAATACTATCAAGAGGCAGGTCGTGCAGGTAGAGATGGCAATAAAGCATATGCAGTGCTGCTTACCACCAATGGCGATTTGGATAGATTAAGCAAACGACACGAAAAAGTTTATCCCCCAAAAGAGTATGTACGCCAAGTGTATCAAAATTTGGCTAACTACTATGTAGTAGGTGTTGGGTCTGGTTGCAATTCTGTTTTTCCGTTTAGTTTAGAGGAATTTTGCCACTCTTGCAAAATGTCATATGCAATGGTATCTGGCGCATTGAGTATTTTGCAGTGGTCGGGGTATATTACCATTACGGAGGAGATGGAGAGTTCGAGTAAATTAAAGGTGATTAAATCTCCAAAAAATCTC
Source organism: bacterium (assembly GCA_044433285.1). Classification (GTDB taxonomy): domain Bacteria; phylum Bacteroidota; class Bacteroidia; order Bacteroidales; family Paludibacteraceae; genus Aphodosoma. The sequence continues at coordinate 13,259 of JAWXTU010000017.1, read as the reverse complement.
TTCGAGTGGCGAATGGCTCACCCAGAAAATGATAGAGTTTTAGAATTTATTTTGCGTTCGTGTACTGGAATTTTTACCGATTTTCATTACATAAATGAAGATTATATTGCTCACAGTCTACAAATAAACCGAGATACAGTGTATAATATCCTGCGATTATTGCACCAATTAGATGTAGTGTACTACATACCATACAAGCGTTCGCCCCTCTTAATTTATGATACAGATAGAGAAGATGCAGCGACTCTTTTTATCCCCTCATTAGCCTACGAAAATCGTATAGAAAGACTTAGAGTAAGATTATCACATATGTACAGGTATGTTTCTGATACAGAAATGTGTAGGTCGAAAATTTTGGCACATTATTTTGGTCAAAATAACCCCGTATCCTGTGGTCATTGTGATGTATGTTTGTCTGCTAGGTGAGTTCTTACAGTTGTCCAGATTCAACTAGATTAATGATGCGTTCAATCACTATATCATCTTCGTGGTCGCCATAGCGAGTTTTAAGACTAGCCCCAAAAATTTTAGCAAATGTTTGGTAGAAACCAGCTCGGAAAGAGCCTCTATAAGCTTTAACTAGTTCGTAACCAGAAGCATCACATTCTCTGTCTACTAACCGTATCAAGAGAGTGCCCTGTCTGAATGTTAGTTTTTTCATCTTCTCCTCCTCTCTCTTATAAAGTTCAAACTCCCAACCACGCATATATTTGTCTCGCTCCTGTTTGGTTGACAATCTCATCAGAGTATCGTTTGTCTCTTCGATAACCTCTTTGATATATTTTGAAATTGGCAGTACACGTTTCACATCGTGCACGGTGCGCCAGTAATATTTCTCCTGCTTTTTGTTCTTAAATTTCATTTTGGGATACACCCAAACCGTGGGAATTTGAAAGAGGGGGAATGTGTCGCCATTTTCCACTATGACTTTGGTAGTTATCTCATTTTGGGCATAGCTTTCTGGGGTGTACAGATTTGCGCACACGACCAAAATTATTATGTTCCTAGCCCATTTACTCATTGTCGATTAAGGGTTATTAAATATCTATTTGCCAAAAGGAAGATGGTTTTTTGTCTTGTTAGGATTGTAGTTTAAGCTCTTTTTGTCGATGATTTTTATCTTATATTGTTTGCCGCTTTTGTTGGTTAATGTATTTGAGCGAATCCAAGGATTTAGGTCGCGGAGTTGTGCATATGTAATTCCTTGCTCTTTAGCCCACGATGCCCAATCTGTAACGGGGTAATCTACAGTAACTGTTTTGTACTCAAGTGGTGGATAGAGTTGCGAGCTGTCTATTACAAATCCATATTTGCTAGGGTCGGCTAAAACTATTTTCATCGCCATTATTCTAAACGAATATCTTGAAGTTTCGCTGATTAGGTACAAATCAAGTGCTGTATCTACTTGCTGTTCTCTCAGCTCTTTAGAGATTTTGCCCTGTCCAGCGTTGTAACTGGCAGCTACAGAATACCAATCGCCATATTTGTTATATGCATCACGCAAATATTTGCATGCAGCGTGGGTGGCAAGTTCAATATTATATCGTTCATCTACCTCTTTGTTTACCTCAAGACCATACTCTTTGCCAGTCGATTCCATAAATTGCCATATCCCTGCAGCACCTACATACGAGCGTGCCAATTGATCTGCATTACTCTCTATAAGCATCAGATATTTAAAATCGTCTGGGATATTCTCCTCTGCTAATATTCTCTCTACTTCAGATATAAATCTATTTGCTCGTTTGAATGTCAGCAGACTAACCGTGTGCATATAACAGATAGATATAATTTCACGATCTAGTCGTTCGCGAAGGTCGTATCGTGTTAGGTCTGTTGTAACACCTGCAAAATTAATTGAGGTCGGTATTTCAGGCGATAACACTGGAGCGTGTGCAGTAGTGTTGTTGTATGCGATAGTATCTTGATTGTTACCACTGCACGATATTGTGCTTGCAAGAACTATGGTCAGAAGAAATAGTTTTTTAGTCATTTTTTTAGTCATTTTATTTTAGAGTACAAAGGTAGAGAAATTTTCTTAAAACTCAAAAATATATTTTTATACTGAAAAATTTGCAGTTGTAAAATATATTAACTAATTTTGTCGCAGTAATTTATTATTAGTGAGGGACCTTTAAAAACTCCCCCGAAGAAAAAATTAATTAATAGAAGTCCCCTATAAAGAGATGACAGATATAATTTATATGCAGCGTTGTTTGCAATTGGCGCAACAGGCAGAGGGTAAAACAACACCTAACCCTATGGTGGGGGCGGTGATTGTTTGCGACGATAAAATCATTGGTGAGGGGTATCACCATCGTGCGGGGGAGCCTCATGCAGAACCAAATGCCATTGCTAGTGTGCAAGACAAAGAGTTACTGAAAAACTCTACAATGTATGTTAGCCTTGAGCCCTGTTCGCATTATGGCAAAACGCCCCCGTGTGCAGATTTGATTGTGTCGATGGGGATAAAACGAGTGGTGGTTGCCACGCTCGACCCTAATCCTCGTGTGGCAGGTAGGGGTGTAGAGATAATGCAGAGGGCAGGAATTGAGGTGGAAGTGGGAGTTTTGGAGAATGAGGCGAGATATCTCAATCGTAGATTTATGACTTTTCAAGAGAAAAAACGTCCATACATTATTCTTAAATGGGCAGAGACAGCAGATGGGTATATCGACAAATTGCGACAAGAAAAGGGAAACGGACCAGTCAAAATTAGTAATAGCATCACCAAAACTTTAAATCATCAGGTGCGCACGCAAGAAGATGCAATAATGGTTGCTACTCGCACAGCACTGTTAGATGATCCTCATCTTACCGTTACAAAATGGAGTGGTAAAAATCCGGTTAGAGTGCTGTTAGACCGACGAGGAGTGGTGCCCGCTGATGCTAGAATTTTTGATGCGGCAGCTAAAACTTTGGTTTTTACCTCTCAAGAGGTTGTAGACAATCGCACTTGCGCTGATAATATAGAGCTAATTGCATTAGATTTTTCAAAATCATTACCCGAACAGGTGCTTCATCAACTCTATTTAAGAGAAATTCAGTCTGTTATTGTTGAGGGGGGCACACAATGGTTGCAAACATTTATTGATGAAACACTTTGGGATGAGGCGAGGATTGAAAAATCGATGGATAAATTGGACAGTGGAGTTGCCTCTCCAAATGTCAGTGGAGTGGTGAAAAGTTCTGAGCTGATTGAGCAAAATAGAGTAGAAATAATAATACCCACTAAATAAAATATGCTAGATATTTTATATTACATATTATATACTTTTTTCGTAGCATTATATGTATACGTTATTTTTGTGATTTTGATGGAGAATCGAAATCCCATAAAGACGTTGGCATGGATTATGCTTATGATGATTGTGCCAATGGTGGGGGTGTTGCTCTTTTTGATTGTAGGAAGAAATTATCGCAGAACTAAATTATTGATTAAGAGAACAGGTCGAGTACCAAAGCCAAAATCAAATATATATGATTTTGATAAACTATCAGAAAGCGGAGTGCCTATAAGATTTCAGAAATTGATTAGATTGCTCAATAGCAATAGCGGTTCGCGTTTGTCAGTCTCTAACGATGTTGAAGTTTATGCCGAAGGGAGTGCGATTTTTAATTCACTGTATGCAGATATTGAGCGTGCGGAGTCTCATATCCATCTCCAATTTTATATTATAGAGAATGATAGTGAGGGTGATAAACTACAATCGCTATTAAAAAAGAAGGCAGATGAGGGGGTAGAGGTGCGTGTATTGTATGACTTTTTAGGAGGTTGGCGGTTGCCTACATTCTGGAAACAGGATTTGAGACAAGCAAATGTAGAGATACATTCATATAACTCGTTTAAAAATCTGTTCGGATTTTTTATGATGAACTACAGAAATCACCGCAAACTAGTAATAATAGATGGTAAAATTGGTTACACAGGTGGTGTTAATTTGGCTGAGCGATATAGAATTGGTAATGAACTGGGCGATTGGCGCGACACGTTTATCAGAATTAGTGGCGAGGCGGTGCACGAAATGCAGTATAGTTTTTTGTTTGACTGGAACTTTGTTACAGGCACACGCTTGCGGAGCATTAAGTATTATCCAAAAATAGATGCAACGGGAGATAAATATATACAGATTGTTACATCTAGTCCAGATGACGAGTGGGAGAATATTATGCACGGTATAATTAATGCAATTAATAATGCGCATAGTACTATCTATATCCATTCACCCTACTATATGGCACCAGAGAGTATTATGGTTGCACTTGTAACAGCGGCTTTGTCGGGGGTTGATGTGAGATTGTTAGTGCCAGAGCACAACGATTCAAGATTAGTGGCGGCTGCATCTCGCAGTTATTTCTCTCGACTCTTGGCGGGTGGTGTTAGAGTCTTCTTGTATCAAAAGAATTTTTTGCACTCTAAGGCAATTGTTATTGATAAATATATCTCAGTTATTGGCACTGCAAATATGGATACCCGATCGTTTGAGCAGAATTTTGAGATATCTGCATTTATATATGATGAGCAAACCGCCGAAAAATTACACGATGAGTTTATCAACGACCTGTCTATTTCACGCGAACTTAATTATAATCTTTGGTTAAGTCGTCCCAAAATAAAAAAGGTAAAAGAGTCTATCGCTCGCCTTTTCTCCCCTATTTTATAAAAGGGTATATACCTGATGATGTATAGCTTTCTAAAAATTATTCCTCATTTATTAAACCTTTTGTTTTTTGTTTAGTCATAGTAAACAGAAAGGGCTTTGAATTCCGATCTATTAATTTGTAAAATTTAAAATATAATTGACTATGAAAAAAATGATTTTGGTTTTGGCTGTTGTTGCAGTTTCAACAATAGCAGTAGTTGCAGAAGAACCTGCAAATGAGAATCGTCCAGGAAAAAAAGAGATGAGAAAAGAGATGCGTAACGAAAACTGTGGTGAAGCACGCCCAGAAGGTCGTCCTGAAAAACGAGGTGAAAAACGCGAGATGTTGTCAAACGAAACACGAGCTATGATACAAGTTGATAGATTGGCTCAAAAAGTTGGCGATTTATCTACAAAAGAGAGAGAGGCACTTTACACCCTATTTTTGCAAAAAGGTACTGATGCTGAAGCTATGAAAGCAACTCGCGAGACAGAACGCACTGCAAAACGCGAAGCGGTAAAAGCGGATAGAGAGAAATTTGAAGCATCGTTAAAATCAGTTATAGCTGCAGACAAGTATGCAAAATACACAGAAGCTATGGAAGCTCGCGCACCAAAAGCGAAAGGCAATGCTGATGAAAAAGCTGAAGCACGTCCAGAGGGAAATCGTCCAGAAAGAGGCGAAGGTGTTCGTGGCGAAGGTCGTCCAGAAAGAGGTGGTGAAGGTCGTCCAGAAATGCGCCAAGAAAATCCTGAAATGGAAGGAGCAGCACGTCCAGAAGGTCGTCGTTCAGAAAGAGGCGAAGGCGTTCGCGGTGAAGGTCGTCCAGAAAGAGGCGGTAAAGAAAATGTATATACAGCAGAAACTCGTGCTATGATGCGCATTGATAAACTTGTACAATTAACAGGTGAATTGACAACAAAAGAGAGAAAACTTGTTTACAAACTATGTTTAGAAACAGAAAATGCTAATGCAACAATGCGCGCAGAACGTGAAGCAGAACGCACAGCAAAACGTGAAGCAGTAAAAGCTGATAGAGAAAAATTCGAGGCAAGTGTAAAATCAATTATTGGTGAGGAAAAATTTGCTAAAATTGCAGAGGCAAAAAAGGATAAAAAAGCAGAACCTCGCAAAGATAATAAAAAAGAGGATAAAAAAGGCGAAAAGAATAACGTAAAAGATGCTCCTCGCGGTGGAGAAAAAGGTGGAAGACCAGCTCCAACTGCAAAATAAGAATTTGCATCACCGATAAAATATATAAATACAGATAGAGTGTGAGAGTATAACTTTCGCGCTCTATTTTTGTACGCACCTTTATGTGTACTTAATTTTATCTAATTTTATTCTCAAAAATTTTATTTCACCAAAAAGTTTGTAGATTTGAAAAAAAATCATAACTTTGCAGTGTAAAATACTTCAACTCAAAATAATAGATGTTGAGTAATTGTATAAATCTAAAAATCCTTATATTATGAGAAGATTATTGTATGCACTTGCAGTTGTTATTATGATTATTGGTGTTATATCTTGTAGTGATTCTAGTAAATCTCCTAAGTCAGTTGCTAATAAATATGTTAAAGCCATGGTTAGTGATGATTATAAAACTATGGTTGACTATCTTTATATTGCCTCTCCGGAAGTTGATAAACAGCAGTATATAGATTTTTTAGAAGGGATGTCAGATGAAATTGATGATGATCAAAAAACATTAAGTATGGATTATGTTTCGGAAACTATTTCAGATGATGGTACTACAGCTAATGTTACATTTTTTGTTAAACAGGCTAATGGAGACGAAAGCGAATTTGACCTTCATATGATAAAAGTGGACGACCAATGGTTTGTAGATTCCGGTAAATAATTTTATATGAGAATTATAAGTTTTAATTATAGAGTGTGCGGAGGTGTTTTGCTTCTGTATGCTCTATTTGCTTTTATATCGTGTACAAGAAAAGCAGAATCCAACTCTAAATTAGTTGCAGTGTTAAATAGCGATACCATTTGCAGTGGCGATATTCTGTTGCGACGCGGTATGGGATTGACTAGTCGCATGGTGCTTGCTGCCGATTTGAGTGGCAATTATTCTCACGCGGGTATAGCCGTGGAATATAATGGTGAAATTGCGGTTGTGCATAGCGTGCCTGATGAAGCCCCAGCAGGTGAACCAGAATATGTAAAATTAGAGAGTTTAGAGGATTTTTTCTCCCCGCTAAAATCAAATTTAAATCTCGTTTTGCGCACACCATTATCGCCAGACTCCTTAAAAATCGTTGTAGATGATGCTATGAATTACTATGATAAACGAGTTACATTCGACCATAAATATTCACTTGCCGATGATGAAAAACTATATTGTTCTGAGTTGGTGTTTTTGGCATTTAATAAGGTTGGTTTTGATGTAACAAATGGGCGTTTTTCGCAACTAAAATCTAGTACTATTTTGGGGCGTGTTATACTGCCTGCCGATATAGAACATAACCCAAATTTAGAGGTGATTTGTGAGTTTTAGCGATACTAAAAAAACATATTTAAAAACAGTTAAAATATTAGTCGAAATATTTTGCAATTCAAATAATTTTTCATAAATTTGCACTCTAAGTTGGTCTTGTGTAATAATAATATCATTGAATGCAAATTAAAAAGAAATATGTAATAGGATGCTTGATGCTTATACTGTTGTTTTCAACAAACGTATTTGCAGCGGGTGGATTACGGAATAATCCTGAATATCACAACTTTACGTTGTCTGTAAGTGGCGGCTATTCGGCTCTTTTGTCTAATTATGAAAGTACAGAGGTGCAGGGTAGTGCGGGTGCAACATTTGGTGTTGGATACGAGTATAATTTCCGGGCTTTTTGGTTAAGTTTGGGCTTTGAAGGGCAATTGTTGAACTCAAATTTGTCGATTTTAGGTGATAGATATGTAACAAATACTTTATTAGATACAGAATTAGACGAGATTACATACAAATATGATATATATAGTTGGTATGACCAACAGATGGCAGGGTATGCAAATTTCCCTATAATGTTGGGTCTTAATTTTAAAGGTTTTTACTTTGGAGCTGGCGCTAAAATAGGTATGAGTTTTTATGGGTCAACTGCTAGTAGTATTAAGTATGAAACTACAGCATCTTATGACAAATTTATAGAGGATTTTGAAAATATGCCAGATCACTTTTATGATGTTTATGGTAATTCAAGTTCAAGAAACTCTATCTCATTCCTCCCTAAATTGTCTGCCATTGGGGAGATTGGGTATGAAGTGTGGAATGTGCCAAGTAGCGAAACACTAAAAACTCCTATTACACTGAAAGTGGGATTGTATGTAGAGTATGGTTTGAATACTATCTTTACTAACGAAAATACAGCTGTTACATATACAGTTTCTGACGTCGATCCATCGCAAATATATTTGAATCCATATTATACATCTACACCAACCACTACAAGTAGTGGAAATATTGATATTTTACCGTTGTATGTTGGACTTAAAGCTACATTTATGTTCCAATTGCCAGTGCCTCAAAAATGTCACTGTTTGCAAACTGATCGAGGTGCATCTTGGCGTAATAGTGCCTCTAAGTCAGTTAAGCGTATAAATCGTAAACAAAGAAAAAGAAATAACTAAACAAAATTTATATTATGCATAAGATAAAGATTTACTTTATTATTTTGTTGGGGTTGCTCTTTATGCTTCCTGAACCAGCATCTGCTCAATATCGAAAAAAACGAAGAAAAAAGAGTAGCAGAACTAGTAAAAATGCAGTTGCAGAAGAGGAGGAAAAACCTGCTGACGTACGACACTATCTTGGAGTGTATGGTGGTGGTGGGTATTCTGCTCTGTTTCATGATATAGAAGACTCTTCTACACCTGGTGGTGGTGCTGGAATGCTAGGATTTGAATATTTAATTCGCCACAAAAGTGGTTTTAACTTCCGTACAGGAGTTGAGGCTATGTATTTGAACTCTACTACAAGATTAAATAGCTTTACGTCTAGTTCTGGTACGTTCTTATATAATGATGATTACTATACTAACTATCAGATGGAGTATCTATTGCAGTGCGACAGATATCGCGAGCAACATAATAGATTATCTGTTAGCATTCCGCTTATGGCTGGTTGGGAATTTAGTCGTTATTATGCCTTTGTGGGTACAAAAATTGGGTTTGGATTGCTTAATAACTACTCTACCAAAACGGATTTGACTGCTACACTGGTAGACCCTCAATTGATTGATCCATTGGGTGATATGTATACCCACGATCTTGTTACCGTAGAGGCAACTGGCTCAGGTGCATTAAGTTTTGGATTAGATATTACTGCATCGGCAGAGTTTGGTGTAATACTAGATGAATGGATGCCTGAAAGCGCGCTGACAGTTGGTAGTAGAAGAAAGAAAACACAGGTTACATATAGAGCGGGTCTCTTTGCTGACTATGGTGTTCTTAATATAAATACTAACAGCACATCGGGTAATATTACTAATACTCCAACATCAGGTTCATCAGCTGACTTATTAAATAACACATCTTTTAATAGTGTGCTAGCATCTAGTTTAGCAGCATCTTCAGCTGTCAATCCGTTTGTGGTTGGTGCTAAATTCACTGTTGATATATTGGTTAAACCAAAACCAAAGCCAAAACCAAAGAAACCAGTTCGTCCACGTCCGAAACCAAAAACTGTTAGTCAATTGCAAGATCCTCCATTCTTCTATTGTGTGGTTAGCGATTACGATACAGAGGAGTTACTTGAAGCAAAAGTTTCATTGTATTCTTTGGTGGGCAAAAAAGATACAGTTTTCACTGCTGTAACTGACCCGGCTACCGGTTTTACTCAAAATCAAATGAAGAGCGACCAATTCGGTATAAAAATTGATAGAGATGGATATGTATCTTATCACGATACAATTTTCGAAATTGCTAGCGATACTCTTTATGTTGACTTGCAACCAATCAAGAAAAACACTATCGTAATTCTTGAAAACTTGCTCTTTGATACAGACAAAACAGTTATCAAAAATACATCAACCAACTCTCTCGAAGAGATGTATATATTGTTGACAGAAAATCCTAGTCTGAGAATTGAAATTACTGGTCACACCGATAACGTAGGTGCTAGAGCTTACAATAGAAAACTTTCTGAAGGTCGTGCGAAAGCCGTTTATCAATTAATGGTTGATAGAGGTATTGATCCTAGCAGAATGAAGTGGAAAGGTAAAGGAAGTAGCGAACCAATTGAGTCTAACTCAACTGCTGAAGGTAGAGCTGCTAACCGTAGGGTGGAATTTATAATATTGTAATAAACATTTTGTCATCAGGCAACTAACATAGATATAATATCGCTTAGGCTTAAAAGGCTTAAGCGATATTTATCGTTTTACAAACATCGTTTTATACATATGGCTTATGAATGGAGTTAGATTTTTTCTGATACAACTATTGTTATTTGCTACTGCATTAAATACATATCTGTTGGCAGAAAGCAGAGTAGCCGATACGCAGTGTGATTCTGTCGCACGTGCCGAACTGAAAGTATATAGAAATACCACTGATACTCTGCATCTTCAAAATGCGATGGAGTATATAGAGTGTATAGAGGATATGATATTAAAAGGTGATGTTTTTTATGTAAACGGACAAGTAGAGATTGAGTCTGGGGCGGTTAGAGTGGGGCATCAATTAATACAGCAGGCAATTAATAATTACAGACTGGATGGCGGTGATAAGGCTACGATGAGGGAGTCAGCTTGCCATTATCTGCTTTCAATCCATTTTGTTAGTCAGGTAGATGCCTCTGGTTTGACTACAGAGCTGGAAAATTTAAAACAATTACACGAGGAGAATCTTCACTTGCCCTCTATTCAGTTTGATTATTATTCAGTTATGGCGATTAATGCCTCTTTTGTCTACGATGAAAATGAAGACCCTAAAGAGTTGGAAAATATGTTGTCATTTTCAAGAAAAGCAATTGAGGGACTGGAGCAGCTCACCCCAACGGAGTGGGACCAACTCGGTATTAACCCTTGTTGGGTATATTTTAATATGGCTCTATTTTTTGATATATATCACGATCCTGTTGTTACAGATAGCGTGTTTCATTATCTACATTTAACCGAAGATGCGCTGAGTAAATTTATCGCCTTAGATAAATATAAAAAAGAGGTGGAGATTAGTATTCACGACCTATATGCGTGGTGTTATCTTGAAACAGAAGAGTTTGATAAGGCTGTAGATGAGATGAATTATGTAGTGATGTTGCTCGATTCAATAGAGTTAGTATCCCCAAATTCGGTGATCGCAGAGAGGGGTGAGGCTTATGCCTTTTTTATTGAACTATATGAGATAATGGGCGAGTATGAAAAGGCTCTCGAATACCAAAAACTGCTCACAGAAAACAATTTTATAAGGTATGATTTAGGTAGGAATAGTGCGCTAAAAGAGTTGCAGATTGAGTTTGATGTGGCAAATAAGGAGGCAGAGATTAACCTGTTAAGTGAGCAGAATAAGGTGTTGCGCCTTCTTGTGATTGTTACCCTGGTTATATTTTTATTGTTGATACTCATCTTTATTTTAATTAAATTATACAATAAGAACAAAGAACAAAAATTATACGAGGCGGCATTGATAGCTGATAGTAAAAACGAGTCGGAAAAAATTACTATTCAGATAATTTTTGATAAATTGCGAGCAGATTTTCCTATTCATCAGTCTCAATTTGATACTGTAAATATGGAACAGTTGGTAAAACTGTTAGATGAATCAATAATTTCTTTATCGACTATGGATAAAAAGTATATTATATGCTTTATAGCAGCAATAAAACCTGCTGAAATTGCATTGATGTTTAATGTTGAGCCTGCTAGTGTTTATACAGTAAAATACAGAATAAAAAAGAAATTTTCGGCAGGAATTTTGCCTTTTTAGGTGAAAACGTCAAAAATTCAGCAAATAAATATAGATTTGTCTATATTTTAATCAACAATATAGCAGTAATTTTGTGGTGCAAAAGACAATCTACAAGAAAACTGTCATAAAACTTGTTGGTTTAGGTAAATTATATTAATTTTGCAAATCATATTAATAAAAGAGTTATTTCTTTTTCTCTACTTGGGGTAAATCTGGTAAATTTAATCAAGTAATAGAGAGTAAAGGGAGTCAGGATTCGTGTATACTATTTTATAGTTACGTATTTCGAGTGTAGATTTGTCTTTTGCTTTTTCCTATTACTAGGTTTTACCAGAACCTTCCCCAATGAAAAAGCAATACATTTTTACACTCGTATTTTTTTGTTCGGGGAGTTTTAAGAATTCTCCTTAATATTATAACTATTAAATTTTATTTACGTATGAAGAAATTATTTTTACTGCTATTTGTGGGGCTTATGTTTACTCCTGCTTATAGTGCATCGGTAGGTTCGTTAAATTCGTATTTATCAACAGATGATGATGAACCAATTGAAGAGGTAACGGTAGATGATGAGACTGAAGGCAAGAAAAAGAAGAAGTCATCTAAGGTGGGTAACTTTTTGCGCCGTGTGGGCGAGTCTGCTACGGGTATTAATATGAGTACTGAAGTTTTTGTTGCAGCTCCGCTTGATGCTCAAAAAGTAGCTACAGTCTCTTTTGTTAGTGCAGTAGGCGAAATAGAGACAGGTGATGTAACAGTTAAATGTTTGGTTACTCCTAGAGTCGCTTTTAGTGGCGGCGGTGGATTGCTTGATAAAAACCCAGTTGCAGCAGATAATTCAGGCGGTAGTTTTAAGGGTTCTCTTTATCATAACTCTATGCATTATCAGGATAATATAAGTGCTGGTACCCCTATTCCATACGAATATACTTTTAGTGGTGTTCCTAGTTCGTCTCCGCAGTTTGAAGTGATTGATGTGGATTTTAATTATTCACATTCTGGTCAAACAATTAATTCTGCAATATGTGGTTCAGGTATTCAAATTCGTAATATACCAATCGAGTGGAAGTCTATTGCACGAGAAGATGGGCTTTATGTGGATTTTCATAATGAGTTAGAAGAGTGGGGTCTTAAATTGGACGTAGAGAGTTGTGTAGGTGATAAATCTACTGGTGTAATAACTCTTACTGTGAGTGCAACAGCCGATAAAAATATTAAAGATTTTGGTATGGGTCTAAGTTTTGGTGAGACTGTTGTTTATACAGACGCAGGAGGATATAAAGGAAAAATTAGTAGCAAGAATCATAATGCTGCTATTCCTGCAGGTTCAAAAGGTTTGTATTATTTTTTCTTTACTGTGCCAACAGAAACAACTCTTATTAAGACCTTCAAAAATGGTTTTAGTATAGTTAATGAGGGTGGTACTCTCCGCAATCAAGCCCAAATGGGTAAAGATATAGAAATCCATAATATACCAGTTGTGTGGGAATAACTTTTTAATTTGTGATAATCCTTATTGCCGAATGTAAATGGGGTAATATTTTGCAGTAGGGTATATACCAACATCGTACCCCAACCTAAATTATAATTATTATGAAACCCTCATGACTTAAAAAAGTCACCCGATATGATGAAAATTCGTGAACTAATGTGTAACTTTGCGGAGAATTTAAACATTTACACATATGGGAACAATTTCATTCGAT
>JAWXTU010000016.1:0-32827 GCA_044433285.1 bacterium | reverse complement strand
TGATCTGCTTTCCGACAGCCGAATTAAGGCATTAATACTAAGATTTTCTGCATCTGCATAAAAAAGTATGCTACTTACTTCGACACTTTTTAGTAAACTGAATTCAATTTCCGAATGCAATCATTCAAAAGTTCCAAATATTTTATTTGTCTCTTTAAATAAAAAGTAGTACCTTTGTCGCGTAGTTCTATAAAAAAATAAAATAAATAATCAATTCAGTAAAAAAAACAACAAAAAACATGAATTCTAGGACACCTTTAGAGCGGTTTTTAAAAACAGTAATAACTGCAAAAACAAATTCAGCTGGAACGTATACTTCAAACAAATTTGATGATTCAAATAATACGTTAGACTTGATGTTAACCTCAATAAAAGTATGGGAGGGTGATGTCATTGATTGTATTGAGTTTGTATATGATAATAAATCATATGCAAAAGGCAAAAGCCCATATTTCCACGGAGGGTTATATGGAGTTATGCGGGAGTTTAAAATTATGCCAGGTGATTTTTTAAGAAGAATTGACTTTAAGGTTGGTAAATATCCATTCTCAATGGATGTGAACCAACGAAATGTTGATATGATTGTTCAGATTAAATTTACCACTCGCGATGGAAACGAGAGCAGGTGGTATGGTAATTGTTGTGGAAAAGGGTCTCGTATGGTTGTTTCTGATTATACTATTGATGTGGGACCAGAGAATGTGATATTTGCTCTATATGGAGCTACGCAAAAGGCTAATATGGCACTACATAATTATGTGCAGGCTTTGGGAACATATTATTTGACCTATATTTCTGCATTGGAAATAGTTGAACTAAAAAATAATTGTAAATAGTTAGATTGTAAATTTAAAATATAGCTTTATGAATACAAAATGGTTTAAGGTTTTATTGACATTCTTGTTCATCTCTTATTTTATTCAATATAGTTGTGCTGTTTCACCTGCGGTGTCTAAGCCTGATACTATAGCAATTATTTGTCTAAATGATTTTCACGGGAGTTTTGTGCAGGACAAAAAACTGGGTGTGCCTGGTGCTGCCTGTGTTTATGCTCATGTCGATTCGCTGAAGCAAAAATATAAGAATAATATCGTTATCGCAGCTGGTGATAATTTCGGTGGTAGTTATTTTTCAAATGTTACACAGGGGTCATTAATTCCAAGCTTCTTTAATGAGTTGGGAATCACCGTTTCTGCTATCGGTAATCACGAATTTGATAATGGACAAGATTTTCTGAAAGACAAATGGTCGAACAGCGGTGTGAAGGATTGGACTATAGACTACATTTGCGCAAATCTTTTTTCTGATGCTACCTGCACAACTCAACCCTCTTATGTGATACCCGAAATGACTAAAAATATAACTATCTCGGAAGGTGATGCTGTGAAAGTAAGATTGATAGGCTTGGTAACTGCATCTGCAAAATCAGGCACGAGCGCAACAGATATAGATAAATTGGTCTTTTCGGCTAAACACGATGATATCATAAATAATTTACATACAGGAACTAACGAGGAGGCTGATATTGATATTCTTGTAGCACACGTGGGCACAGAGATGAAAAACGATGCTCCTGCTTGGATGGAGAGTAATATCACCCCACCAAGTTTTATTGATGGGATATCTAGCGGACACTCGCACAAATATGTTAAAGGTAATATTAATAATATTCCTGTTGTGCAGGGAGAAATCAGTGGTAAATACATCAGTGTGTTGTTTTTCAAGCGTAGCGAAGGGGTAATCACAGCTTTACCTCCTGAAGTAGAAAAGGTGAATCTTAACCATAAGCTGTCTGGCGTAAGTGCAGAGATTGAGAAGAGCGTCAACAATGTGTTAGAAACCAAGGTCATTGAGTCTATAGATATGAAGTTAAACGCAAACATCACTAAGGTAACTGGCGATTCTGCTCTTATTCACGATAGGAATAAAAACTCAACAGAGCTTACTGCGCTTGGCACATATGTTTGTATGGCATATGCAGATGCTTATCGTGAAGTGGCTGGTATTGAGTCAATGGAGGAGCCGATAATTGCATTTAGCCATTTTGGAGCGATAAGACGCTCAATGCCTCTTGGTGATATTTCTGTGCTCGATGCAGGTGAGGTGCTCCCTTTTGAAAATGACTTAAAGGTTTATAGCCTTACAGGAAAACAAATTCAAGATATTATATTAGAAGGGTTAAAAATCTCTAAAACTAAAGGACAGTTACAAATGAATAATCTTATGGTTGATTTGTATACAGGTTCTAGTAGCACAGTAGTGGTTAATACTCATTATGTTTATCCTAAAAAGTGTGATATTATACTTAGAGATTCTGAAAAATATATTGTAGTTGTTGATAGATTTATAACAACAGGTGGTGATGGGTATGATCCAAAACTATTTCCGGAGGATTCTATTGTTAAGGATGAAACAGGTAAAGAGTATAATCTAAAAACTACAACATCTTTTTTTAAGTTTTTAAAATCTTTTAATGATACTCTTTATGAGAATAATGAGTTTAAAGCTATGTTTAATAGATTAAATTAATTCATATGACTAATATTTTTAAATATTCTATCAAGTCTATTTTAGACAAACTGTTAAGTTGTGATAATGTGACTTCTTTGAACGATGTTACATCTGATGTTCATGAGTTGATATATGAAAAAAACCTCGAAGCATCTTCAGAAGAACTGGACTTTATTGACTGGATATACGATACATCTCCGATTATAGATTATACAGAACCATCTAATCTTAAATATTTAAACTACATAGAAGAGAATTTAGAGGGTGATAGAGATTTGTACTTCCCTATATTTTATTTGTTATTATCTTCTTTAAAAATAGTAGCTTATAAGCAACAAATTAATTCTTCAACAATATCTGATAGAAGTAAAACAATAAGTAAGCTAGCTATTAATAATATAGTTAGGTCTTTGAAAGAATTTTATTACACTAGTTTAAAAAAATATTATACTGAGAATTCATATGACTTTTGCGATACATATTTGCGTCCAGAATTTAAGACTTGGGAAGAGAATGTTGGAGGGGAAATTATGTATTATTACTCTGGTATAAATGGGGATCTGCATATTCTTACCTCAGAAAGCGATAGAGCAGCTGATATTGAAGAGCAGATTAAGAATTACCCCCTAGTTGATTTCTTTGATCAAAGTATGGGTAATGATATAAACGACTACTGCAAGGATTTATACAAGGCGTTTTATGTGGAATTATAGATTTTAAATATAACAGATGAAGGACAAGAATTTTATGCAGAGTTAAGCGCAATGATAAAATAAACCAATATGTAAAATTAGAATTGGGAGCCATCTCTCCAATTCGAGGAGGGAATAGAAAAAACAGTAGCGTGGTATCTCGAAAACCAAGAGTGGATGGACAACATCACCTCAGGCGAATACGAAAAATACTACGACGAAATGTACAAAGACAGATAAATCAAAAAAAATAATTATAATGAAAACATATACAGTAGATTTTAATGGATATTGGGGTGATGAACAGAAGAATGGAATACCCTCAGAGAGTGGTATATATTTAGTTTATCGTTGTAAAATAAATGAGCAAGAAAAAAAAGTAAATTTAAAAGAGATAATCTATATAGGACAATCATCTGATGTTTGTGAGCGCCTTTCAAAGCATGAAAAATATAGTGATTTTCAGAAGCAACTGTTAGAAGATGAATCACTTTGTTATTCATATGCAAGTGTGCCAGATAATGAGTTGAATATTATTGAAAATGCTCTTGTTAATATGCAGCAGCCTCAGTTAAATGAGCAATATAAAGATTATAGTCATGGACCAGCAATTTTTATGATTAGTGGGATGTGTGGATTGTTGAAAATGAAAAACTTTTCAATGAAATGATAACTAATAATAATCCATCTCAATTGTTTCATTCCGAAGCAGATGTAGATGAATGGGGGAATAGTAAGCCTCGTTTGTTGCTTTATGCTGATTTTATGGGTTTTAAAAGTTTAGTTGATGCTTATCTACTTCAGGAACAAGTAAAGTATTATGGGATAGTGGTGCATCATACTGCAGAAAAAACAGTTAAGGAATGCAAATCACGATCGTTGCCATATATCAATACTGAGGTTAATCTCGATAGAGGAAAAGTAAAACATTATCACCTATGCTGGAATCTATTAAATACAAAACTAAAAATAGCAGATAATTTTACAGAACAATGTGAAAAATGGCTAGAGATAATTTCAGAACAGGTTTCAGGTTTTCCGCGTATTTATATAGATAATACAATTAGAATTCTAAATAATGATAATGCGGAATCTATGAAGCCAGGAGCTTTACCAGAGGATATATATAGAGAGGTTTAAAATATTAAGGTGGCTTCTAAAAAATATTGATTTTTTAAAAAAAAGACAGATAATTAATGGCAGATAATTTAAAGAAAAAAGCAGTTAAAGGTACAGCTTGGAGTGCCATTGATAATATAGCAAATAACGGAGTATCATTTCTAGTTGGCATAATTCTCGCAAGACTACTCTCCCCAGCCGAATATGGACAAATTGCCATTATTACAATATTCATTGCTCTTTTCAATAGCTTGGTTGATAGCGGATTTTCTAATGCGCTGATACGGAAAAATAATGTTAAAGATGTAGATTATTGTACAGTATTCTATTTCAATCTCATTGTCAGTATTTTTCTCTTTTGGGCACTCTTTTTTGCCTCGCCATATATTAGCCAGTTTTTCAATCAGCCAACAATAATTTCACCGATGCGCGTGATGGGGATTATTGTTATAATCAACGCCCTGTCCATAGTTCAGCGCACACGGTTGATTAAGAATATAGATTTTAAAACTCAAACCAAGATATCCCTCATAGCCTCTATCTCAAGTGGTTGTGTCGGTATCACATTAGCTTATCTAGGCTATGGCGTTTGGAGCTTGGTTTTTCAACAAATATCGCGCCAACTGCTCAATAGCATCTTCCTTTGGTTTTTCAATAAATGGGTGCCATCGTTGCAATTCTCAGTCGAGAGTTTCAAAGAGATGTTCTCTTTTGGTTGGAAACTATTAGTCTCAGGATTAATAGATACTATATGGAAGGATATCTATAAATTAGTGATAGGTAAATTTTATATGCCAGCCACGTTAGGACAATATGAACGTGCAGCTCAATTTAGAAAAATATTTTCAAGCAATCTCACCTCAATAATTCAGAGGGTCTCTTATCCAGTACTCAGTTCAGTCAACGATGATCCTGTTCGATTAAAACGAGCCTATCAAAAGGTAATAAAAACCACAATGTTTGTTACATTCTGTGCTATGCTCGGTCTTGCAGCAGTTGCCAGACCTATGATTTTAACTCTCATTGGCGAAAAATGGATGCAGTCAGTTGGCTTCCTGCAAATAATATGTTTCTCGGGTATGATGTATCCGTTGCACGCCATTAATCTCAATATGTTGCAAGTACAAGGGCGTTCCGATCTATTTCTTAAACTTGAGATAATAAAGAAAATCATTGCAGTTGGTCCGCTATTATTAGGTATCTTCATCAACATATACTGGATGCTTATAGGTAGTGTATTTACAGGCTTTTTTGCCTATTATCTTAATACTCGTTATTCTGGTAAAGAGATAGGATACCCTGCATCAGAGCAGATAAAAGATATCTTGCCATCATTTACTATTGCTGTTATAATGGCACTTGCAGTTTATCCCCTATCATATATTAATATGCCTCAGTTGCCACTATTTATCATACAGATTATAACAGGCGTAGCCCTTGTAATTCTGTTGAGCAAAATATCAAAAAATCAAGAATATTTAGAATTAAAGAATATCGTGTTATCATTTATAAATAGAAAACATGGAAAATAAACTAATCACTGTAACATCTCCATTGTTACCAGACTTAGAAGAGTTTCACCAACTCCTAAAAGATATCTGGGATCGTAAATGGCTTACAAACAACGGACACTACCACCAAGAGCTAGAAAAATCATTGGCAAATTATCTCAAAGTGCCATATCTCTCGCTTTTCACTAATGGTACACTCCCTCTTATTACCGCACTGCAAGCAATGCGCATCACAGGCGAAGTAATCACCACTCCATATAGTTTCGTAGCCACTACTCACTCACTTTGGTGGAATGGTGTCAAACCCGTATTTGTTGATATAGACCCAGTTACATGTAATATAAATCCCGAGCTCATAGAGGCTGCTATCACACCTAAAACTACAGCCATTATGCCAGTGCATGTCTATGGTATGCCTTGTGATACAGAACGTATCCAAGCCATCGCAGATAAATATGGTCTGAAGGTGATATACGATGCTGCTCACGCTTTTGGTGTAGAGGTTAATGGTAAATCTATCCTCGAGGCAGGCGATATGTCCACTCTCAGTTTCCATGCCACTAAGGTATACAACACAATTGAGGGAGGAGCTCTGATTGTCAACGACGAAAAGACAAAAAAACGAATAGACTATCTTAAAAACTTTGGATTTGCAGGCGAGACAGAGATTATAGCTCCAGGTATTAATAGTAAAATGGATGAAGTCCGTGCTGCATACGGACTTTTAAATCTCCGTCAAGTAGACGATGCCATCGCAGCTCGTAAGGCAGTTGCCGATCAATATCGTGCAGCACTCAAAGATGTTGAGGGTATAAGTTTTTTCAAAGATATAGAGGGCGTAAAACACAACTACTCTTATTTCCCTATCTTTATAGACGAAGAAAAATACGAAATGACTCGCGACGAGCTCTATTTTAAAATGAAGAAGAACGGAGTATTAGGTCGTAGATATTTCTATCCATTAATAAGTGAATTTGCTACTTATCGCAGTCTCCCAACGGCAAACAAAGAAAATCTGCCAGTTGCTCATAAAATAGCCGACTCAGTAATTTGTCTTCCAATGTATGCAGGATTAAACAACGTGGAAGTAGATAGGATAATAAATATTTTGAAGAGATAATATTTTTTAGTACCTTTGTCGATTGAATTTTATCGATGGTGTTGATGAGAAGATGTTCAAATTGATCACACAAGCAACAATATGTCTAATGCACGTAAGTATGATGTTTGAATTTCCTTTAAAAGGGGTTATTGCTCAAAGCGAGTTTTCGTATGATAAAGAGGATGAGTTGTATTTAGGAAAACCACTTGTTGATGCGTATTTGTTGCAAGATCAGGTTAAGTATTACGGTGTGGTTGTACATAATAGTGCAGAGAAAACCATAAAAGATTATAGATTACGTTTATATCCATATGTAAATACAGAGGTTAATATTGATAAAGCTAGAGTTAGACATTATCATTTATGTTGGAATTTTCTTAATAAAGATTTGAGAGAGGATGATTTAACAGATACTTGTGAAGTGTGGTTAGATACAATTGCAGAGAGAGTGTCAGGCTATACAAGGGTTTATATTGATAATACAATCAGAATTATGAGGCAAGATATGGATGAGGTAAATCTATTACAAATTAATCTTTTAGATAGAACAATTGAGGAAGGCTAATAATGCACTTATAAACATTTACGATAAGGTGCTTTACTCATACTACATAGCGAGCAAAACAGCTTTTAAAAAACAAAAAAAACAAAATTATAAAATATGTGTAATAAAGCAAAAGCAATAGTATTAGGGGGAACAGTTCCTCATATAGAGTTGATTAAACAACTTCAAGGACGTGGTTATTATGTCATTCTGGTTGATTATTTAGAGAACCCTGTAGCGAAACCATTTGCTGATGAACATATTATAGAGAGCACTTTAGATAAAGATGCCGTATTGGCTATAGCTATTCAAAATGATGTAGAGTTGGTAATAGCTACCTGTATTGATCAAGCTAATGCGACAGCATGTTATGTCTTAGAGAAACTAAATAAACCTTATCCATATAGTTATCAAATAGCATTAGATGTAACAGTAAAATCTTTAATGAAACAGAAAATGAGGGATAACAATATCCCTACATCAAATTTTATTATTTATGATTATAATGACACCTTAAGTGAAATAGACTTAAAATTTCCTCTTGTATCCAAACCTGTAGATGCTAATAGTTCAAAGGGAGTGATGATGGCTAATGATTTAGCTGAATTGCAAAGAAATATTTTAATTGCTTTTAAATGTAGCGAACGAAAGCAAATTGTAGTTGAGGAGTTTGTTTCAGGAAATGAAATACAAATAGATTGTTATGTTGATTCTAAAGGTGAGACAAAAATATTGATGACCAGACAAAAAAGAAGATTAAAATCTCAAGATGGGGTTGAACTTCAGTCAAATGGCTCTTGTATTCCCGCTTGTGTTTCATCTAAAGTAGCAGACCAACTCCCCTTAATAGCTTCTAAAATCGCTGAGGCATTTCAGTTGAGGAGAACACCTTTTTTTATACAAGCAATATGCGATGACGAAAATATCAAAGTGCTTGAGTTTGCACCGAGAATTGGAGGCGGCACAAGTTTTTTAAATATTAAGGAGTTTGCTGGTATTGATATAATATCAGCAGCAATTGATTCGTATTTGGGTAAAGAGCATCCTATTATTATTAAAAATAATAAATATGTTTATGCAACGAATATGCTTTATGTATACTCGGCTACATTTGATAGGTTAGTAGGTTTTGAAGAAATGTTAGCTCAAAACATGATTGTAGATTTTTGTATTAGTAAAACTAGTGGGTCATTTATAAGTGATAATATGTCAAGTACAAATCGTGTTGCTACTTTTACGGTAAAGGCTTTAAGTTATGATGAATTGAAAAATAAGGTTAAATATGTTTTAGGTAACATTGAGGCTTATGACATAGATGGAAATAAAATATTAAGAAAAGATATTATTGAAAAATCATATAATTATTGATTTAACAATATTTCATTAGATTCTCAACTCAAATGAACATAACAGATTCTTTCATAAAAAATATAATTACTCTATCAAAACGAGATTTACCAAATCATATAATTGATAAAGTAAAGCAGAGTTTGACTGATTATATTGGTGTTACTTTAGCAGGATCTCATCAAACTAAAGAAAAATTATCCAAATATATAACAGACCAATCTGGTGAGTTTGCGGTTATTGGATATAACGAAACTACTGATTTTCTGCGGGCTGCTTTTGTTAACGGTTATAATTCTCACGTGATGGAAATGGATGATGGACATCGTTTTGCTATGCTTCACCTATCGTCGCCTATTTTTTCAGCTATGTTATCAGTTGCTCAAAAAGAAAATTTAAGTTTTATCACTTTTGCAAAAGCTGTTGTTGTTGGTTTTGAAGTGGTGGCTCGTTTGGCTATGGCAATGCAGCCGAGCCATAAACAACGAGGATATCACGCCACAGGAACTTGCGGGGCTTGTGGTGTTGCTCTTGCTGTAGCTTATGCGCTTAATTTTTCATTCGATGAGATGAAAGCTGCTCTATCTGCTGCAGCAACTTCAGCTGCCGGTCTCTTAGAGTCTATTGAGGGTAAATCTCAAATGAAACCATATAATATAGCAATGGCAGTGCAAAATGGTATAACTGCTACATATTTTACTCGCAATGGTTTTTGTGGTCCTGATGATATTTTAGGTGGTAAACGAGGTTTATTCAATGTGTTGAGTGATGAATTTGACACTTCAAAACTTATAATATCTGAGAATGATAAATATGCAATAGAGCAGACTTATACAAAACCTTACGCTGCTTGTCGTCATTGTCATGCCCCTATCGAAGCTGCATTGAAACTAACAAATGCGAATCTAATAAATCATTCCGATGTGGAACGAGTTGAGGTGTACACATACAAATTAGCTGTGTTCGGACACGATCATACTAAAATAGATGGTGAGAACTCTGCAAAAATGAGTATTCCATATTCTGTTGCTGTTGCTATTGTTAATCAGAGTGCTGTAATCAACGATTTTCGTCAAGAAACAATAAAGAATGAGGATATCAATAATTTGTGTAGTAAAGTTCTTGTATTCGAGGATGAAGTGCTTACAAAATTGAGTCCAGCAATTCGTGCAGCTAATGTTAAGATTTTCCTTAAAGATAGCACTTGTTTCTCGCTTCAGGTAGACTATCCAAAAGGTGAACCAGAAAATCCACTAACAAAAGATGAGGCTTATAATAAGTTCTTCTCTTTAGCTGTTTTTGGTGGGAAAACAAAGGAACAAGCCAACGAAATATTGTCGTGGATTGATAATATAGAAATTGATTTTAAAAAGTTGTTTAAAATATAGATATACTGAATGATATGAAAAATAGTATGGATAAAACACGAGATTTTCTTGCATCTTTAGGTTTGCCTTCTGGTGATGATTTCTCTATGCAAGAGTCGCAAAAACGATTTGCAGATGGTGCGCAATATAGATTTGAAGTTCCAGGTATTCAAGGTCCTACAGCGATGAAAGCTCTTTTAGAAACTCTTGATGGATATGGTGTATATATTCACCGTGTTACTCAAACTAAGGGTATTATGTTTTTAACGGACAATGAAATTGAACAAATGTTAGAGCTTGCAAGCAAATATGAAATTGAACTTGTTCTTTCAATTGGTCCTCGCGCTACTACTGATACTAGTGCTTCTGTTAATACCCCAGAGGGACAAAGAATGGGATATCGCTTGCGTGGTCAAGAACAGATTATTCGTAGTATCGAAGAGGTAAAACGTGCCTCTAGATTAGGTTGTAGGTCTTTTCTTGTTTATGATGAGGGCTCTCTATGGGCTCTTAATGAATTTAGAAAAGCAGGTGAAATTCCACAAGATTGTAAATTTAAGGTCTCAGCTCATACTGGTTGGGGAAATCCTTGTTCTGGTAAGTTATTGCAATCAATTGGTGCAAACTCAGTTAATCCTGTGCGTGATATTCAATTACCTATGATAGCCTCTATTCGTCAAGCAATTGATATTCCGATTGATCTCCATACCGAAAACCCTGCATCCTCTGGTGGATTTATTCGCCATTATGAAGTGCCTGATATGATTAGAGTTGGAGCTCCTCTTTATCTTAAAACTGGAGGTTCTGTAGCAAAAAATCATAGTTGGGATTCAACTGCTGATGATGCTAAAAAACGTGCAAAGCAGATACTTCTTGTTAAACGAATGATAGATGAATATTATCCTCAAGCGTTAGTGTCGCCTAAAGGCTCTATTAAATAATAAGTAAATTATGGCTGAAATTAGGTTAGAAGAGTTAAGACAGTCAATAGTTGATGTCTTAATTAAAGTTGGAGTGTCGCAAAAATCAGCTAATATTGTAGCTGATACAGCCTTATACGCTAATATGCGTGGAGTCAATACTCACGGTGTTGGTAGATTACCTCTTTATATTAATAACATAAATAATGGTTGTATTAATATAGATGATCCTATATTAATTAGTGATGTAAATGCCACTGCAATATATGATGCCCAAAATGGTCTAGGGCAAATTGCTAGTCACGAAGCAATGTTAAATTGTATAGAGAAAGCGAAAAAATTTGGCGTGGGCATAGTTGGTGTGCGTAATAGCAACAACTTTGGAATGGCATCATATTATGGTCAAATGGCTACAAATGAGGGTATGATGGCAGTTATTATGGCAAATT
Source organism: bacterium (assembly GCA_044433285.1). Classification (GTDB taxonomy): domain Bacteria; phylum Bacteroidota; class Bacteroidia; order Bacteroidales; family Paludibacteraceae; genus Aphodosoma. The sequence continues at coordinate 21,265 of JAWXTU010000016.1, read as the reverse complement.
CAGCTCCTGCAATGGCTCCTACTGGTGGTAAAAGAGCGGTATTAGGTACTAATCCTATATGTTTTGCTGTTCCAGGTAATTCACTTGACACCCCAATTATACTAGATATGGCAACTACTGTTGCTGCTAGGGGTAAAATTAGGCTCTCTGCGAAAGAAGGTAACGAAATTCCAATAGATTGGGCTGTTGGTCCAGATGGAAACCCTACTACAGATCCTAATAAAGCTTTACAAGGAACTTTGCTCCCAATTGGCGGATATAAAGGGTATGGTCTATCTTTATTTGTAGATATTATTGCTGGGTTAATTATGGGTTCGTCATTTGCTGGAGAGGTAAAACCGTTAAGTAATTTTGACTCTAAATCTGGTAATGGACATTCGTTTATTGTAGTCGATTTAAGGAAATTTTTATCTGAGGATGAGTATAAATCTAAGATTGAACATTTAACAAAAGTTATTAAAGAGAGTGGAGATCAGGGGACTGTTATTTTGCCAGGAGAGAATTGGAATGAGATGTTAGTGAAAAATAAGAAGACAGTTAATTTACCTGATATACAAGTTAAAGATGTAAATAATATTTTACGTTCATACGATATTAATGAATTGAAATAACAATCCAATAACATATGCAACATCATCAATATAATGTTAATTATAAATTTTTACAGCAGCCAATTCAGTTTGATAAATACACTTCAAAGGATTTATTGCAATATTGTCTAGGTGCTACAATGTATATGCCTGGTCATCGTGATTTTGCAAGTGCTATTATATCAAAGAAATATCCTGGTCTTACATCTATGGTTCTCTGTTTCGAGGATGCTTGTAAAATAGAGGATGTTCCGCAGGCTGAAAATAATTCTATTAATTTATTAAATATTTTATGTGATGAAATAGAATTAGGTACGCTAGACTATAAAGATATCCCACTTATCATTTTTAGAGTTAGAGATATAGAGCAATTTAAAGAGTTTTCTGATCTGCTTCAACCACGACACTTAAAACTAATATGTGCATTCAATTTTCCTAAATTTAATAAGCATAATGGTGAGGTGTATTTTGAACATTTAGCTAGGTTAAATGACAGATTTGGTGAGGTGATTTATGGTATGCCTATTCTCGAAGATAGAAATATTGCTTTTAAGGAGAGTCGTATGGCTGAATTGTTAGGCGTTAAACAAATTTTAGATCGTTATAAAAATCTTGTTCTAAATATTCGTGTTGGTGGTACTGACTTTTCTTCATGTTTTGGTGTGCGAAGGGGTATCAACTATACTATATATGATATATTAACTGTTCGTGATTGTCTGCTTGATATTTTAAATATATTCATACGAAATAATGATTATACGGTTTCTGGTCCAGTGTGGGAATATTTTAGAGCTTCAAAAGCGATGCGATTCGGTACTTTGCCAAATTTTGATTTCCACTCTTCGCTTGTAAAAAGAGAACCTATCGTAAATGATGCTGTAGATGGTCTATTAAGGGAGTTAATCCTTGATAGGGCAAATGGGTTTATCGGTAAAACAATTATCCACCCCTCTCACCTCAATTTTGTCAATGGAATGTTGGCTGTAACCAAAGAGGAGTATGATGACTGTTGTCAGATATTAAATACCTCTGGTGGTGTAGTAAAGAGTGCAATGGCTAATAAAATGAATGAAATAGGTCCTCATAAAGCGTGGGCAGAACGGATGTACCGACGCGCACAAATATATGGTGTAGTGGAAAATGAAAGTAGCTACATAGATCTATTTTCTGAATAAAAATATAATATGAAAAACTTAACAACACCTATCAATTCCGACCAGTTGTCGCAACTAAAGGTAGGAGATATGATTACTATTTCTGGCAAAATTTTTACAGGTAGAGATGCTGTCCTACCTAAAATTGTCGCGCTAATTAATAGTGATAAATTAAGTAATATAGATGTTGATTTTCAGGGTGCTGTTATGTTTCACACAGCGGTTAGTCCTGCTGGTGTAGGTCCAACTTCAAGCAACAAATTAGAAATAGAATCAAGTTTTCCTGCGTTATCTTATGCAGGACTGAAAATGCACTTAGGCAAAGGGAAAATTTCAGACTCTACCATAGAGAGCTTAGATGAAAATAACTCTTGCTACGCAATTATTCCTCCAGTTACGGCTCTCTTAGAGAGTCGCATTAAACAACGAAAAGTGATGGCTTTTCCCGAACTCGGTATGGAGGCTTTACACTTGTTAGAGGTGGAAGAGTTTCCAGTAATTATAGCAGCTATTCACGGCGAAACAATATATAAATGATGAATAAGATTGATATAATAAATAAGGTGAGTGATGTTCTTGTTGAGGCTGGTTCTACGTTTAGGCAAGATCAAAAGGAGTCGTACGTTTCTGCAATTAATCAAGAAAAAGCACTGAATCCTAAATGGGTACTTGAAAATGTTTTATTAAATGCAGAGGTGGCTCAAAAAAATCGTAGCCCGCTTTGTGATGATACAGGTATTCCGCACCTTTTTCTTGAAATAGGGCGAAATCAAAGCATTAGCTCCGAATTATTAGATGCTATAAATTCTGGTATAGCCAAAGGCTTACAGATTTTGCCAGGTCGTCCGATGGCAGTTAAAGGCGATGATGTTGAGCGAATTGAACAATCTTTGGGCTTGTACGATGATCCATCAATGCTAGTTCCTGCACCTATAATTATTAAACAAATAGAGGAAGATGTTCTCCGTCTTACGGTTCTAATGTTGGGCGGTGGTCCTGCAATCAGAGGCATAACTAAAAGCATTTTTCACAAACACGATATTAATGTAGTAATCGATGAGATTGTTGATAGAGCAACAGATGCAGTTTCAAAACTTGGGTGTTCTCCTTGTACTTTAGCTGTTGGTGTAGGTCGTTCTCAATATGAGGCTACATCAATGATGATGGAGGCAATGGTATATGGCGATTATAACAAGCAAAATGATATAGAAAAAACAATTACAGCAAAGGTAAATCAATCAAATATCGGAGCTCTCGGTTTAGGTGGTAGCACCTCCGTATTAGCAACATTTCTCAAAGTCGGACAACAAAGGGCTAGTGGTGTCCGCGTTGTCGCAATTCGTCCTTGTTGCTGTTTCGAACCACGCAGAGCAAGCGTGGTATTGTAAGTGAAATGATAAAAAAAAATGATATGAATTTTAGAAGATTTAAACAGGTTTTGGTGTATGGTTGGAAACATTCATTGGTGGCTCAACAAAATACGGGGGGGGCTCGTCTAACTATCTTTATTGATATTATACGATGTTTTTATAAATATAAGATGTGGTCTAATCAATACTTAAAAGAAAAATTTTATTCTCTCAGCAAAGAGGAGCGTGAAACTATTGGAGCAAAATATTATGTTGCTGGAAAGGAGCGAGATGCGTGGCAGGAAGATTTTCAAGAAAATAATAAATTTTTGCATAAGTATTCGAGTACAAAATATGAAATTGGGCGTAATAAAGAGAAGAAAATAAAAGCATACACAAAGAGATATAATGCAGGAAAAAACTTAATGGTATCGTATGATGTTCAATTAAGCCGTAGACACTATCTGCCAGGAACCATAACTATTGGCGATAATGTTTTACTTTCAAAACATGTTTTTATTGATTACTCTGGTGGGGTGATTGTTAAAGATGGGGCAAGTATTGGAAATGGCGTGATAATTTTAACGCATGATCACAGTACATTTATGGAAGACAACAAGGCACCAAAGGGAACTAATACTACATATGCCACAAAACTCATAATCGAAGAGAGAGCTATTATTTCATCTCGTGCTATTATATTACCATCATGTAATTATATAGGGAAGAATTCAAGGATTGGAGCAGGCGTAGTTGTTAAAAATGATGTCCCTGACAATACGTTAGTCGCCACTAAACCTGCCAAAATGGTTGCTTTTTAATAGAATAACTCACGAAATAAAATTTGCAAATGCAAGTTGGACTTCGTATAAAAAATATTATATATTATGGATAAAAATGATTTTTTGATGAATTTTGCCGATCAGTTTGAAGATACTGATCCTAGTGAAATTATGTTAACAACTAAGTTTAAAGAACTTAATGAGTGGGATTCTTTAATGGTGCTATCAATTATAGCTATGATTGATGCCGAGTATGATATTCAATTAAAGGGTGTCGATATTCGCGATACAGAAACTATTGAAGGTCTATTTGAACTTGTGAAAAGCAGGAGATAATGTATAATCCATTCTCATTAACAGGCAAAACAATTTTAGTTGTAGGTGCCTCATCTGGTATCGGTCAATCGACAGCTATAGAGTGTTCTAAAATGGGAGCTAAAGTCATCGTCTCAGCGCGAAGCGAGGAGGGTTTATCTCAAACTATCTCTATGATGTCCGGTGATTCTCATCAAATGATTAAAGCTGATATTACCAATGAAGAGGATATTAAAAAGTTAGTTGATAATATTACCAAAATTGATGGCTTAGTGCTTAGTGTTGGGAAAGGGTTGACTCGTCCTATATCATTCTGCACTAAAGAGCATCACAAGGATATATTTGATATTAATCTATTTTCTCAGATTGAACTTGTTAGGATATTCTACAAGCAAAAAAAAATCACTAAAGGAGGCTCTATAGTAATTATTGCATCTATTGCAGGGATATCATCGTGGACTTTTGGAAATTCTATATATGGGGCTTCAAAGGCTGCTATCAATTCATATATACGCTATTTTGCAAAAGAGTTTGCTGCTCGGAAAATAAGGGTTAATGCAATTTGCCCAGGTATGATTAATACTAACTTTATAAATAGAGGCACTTTAACCGATGAGGATTTTAAAAAGGATATGGAGGCGTATCCATTAAAACGTTATGGTGAACCAGAAGAGGTCGCTTATGGCTGTGTTTATTTGCTGTCAGATGCAACAGCTTGGGTAACAGGGAGTTCTTTGGTTGTAGATGGGGGGGGGCGGAATTTAAAATAATTTATTTATGGCATATTTAGAATACGAAAATATTGGTATAACAGCAATGTCGGCTGCAGTACCTAAAAGAGTTATTAATAACCTTCAGTATACAGAACATTTTTCAACAGAGGAGGTTAAGGATATTGTAGAGAAAGTGGGTATTTACGAACGTCGATTTGTTGATGATTCAACCTGCTCATCTGATTTATGCTATGCAGCTGCTGAAAAATTAATTGCAGATAATGGCGTGAATAGAGAGGAGATAGATTTATTAATTTTTATCTCTCAAACCCCTGATTACAGAATGCCTGCAACAGCAATAATTCTTCAAGAGAGGTTAGGTTTGCCAAAAAAAACAATAGCATTTGATTTGATTCTTGGATGCTCAGCTTTTTTGTACGGATTGAGTATTGTGTATGGTTTTATGCAGAGTAATAATCTCCGCAAAGCTCTGATTCTTGACGGAGAAACTCGCTCAAAAGTCTACTCTCCAAAAGATAGGCGTTGTGCATTTTTATTTGGCGATGGTGGTATCGCTGCCCTAGTAGAGAAAAATGAAAATTTTAAGAAGAGTTACTTCTCTTTAAATTCAGATGGCTCACGAGAGGATCTGATAAAAATTGATGGAGGAGGTTATCGTATTCCAAGTTCAATTGAAACTCTGCAAGAGAAGGTCGTGGATGAATATGGTAATATTAGAAATGACGAACAAGGTTATATGAATGGTGCTGATGTATTCAATTTTGTAATATCCGAAATTCCTAAAGACTTAAAAGGTATTATAGAATTTGCTAATGTAAATAAGGATGATTTTAAATTTGTAGTATTTCATCAAGCAAATGGATTTATTAACAAACACTTAGCTAAGAAACTAAAAATTAGTCCAGAAAGGATTCCTTCAACTATTAATAAGTTTGGCAATACATCGTCAGTTTCTATACCACTTACAATTGTTAGTGAATTAAAAGATAAACTTCAAGGAGATAACTTAGTTTTAATGTCTGCATTCGGTGTAGGAATGACCTGGGCAAGTGCGGTCGTAAATTTTAAAGATTGTAAAATTAGCGAAATAGTAGAAGTGTAAAGAATATGTGTATAAAAATATAAAATTATGATTATTAATGAATTAAATCAAAAAAAAGGGGGAGGTAAAAGCTATGTAACCTCACTCATTACAGATGAAAAGAGCGGAGTCTCTAAAGAAATTTTCTTTTCAGTACAAGATGAATTCTCTGAATATATGGTTACAGAGAATGCGGATGTATTTGTTTTGGCAACGATATTGCCGGCATTAGTTTCGGGGCAGGATATAATTGTAAAGGCACCGATCTCGGACTATTGCTATAAGAATAGTAAGTTGTTAATATATCTTTTTGGAAAGCTTTATGATTATCCCCCAATAAAAGTTAAGGCAGAAAGCGTAGAACATTTTGAGTTTTACCCTACGGCAGTAGCAACAGGGTTTTCGGGTGGGGTAGATTCTTTTGCAACTTATTATAATTATACAGGTGAGGAGTGTCCAGAGCATTTTAGAATAACCCACTTAACTCTATTTAATGTTGGGGCTTATGGGTATAGGTATGAGAATACATCTAAAGAATTTTTGTCAGATGCAAAAAGAGCAGAAGAATTTGCTAAATCTGTAGGGAAACCGTTGATTTTGGTTGACTCCAATGTTTCAGAACTATATTACCGTGAAGATATTTATTCTTTTAGAAGAGTGGTTAATTGTTGCATTGCAATGGCTGTGCAGTTTTTGCAGAAATTAATTAAAACTTATTATGTATCTAGTGGGTATACTATTGATGAACTGAAGCTAACAAAAAAATATCAAGCACGCTATGAGTCTGTATTATCGCAACTCTTCTCTAATAATAATGTTGAAATTTTTGTTTCCGAACTTGATTTAAATAGAGTAGAAAAAACTAGGTTGATTTGTAGAGACGAGACGGTCAGAAAAAACCTACATGTTTGTTTGGCTCACACTTTAAATGAAAAGCGTGGGGTGATATGCTATCATAAAGAGGATTATTTGAACTGTGGAGAATGTCCTAAATGTGTGCAAACTTTATTGATATTAGATTTCTTGGGTGAGTTGCCAAATTTTTCTTCAATTTTCAATTTAGAAAAATATTATAGCATGCGAGATGAGCACATTTTTGACATATTACTTTGGAAGGATTATGAGTATTTCAAGAAATTGATTTATGGATTGATGCAGGAAAGTGGTTATCAGTTGCCAGAATCTTTAAGAAAAAGAGTAGAAGAGAAAAAATCTGATGAGGATTTTATAAAGCTACAAAGCAAGTATCCAAAAATATAGAAATAAACTCTAACGTAGTGCGATAATAATAAACAACATCTCTAATTTAGTAGATAATGGGTTCTTATGCTAAAATTTGAGGTATAAATATAAAAAATAGAACACATCTTAAAACAGTGCAATTATGAAACAATAAGTATTTTTCTCAGCATTGAGAAATCACATCAAAGGAGATGTTGAACTCCTTAAAACAGCTAATAGTTCTATTTATCATGATTTCAACGGTTACTATTAAAAAGTATCAGCGTATCGCTTGGAGATTGCATCATTAGATTATGCCAAAATACTATGTGATGCAGGTGTCAAGGGAGATAATCTCGAAACTTGTGAGAAAAATCTCAAGGATATAAAGTCTGCGTGGGCTAATTGGACTAATGTTGATATTTTAATGCAAACGAGCTATAATACTATAAAATTGTACAAGAAGTATATAAATGATAGCCTAGGTACTTCAGCATTGATAATCTCAGATATTATTAATGCGAAGGGCAATATAAAGGACAACAAGGTGGCGTTATTGAGCGAACTTTCGAGTCTTGAGATGTTTTCAACAAAGGTAATAAGCGACGTTAATAGTGCATGTGATCTCATTGAAGAATTTGGCAACACACTCAGTGGTAGCAAGGATAAAATGTCAGGTATATTAGATATATATGTAGCCGAGACAGCCGCAACTCAATCTGCGGTTGACGAACTAAATAAAAAGGTCGATAGTCTTAATAAAGCAATTAAAGATTGTGAGATTGCTCTATGGACTACAGGAGCAGTAGCTACTGCAACCCCCTTTGTTTGTGCTTTTGCGTGTATATTGTTCCCCGTGGCAGCTGTTATAATAGTTCCTGTTGGAATAACTGTAGAGGCTCTAAGTACTGCCGGAGTGATAACTGCGGGTGTTTTACTCAACAAGCGTATGGCGGAGTTAGAGGAAACAATGAAGAATTTGAATGATAAGAATGCATCGCTTACAACACTCGTAACGGGCAAAAAATCTGTGGAGGAGAGTTATAAGGATGCAAAAAATATAATAGGTACATATGCTGGCATTAAAGCTCCATGGGAAGCTATAAAAACCGATGTTAGCAAGTTGATTAAATATATTGATAATCCAACTTCAATAGAGGTGGATTTCCACGAGCTATTAAAGAATATTGAAGAGGCTATTTCTCTTTGGCAAACCGTTGTTGATAATACATCAGAGATGAAGGTATTTGAAAAAGATAAGATAGATACAATTACTGTTGATGATCTGCTTTCCGACAGCCGAATTAAGGCATTAATACTAAGATTTTCTGCATCTGCATAAAAAAGTATGCTACTTACTTCGACACTTTTTAGTAAACTGAATTCAATTTCCGAATGCAATTATTAAAAAAATACCAATACTCCACTTATATTTTATTTGTCTCTTTAAATAAAAAGTAGTACCTTTGTCGCGTAGTTCTATAAAAAATAAATTATATTATTTTATCTGTTAAAAAGAAGAGATATTATCGATATTTGTAGGGCTATTTGTAAAATTGTAAATATATAGAGAGCTTCTATGAGTAAAAATAAACTTTATGGAGTAGATATTTTTTCTGGTGCTGGGGGTATGAGTCTAGGCGCAATGAATGCTGGTATAGAGATTGTATTGGCTATAGATAATAATGCTAATGCGGCTGCAACATATAAAAAAAATCATCCTTCAACAGAGTTTGTAGTAGGAGATATAAGAGAAATAAAGTCTACTTCTGTACAGCAAAAGGATGTTTTTGTGCTATTTGGTGGTCCGCCTTGTCAGGGTTTTTCTTTATCTAATACTAAAACAAGAAACGAAAGTAATCCAAATAATACTCTTTTTGAAGAGTTTTTGCGTTTTGTAGAGGATGTAAAACCAGAGTGGTTTGTGTTTGAGAATGTAGAGGGTATTAAGACTTTTAATAATGGTAAAACTTTAGCGTTAATAAGGTCTGAATTTAATGCTCTTGGTTATGAAACCTCAGAAGCTGTTTTATATGCTTCAGATTATGGCGTGCCGCAACATAGAAATAGGTTTTTTATGGTTGGGAATAAATCGGGGCACGTGTTTGAATTTCCTTTGAAAAACGAAACTGTAATTACTGTGGGCGATGCAATTGCAGATTTACCTGACTTGAATAATGGTGATAAAATAGAGGTTTCATCATATAAAGATGTTAAAAATTTGAGCGGTTATGCAAAATTAATGAGAAAAAACTCTGCAAAACCTACACAAAACTTTGTTTCGCAGAATAGAGAATATGTTTTAGAAAGATATAAATATATTAAACAAGGTCAAAATTGGAAGGCTATTCCAGAGCCTTTAATGGGTAATTATGCTAATAAATATAACTGTCATAGTGGTATTTATCGAAGACTTGATGTAAATAAACCATCTGTTGTTATCTCTAATTATAGAAAAAATATGCTTATTCACCCTACGGCTGATAGAGGTTTATCTGTTAGAGAAGCGGCGCGGATACAGAGCTTTCCAGATGACTTTCAATTTGAAGGTTCGTTAATGCATATTCAGCAGCAAATAGGTAATGCTGTTCCCCCGCTCTTGGCTGAAGCAATTTTTAGAAAAATATTGACTTATGCAGGAACTAAATAGTAATTTAAGATTTAGATTTGATGTAAGTACGTATAGATTACTTGGCAGAGAATTGATTACGGATCGTATAACTGCGCTTTTTGAACTTGTAAAGAACTGTTATGATGCTAATGCGCAGAATGTCTCTATTGAGTTTATTGATGTCAATCCAATTAAAAGTACAAGTAAAATTATCATAAAGGATGATGGAATTGGAATGACATATGAGGATTTAAGAGACAAGTGGATGGTGATAGGAACTAGTAGTAAAAGACGTAATAGTAAATCTCCTGCACCATTTTTTAGAAAAGTAGCGGGTAAAAAAGGAGTTGGTCGATTTGCTGTGGATAAGCTAGGTACGAAGCTGTTATTGCAATCTAAAAAAGTAGGAGAGTCGCAAAGGGTATTTCTTGAGACTGACTGGTCTTTTTATGCAATAGAGGAGGAGCAACAGTTGGTGCTTAATTTTACAGATGAAAATAAATTATTCACTGATATCGATAATAGAACTTGGTATGAAGATGCAAATGAAGATGAACAAGGTACTGTTTTGGAGATATCTGGTATCACAGACATATGGTCAAATAAAGATATTCAAAGGGCTATCAAGGAACTTTCAAAAATTATTAGACCTAATTTTACGCAAAAATTCCCACTTAACGTAGAGGTTACAGCTTTTGAATATGATATTAATAAGTTCCTTGTAAAAAGTCAAACGATAGAAAATGCATCTTTAAATATTGAGTTGTCTTATTATTTAGAGAGTGAAGAGCAGGAGATATTGTACGTTGATAAGGGCGAATTGAAGAAAAAAAGAGTTCCAATGCGTCCATGCGGTCTTGTTGGAATTACTCTATATTATTACGATCAATCAGCAAAACGCAAATTTAAGCTTAATTCAGATGATATAATTGATGGTATTAAGGTCTATAGAGACGGTTTAATTGCAACTCCATTCGCTGAGTATGCAGATCACATTGATAAACAAAAGGATCTATTTGGTATAGACAAAAGAAGATATTCGGGATTTTTTGATAAATTTAGTACGCGTGATTTAATGGGTTGGGTGGATATTTCGGAAGAGAGAAACCCTAAAATTATTGACGCAACTAACCGCCAAGATTTTGTTGATAATGAGGCTTGGCGAGAATTAAAACTATTTGTTATCGAACAGATTCATCAGATTGAGAAATATATTAAAAATAAAAAAATAACAGAGAGAAAACAGACTAAATCGGAGTTTCATAACACAACGTCTGATATTGGTGAAATAAGAACGGAAATTAATGAGTTAATACAAAATGTTGATTTTGAGGATAAGAAACCTCAACTTGAAGATATTACAAGAAAACTTTCTAAACTACAAGGTTCTGTAAAAAAGGTATTGAGCGATTATCACAAACTCGAACAGGAGAAAAAGCAACAGGAGAATCTGTTTTTTAGTTTAGTATCGTTGCAAACTTATGCCTCTATGTTGTCTCATATCACGAGAACATCAATCGGACGAATAAAAAGGCAGGCAGAGTTTATAAAGAAATGGATTGGAAATAAGGATAAATATGATGTTTGCCAAAAATATAGTGGATATATTTTTGATGAGATGAATAGTTTAGATAAGGCAGTCGATTTTATGTTGAAATATGCAAAAGACGACCAATATTTTGTAGACATTAATGTTAATGAAACGCTTAATAATCTTTTCTACAATGTATATGATAGTGAGTTGAAGAAAGAGGGTATTTCTGTGCTGTTTGAGTCGAATAAAAATCTAACAATAAATTATAACCATAAAGCTTTTGAAGATATTTTTGACAATCTTGTTAGTAATTCGATAAAAGCATTATATGGAGTTCAACAAAAAAGGTTGAAATGTAGTGCGTATATTGACGACAATAGTTTAGTAATTTATTTTTCAGATAATGGTTGTGGTGTGAATATAGATGAACGAGATAGAATTTTTGATATTTTTTATACCCAAACAGCGGAATTTGGCGGAGCTGGATTAGGTTTGTTTATGGTGAAATCAAGGCTTGAATCGATAAATGGTTCAATAGAGGTAGTTGAAAATGAGTTTAAACCTAATGGAGCTACATTTAAGATAGTTTTTCCTTTTAAAAAGTAAGATATGAAGAAAGATGATGTAAGTATTGTTTTTATCGATGATGATATTAAATTTAAAGAAGATCCTGTACTTGAAGAGGCAAGAGAATTATTTCTGAATGTTGAGTTTATCTCCGATTCTAATAAGGCAATGAACTATATAAACGAACATTTTAGCGAGAAGATGATTATTGTGTTGGATATGAAGTTTTCTGGTTCTATGCCTAATGGAGGTGAAGTACTTAAAAAAGTAAGAGATTTAACTCATCTAATTCCTGTTATTATATGGAGTGGTAATGATGTAGATAAAAACGAATTATCAAATTTGTTTGAAAATAAAGCCTTTGCTTTTGTTAGTAAATCATCATCATCTGCAGAACTTATTGATACAATAATAAAGGCATATAGCACATTTAAAAATACAATTAGTTGTGCTATTGAAGATTGGATAAAGGTTCATCCAGAGGAGTCTCTAAGCAAACCGTTTATTACATCTCTCGATGGAAAGATGTTTACATTAGGAGATATCTTGACTGAAATTAGGATGCAAACGCCGATGGGGCTAGATATGGCTAAGAAACTTAATAATCTCACTATTGACCTATTAATGCGCAATAAGGAGACTTTATAATGGTAAATCTAGTTGTAATATATGATAAAAACGATAATGTATTAGGCGATTTTTTTTGCAAGTGTAGATCCCTGGTGTTGGACATTTTGTTAAATAATAAGATTGATATATCTGTTGTAGATGAATGTTGTATAGATGCGAGTCAATTGGCTGACTGCCTCTCGAGGGTGAATCAAAATAACTTTGTATTTTGTGGGTTTCTTCATGGCAATCTTGATAGTATGTTAATCAATGGTGGAGACAGACTTATTTCAACAGAAATCAATCATTATCTACTGACAAATGCTTTTATATATACATTTTCTTGTCATTGCGGTGCTCAACTTGCAGATGCGTTAATAAAAAATAATGCTCACACATTTTGGGGTTATAATGCAGAGGCGTATGTGTGTAATGACTATATTGATATTTTCGCAAAATGCTCTTTAGCAGGATATAAATATTTTATAGAGGGTAATGCTATATCTAGGTCTGAGGAGTTAATGGTAGCTGATATAAATTTAGCACTCGATGAGTTGTATTTAAAAAATGCTTTAGTTGCGGCATGTTTAATGGATAATAGAAATGCAATGGTAGTGAAAGGAGATAAAAATCTTACAATTCAAGACTTTCAGGTTGCTAAATTGTAGTTCATAGCATAGTGGATCTGTAGTTTACGTTATGTGCGAATTAAAACTTTGATAATACTTAAATTCAACTACTGAATTCAAATCCCGAATGCAATTATTAAAAAAATACCAATACTCCACTTATATTTTATTTGTCTCTTTTAATATAATAAGTGTTCTATATAGTTTATTGAAAAATATCCAGCTAATATAAAGTATAAACTTTTAAATATTATAAATGAAAAAAACTATCTTACATATAATAAAGGATGATAAATTTTTTGATTTGGTTTTGCCGAAATTTGATTTGGTGGATAACTATAATAATGTATATCTTTTATATGTTAAAAACAAAGAGTATCAATACAAATATATAAAGAATATTGATAGAGTTACAATGGTAAATGATTGGCAGGATGTATGTGAAATGTTGTCATCAAATGCTGTCTATGCTATATATTTTCATTCTTTAGATAATAATAAATATAAATGGTTGGAGTTAATTAATATTGAAACAATAGTTATTTGTTGGTTTTGGGGTTTTGAATTATATAGTACATCTGTAAGAAAAGGATTGATTGAACTTAATTGTTTTAAACCAATAACAAAACGTGATTTTTTTATTAGATATAGGGGTTTTCGATTGCTGCTTAAAGATATAATAAATGCAATTATATTTAAAGCAACTCGAGAATATAATAAGCGCATTTCAATGTTAAATAGAATCGATTATATTCAGACTGTTTTATCAACTGAATATGACCTTTTAAATAAAAATAATCTTTTACAGGGTAAATATTTAAAAATGCCGCAATTTAGCAAGAGATATAATACGATTCCAGCTTCTAAAGTCATTTCTGGAGATATTTTATTAGGTAATTCGGCAACTCCGACTAATAATCATTTAGATGTTTTGGAGGCTTTAAAAAAAGTACCAATACAAGCAGATAGACAAGTTATTTTACCTTTGAATTATGGTAACGGACTATATTTGAAGTTTTTAAAAAATAGATTAAAAGGGTACAACAATCATAATATTTTGATGTTAGATGAGTTTTTGCCTTTAGTAGAATATGAAAAATTAATGCAACGTTGCACTCATGCTATTTTTGGGCATATAAGGCAACAGGCAATGGGTAATATAAGTTTTTGTATTAAAAATGGTATAAAAATATTTCTTTATAAAGATAGTCTCGCTTATAGGCATTTGAAAGAAAAATTAGGCTGTATAATTTATTCTATAGAGAATGATTTAAGTGTAGAGGAGTTAAATAAACCATTAGAAGATGAAGCCATTGAACACAATATAATGGTATATAGGCCGCGTCTCAGTACAGTAGGAGATCCCCGAGAAGAAATGAATACATTATTTGATTCTTTATCTCGACAACTATAATGTTGTTTGAAGTATAAATATAATATAAAGTTACAAAAAGCATATATACAATGATCTCATTTATAGTAATTGGAAGAAATGAAGGGTGGAGACTAAAGAAATGTCTTGATTCTCTTTGTGTTGTCGTAAAACAAGACAATATTTCAGATTATGAAATTATATATGTAGATAGTAAATCAACAGATGATAGTATTAATCTAGCCAAGTCATATAAAGATATTAATGTTTATTCAATAACAGGAGAATGCAACTCTGCTATTGCGCGAAATATTGGTGCAAAAAAAGCTAGTGGTGATATTTTGTTTTTTGTTGATGGAGATATGGAGATACAGTCAGGATTTATTAACACTGTCATTGATTCAAAAACGCAAAAATTACACTATCCATTTGTTTCTGGAGTTTGGAATGATATTGTGTATAAAGCTAATTGGGAATATTCTTACTCTATTGAGAGAGATAAAGAAGCTATAGACAGAATAGAACAAACTACAGGAGGATTATTTATAATTGATGCAGATTTGTGGGCAAGAGTTGGGGGGATGGATAATAGATTAAAGCGTCATCAAGATTTAGATCTAGGATTTAGGTTATTTAAATTAGGTTTTCCTCTGCATCGCAAGAAAGAGTTACTTGCTTTGCATCATACCACTCCCTACACAGACAGAGAGATTGCAACAGGTTATTATAAGTATACTGGATTATTTTTTCGTAAACATTTTTTTTCAAAACGATCTATTCGCATAATTTTATTTAATCAGTATACATCGCTTTTTTTTCTGTTATCTATTATCTTTACGTTCTTTGGATTGTACTTCTTTTGGGGAATTTATTTGTTTTTATTACTATATAGATCACTCAAGTCTTATATAAAGCAAAAGGATATGAAATTGAAAAAGCTACTGAGAATTATCAAATTTATGTTTATTAGAGACATTGTTTTTTTGATATCAGTTGTTGCGTATTATCCGTCTACGCCAAATTTAAACTATGTAAAGTTATAACGCATTAATATGGATTTTTTTATAAAACCTCAATGGGTTACAGATAATCAGTTGTTGATATATAATATTGCATTAATACTGTATTTTGTATATTTAATGTATAAATATTCAAAATGTAATATTGCTAGGTATATTATATTTCTTTTTACTGTTGGGGCTTTTACTGATTTAGGAAGACTTTTATCTATTGGTACAAGTGCTACACATATATATATAGTTATATCACTTATATGGGGTATTGCTCTAATATATAAATATGGTTTCAATTTAAATAGGAGAGGTATAATCATATGTTTTTTATTGTATATTTTCTATTTTATTTTCAATTCAGTAGTAACACATAATGATAGTATATTCTTAGTTGTATCACAATCTATTAAGTATACCATTCCTATTGTTACTTTTTTTGCAGTAGATTCTTTTATTAAAAAGACTAAAGCTGGAAGTTTGAGCTTATTGCATAATGTTATTAATGATATTATTGTAGCTCAAATACTGTTTTCTATAATCAAATTGTTGATATTAAGATCAACTATGGAGGGTTGGGTAGGTTCTCTTTCAGGATTAGTTGGGGGCGGTGCAGGTACATCATTTCCTTTGCTCTGTTTATTATGGTTGTCTTTTGTAACAAAGATGCACTTCTCTCGTAAATTCTGGTATTATATTATAGGGCTTTTATTTATTGGGTTTATGACGGGTAAACGTGCAATTTGGCTCTTGTTTCCTCTTGAATTTATAGTGCTATATGTATATTATAGGGTAAAAAATCCACTTTTGTTATTAAAATATATTGTTCCTGCATTTATTATGGGATGTTTATTTTTATACCTTGGTTTACGTCTATCCCCAACACTTAATCCAGATAAAAAGGTTTGGGGACGTTTTGATTTAGAATATGCATATGAATATGCTTTTAGATATTCCACAGGTTCTAATATGCACGTTAAAGATGAGGATCTAGGTTTAAAAGAAGGTGATGGACGTTTAGGTGCAGCTTTATTGTTCTGGAATGATTTTATAGATATTTTTAATTATAACCAGCAAGTGCTATTCGGTATAGGAAATGAAAAAATTAAGTATTACGATAAGGCAGAGTATAGTAATAGAGATGTAAATCTAGGTGTAAGTAGCAGAGGAGGGATTACAGGAATCGTATTTATGTACTTCATATCAGGAGTTATAGGTGTGATTTTATTTTTATCTTATTTTCTGCAAATATTCTTTTTGCCAGGAAGAGCCAAGTTTAAATGGATAGCGTTAGGGGTTGTTATGTTTGACTTTATACTTTATAATGGACAAACTGTTAATAATGTCCCAATGCAAAGTATGTTATTAGTCTTTCTTGTAATTCAAAGTTATTCACAACGTTTAAAATTACATAATAATGAAAATATTAATAGTAGCAAATAATAAAACGGAACATTATGCATCTTTTATCGAAGAGCAAGTTAATAGTTTACGTAATTTGGGTGTGGATGTTGACTATTTTGGTGTATTTGGAAAAGGGATTGTCGGGTATTTAAAATGTCTTCCAGAGCTTAATCGCAAAATTAGAACGTATCAACCAGATATTCTTCATGCTCATTATGGTTTATCTGGATTGCTCGCAAATCTGCAGCGTAAAATCCCGGTGGTTACTACATATCATGGGAGTGATATTCATTCTTTGGGTCTGAATCTTAGATTATCAAAACTATCTATGCGCCTATCAGCCTATAATATTTTTGTATCGCAATATTTGCAAGATATTGCAAAATATAAGGGAGATAACTATGTTGTTCAAGCTTGTGGATTAGATATGAATACTATAATGCCAGTAAATATGGCTGATGCTAGAGACTATTTCGGCTGGAATACTGATAAAAAATATATTCTTTTCTCTGGCTCTTTTTCTAATTATATTAAAAATGTCACACTGGCACAAGAGGCAATCAAACAAATAAAAGATACAGAGTTAGTTGAATTAAAGGGGTATACACGCGTAGAAGTAAGTATGCTTATGTCTGCTTGTGATTGTTTGCTACTCACTTCTTTTCGTGAGGCATCCCCAACAGTAATTAAAGAGGCTATGGCATGTAATCGTCCAATTGTTACTACAAATGTAGGTGATGCTAGTTGGGTAATTGGAGATACAGATGGTTGTTACATTACATCTTATGATGCAGAAGAATGTGCAGATAAAATAAAACAGGCGTTTGAATTTTCCAGTAAATATCTCTGTACAAATGGTAGAAATCGTATAGTTGAATTAGGATTGGACACTAAAACAGTTGCAGCAAAGATATTTGAAATTTATAATTTAATATATAAAAAGTCATAATATGAGAAAAATTTATTTGGTAATTTATTACGCTTTTGCGAAGTACCTTCCAAAATCTACAATGCCACTAGTGGGGGGGGGTCAGACGATTTAGAAGTGGATTGTGTCGTCGTATTTTTGCCCAGTCGGGTAAAAATATAAACATTGAGTCAGGCGCCTATTTTGGTAATGGTAAGGATGTCTATTTAGGCAATAACGTCGGGTTAGGAAAGAATTTCAAGATGCTTAGGCGTAAATTGATTACTGGCGATGATATTATGATGGGCGAAGATGTGCCAGATTATGCGATAGTTGGAGGTAATCCTGCAAGGGTAATAAAATATAGATCTAAGTAGGATTTACTTGGTGTGATAATTTATTGTATTTCAGAAAATATATGAAATGTTTGGTAAATTCGATAGTTTCTTGTATCTTTGCAGCAGGGAAAAATTTTAATATTTATTAATAATTCAACAAAACCTACAGCTATGAAAGAAAATGTATCAGAAAAATTTTTGGGCAATGCGATTGCTGGAAAAACTAAACCTGCCGGAGACTATACATCCAGTACGTTTGACGACAATTCACCGGTAACACAATCATCTACGCTGACTTCTATTAAAGTATGGCAAGGAGATGTTATCGATTGTATAGAGTTTGTATACGATAAGGTGGGGTATGCTAAGGGCGAAAGTCCTTATTTTCATGGTGGACAAAATGGTGCTTTAAAAGAATTTAATATAGCATCAGGCGATTTCTTGAGAAGAATAGATTTTAAAGTCGGTAAATATCCTTTCTCAGCTGATCCTGCACAATGTGACGTAAATATGATTGTGCAAATCAAATTTACTACGCATAACGGAAATGAGAGTAGCTGGTATGGTAACTGCTGTGGTAAGGGGGCGGATATGGTGGTTTCTGATTATACTATTGATGTGGGTAAGGATAATATGATATATGCTGTCTATGGAACTACTCAAAAAGATAATATGGCTTTGAATAACTATATTCAGGCGTTGGGTGCGTATTATACAAAAAAATAAAATTATGAAAAAAAGATTATGAAAAGATATATATTTAAATTAGTCGCTCTATGTTTGCTCTCTTCTTTTTGGATGCAAAAGAGCTTTGCTGAGGTGGTTGCTACAACCCCAAAAGATACAATAGCTATTATTTGTTTAAATGACTTTCATGGGAGTTTTGTGCAGGATAAAAAACTGGCTGTGCCTGGCGCTGCTTGTATTTATGCCCATGTTGACTCGTTAAAGCAAAAATATAAGAACAATATCGTTATCGCAGCTGGTGATAACTTCGGTGGTAGCTATTTTTCGATTGTTACAAAGGGGTCATTAATTCCAAGCTTCTTTAATGAGTTGGGAATCACTGTTTCTGCTATCGGAAATCACGAATTTGATAATGGACAGGAGTTTTTAGCTAATAAATGGAAGGACAGCGGTGTGAAGGATTGGACGATAGATTATATTTGCGCAAATCTTTTTTCTGATTCTACTTGCAAAACTCAACCATCTTATGTTATACCAGAAATAACTAAAGATATAGCAATCTCGGAAGATGATGTGCTGAAAGTGAGGTTGATAGGTTTGGTAACTGCATCTGCAAAATCTGGCACTAGCGCAACAGATATAGATAGCCTGGTCTTTTTGGCTAACCACGATTCTATTATCAATACTTTATATGCAAATACTAATGTAAAAGCTGATATGAATATTCTTGTGGCACACGTGGGCACAGAGATGATAGATGATGCTCCTGCTTGGATGGAGAGTTATATCACACCTCCGAAAGATTTTGACGGGATATCTAGCGGACACTCGCACAAATTTGTTATAGGTAATATTAACGGAATGCCTGTGGTTCAAGGCGAAATCAGTGGTAAATATATTAGTGTGCTGCTTTTCGAACGTAGCGAGGGTGTAATCAGAGCTTTACCACCTGAAGTAAATAAGGTGAATCTTAACAAAACGTTGTCGGGTGTAAGTGCAGAGATTGAGAAAAGCATTGATAATGTCTTGGATACTACTGTTATTGCATCTATAGATATGAAGTTAAGTGCAAATCTAACTAAAGTGGTCGGCGACTCGGATCTTATTCACGATAGGAATATTAATCCCGAAGAACTTACTTCTCTCGGCACATATGCTTGTATGTCGTATGCTGATGCCTATCGTGAAGTGGTAGGTATTACGTCAAAGGCAGAGCCGATAATTGCGTTTAGTCAGTTTGGAGCGATAAGACGTTCGATGCCTCTTGGTGATATTACAGTGCTTGATGCGGGTGAGGTGCTCCCTTTCGAAAGCCCACTTAAAGTATATCGCCTAACTGGTGAGCAGATTAAGGCTATTATGTTGGATGGAATAAAAGTTGGCACAACTATGGGGCAAATGCAGATGAATACCTTAGAGGTTGACCTGTTTGATCCAGATGAGGCTGTAGAGGATATTGAAGTTCTAAATATTAGTTATGTATATCCTAATGTGTGTCATATTACTCTTAGTGATGATGATAAATATATCGTTGTTGTAGACCAATTTATAACAAACGGAGGTGATGGGTATGATGCAAAACTATTTCCGGAGGATTGCATCGTAAAAGATGGAGATGGCAAAGAGTATGATCTAAAATCGACAACGTCATTCTTGAAGTTTCTGAAATCATTTAGTGAGGACCTAAATGAAGATAATGATTATAAGGCGAAGTTTAATTTTTGGGGCTTGTAAGGGAATCTATCTATTGGGTAGAGATATTCGCTAGATTATCTAAATACGGAGGGTTAAGTATAAAAAACCCTCTTACCCTAATACAAAATCAAGGAAAGAGGGTGCAGTTACGGAGTATTTACTTTATTTGTTGCTCCATTTTTCGCGAAATTCACTTATGTCGATTTGATAAAACTCGCACAAATATCGTACCGCTGCGGGGTTGAGTACCTTTGCAAAAGGTGATACTCCGAGCTCTATAAGCTGCGATTTGTGCTGAACTGTCCAACGACGGAAAGTTGAAATTGATACTCCGGCTGCATTAGCCAACTCCATTTTTGACATGGCTCTAAAGAATGATAATTCTTTGTTCATACTAAAAAAATTATGGTAGTCTCCTACCGTTATTAATAAATGAGTAGGTGTATAAACCTATCGGGTGTAATATACATAAAAAAATTGAACTGACAAAATTTTTGAATATATTACCGAAATTTATTCAAAAAAACCTCCGATAGAGGTCTATTTTTCTATCGGAGGGGGTTGGTATTAAAGGATTTGTGGTAATCGTTTAATTTCTTTGCATTAAGATTCGCTTTCGTTGTTGCTGCTGTTGTCTTCGCTTTTTAATGAGGCGTAATGCGCCGAGAATGCTGCA
>JAWXTU010000015.1:0-33063 GCA_044433285.1 bacterium | reverse complement strand
AAATGCGCAATCAGGCGTTAGCATTACAGTGCAACAGACACACCAGATATTCGCTTTAATTTTCTGTACGTTAGTGTTAATTATTTAGTATTAGTTTAGCGTGAGTAAATTTACCCCCCCCACTTTAATTTGCAAAGATACAAAAAAAAATAATACAAAGGTGTTTTTTTGATAAAAAATTTTATTAAATTTTATTTGGCTGTATGATAGATTATTAGTAACTTGCACCGTCAAAATCAACCCCAAATATTATCAGATTATGAGACTAATAGCAGACAGCGGCTCAACAAAAACCCTATGGAATTTGTCGTCGGGCGCAGAAACCGTCAAATCTTTTAAAACTAGTGGCACTAATCCATTTTTTCAGTCGCCAGAAAATATTGAACAAACATTACAACAAGAAGTGGTACCTAACATCAAAAATAACAATATCGAGAGTTGCTATTTTTACGGAGCTGGGTGTGCTGACGATGCTATAAACGAGAAAATTTCGGCACTGTTAAAAAAGAGCTTTAATTGCTCAAAAGCTACGGTTTCATCGGATATTTTAGGCGCTGCGCGCGCCCTATTCCACAACAAAATTGGCATCGCTTGTATTCTGGGAACTGGTTCGAATTGTTGCTATTACGACGGCAGGGAGATTGTCAATAGCGTATACTCTGGAGGATTTATATTAGGCGACGAAGGTTCTGGTGGTGCATTAGGCAAGAGATTGATTGCTGATTTCATAAAAAAACAGATGCCAACTGATTTATATAATAAATTAAAAGAGGAGTATCAATTGGACTATATCTATATAGTAAACAGGGTATATAAAGAGCAATTTCCGAACAGGTTTTTGGCTAGTTTTTCACATTTCCTATCAAAAAATAGAGATAATAACTACGTACAAGAGCTTTTAAACCGTGAATTTACACTGTTTTTTGAGCGAAATATTATGCAATTTGAAAATTGGCAGAGTCAAGAAATAGGATTTATAGGTTCAGTCGCACATTATTTTAAAAACGAAATCATCAGTGTATCAAAACATTACAGTATCAATATAAAATCTATCATACAAAATCCCATAGAGGCGCTTGTAAAATTTCACAACAACTACGAAAATTCCGCTGAAATTATTTTGTAATATAAAAAAAACATTATATCTTTGCACACAAATATCTATAGATTTATTAATAGGGACGTCTAAAGACTCCCCCGAAGAAAAAAATTAATAATATCTGAAAAACAACACAACAAAAAAAATACTAAATACTTAAACAAATTAATTAAAAAAAACTTATGAAAAAATTCATCTTTAATCTACTAATCGTAGGTCTTATCACAACGTTATTTGCAAGTTGCGAATCATCTGGAACATCTGGAACAGACGAAGATTCAAATGGTATTGTTAATCTAGCTTGGGTAGATAATGACAATTACTTAACGATAGAAATCATCACTAATGATGTTCTTTTCTTTACATTTATGTCGTCAGATTATTCAATCTACACATATGTTAACAATTACACATATAACGAATCAACCAAAACTATCACAATGTATTATTATGAAGAAGTATGGTATACTTTAACTATTAACGATGATGGCGACCTTGTTATCAACGAACTTACAAGCAGCACTACTGGAGAATCATTAGTTGTCCCAGCATCAACATCGCTTACAGCTGATGGCGACGCTAACGCAGTAAAAGGTACTTCATGGTACAATGCTACATACGACTACACTGTTGAATTCTTAACAAACAGATATATCAATATGTTTAGTAACGGTGGCGAATATACATACACAGAAAGCACTGGTATCGTATCTATCACTACATATAGTCTTACTGGTACTATCAGTGGTGACGAGCTATCTATCGGTGGTCTTACTAGCGACGGTTCAAATATGATTTTTACAAAACAATAATTGATTAGAAACATCAATAATATACTTGGCAGTGGATATTAAACTATTCACTGCCATTTAAAATTTATCAAAAATCACTTACTTAAATTAATTACTTAAATTATGAAAAAATTTATCTTTAACCTACTAATCATAGGTCTTATCACATCATTATTTACAAGCTGCGATACAACAACAGAGCCGGAAACAGAAGAAGAAGAAACTACTGGAAACGTAAGCTCAATCTGTAATAAAACCTGGGGAGACGAAACTTATTATATATTCATCGAAGTTGTTACAGATGACGCTGTTTTCTTTACTTATTACGACGCTACTTATGGTGTAGTTAGATATTTCTACGACTACACATTTGATGAAGCAACTCAAACAATTTACTTCATGTATGAAGGTGTGCAATACTTTACATTTGTTATACAAGAAGATGGTTCTGTATATAATGCACTTAATGATGTTACATTGACAGCCACAGCTGATTTAGTTGCAGACACTTATGATAATATCGTAAAAAATACTCAATGGGTTGATACTTATGGTTATTCTATTGATTTCTTGACAAATAAATATTGTAATTTCGCTGGATACGGAGAGGATTACACATTAGACGAAAGTGCTGGAACTATATATTTTGTATCATTTAATGTAACAGCAACATACACAGATACTCAAATCGTAATACCAGATTTCTATGATGGCGCAGACGGTGTATTTGTAAAACAATAAAAAATAGACTATAGGGGAGTAATTAAAACTCCTCGAATGAAAAAGGCGAACGCATTTACGTTCGCTTTTTTTTTACTAAATTGTTTGGTGAATTAATCTATTATTACTAACTTTGCGGTGTAATTATAAATCTATAAAAATAGAGGTAACAGTTACCAACAACCAATAAATAAATCACATTATGCAAAGAACACTAACCTACTTTTTATTAGCTTGTTCAATTATCCTATTTAACACAAGCTGCGACACCGAGACTACAACGGTTGAGAGACAAAACCCTGTAGACCGTACATCTTGGGCTAATACTGACAACACAATATCTCTTGAATTTACGTCTGGAGAAGAGGCTGTTTTGACTGTGCTCGAGGCAAGTGGATCTGTTAATATAGTATACTCATACGAATATGTAGTGGCTTCGTACACAGCAGAACTGAGATACGCAACAGAGGAATATCCTGATTTCGATGCTGTTATTAACTCTGGGACTATAACATTAACAAACTTAAGTACTGGACAAACTTATACAGTACTTTATCCACAATAATTAAAGGGCACCGAAAATAGAATGTCATTGCAAAATAACACCAACTAAACTAATTTACACAAAATAATTAATACTAATGGCTGAATTTAAATTTGAACATCTTTTTCATCTTGGAGAAGATAAAACTGAGTACTACTTGCTTACAAAAAATTATGTATCTGTAAGCGAATTTGAGGGCAAACCAATGCTAAAAATAGAGAAAGAGGGTTTGACCGCTATGGCGCAAACTGCTTTTCGTGACGTATCGTTTTTGCTTCGTCGCGAACATAATGAGCAAGTGGCAAAGATATTAAACGATCCAGAGGCGAGCGACAATGACAAATATGTTGCACTAACTTTTTTGCGTAATGCAGAGGTATCTGCTAAAGGTCAATTGCCTTTGTGTCAAGACACAGGTACTGCAATTATTCACGGAGAAAAGGGGCAACAAGTGTGGACTGGCTATTGCGATGAGGAGGCTCTATCACTTGGTGTTTTCAATACATACACTCAAGAGAATTTGCGCTACTCGCAAAATGCACCTCTAAATATGTACGACGAGGTTAACACAAAATGTAACCTCCCTGCTCAAATTGACCTCGAGGCGACTGAGGGTATGGAGTATAAATTTCTTTGCGTAACAAAAGGTGGTGGATCAGCCAACAAAACATATCTATATCAAGAGACAAAAGCACTTTTGAATCCAGATACATTGGTGCCATTCCTTGTAGAGAAGATTAAATCATTGGGTACTGCTGCTTGTCCTCCATATCATATTGCATTTTGCATTGGTGGCACATCGGCTGAGAAAAACTTGATGACAGTAAAACTTGCATCTACAAAATATTATGATGAATTGCCTACATCGGGCAACGAGAACGGTAGAGCATTCCGTGATATCGAACTAGAAAAAGAGGTGCTTGAAGAGGCACACCGCATCGGCTTAGGAGCACAATTTGGCGGTAAATATTTGGCTCACGACGTGCGCATCGTGCGTATGCCACGCCACGGTGCATCTTGTCCTGTGGGTATGGGTGTGAGTTGTTCTGCCGACCGCAATATCAAATGTAAAATCAACAGAGATGGTATTTGGATTGAGAAGATGGACGACCAACCAGCGAACCTAATACCAGAAGAGTTGCGCGGACAAGGCGAGGGTGATGCTGTAAAAATCAACCTCAACCAACCGATGGCTGATATACTTAAAGAGCTAGATAAACACCCTGTATCTACTCGTCTTTCGCTAAAAGGCACAATCATCGTAGGGCGCGATATTGCCCATGCAAAAATCAAAGAGCGTTTGGATAATGGCGAAGAGATGCCTCAATATTTAAAAGATCACCCAATTTATTATGCTGGTCCTGCCAAAACTCCTAGTGGAATGGCTTGCGGTTCGATGGGACCTACAACTGCGGGACGTATGGATTCGTATGTAGATATGTTCCAAGCGCAAGGCGGTAGTATGATTATGTTAGCTAAGGGTAATCGCTCACAACAAGTTACAGACGCTTGTATGAAATATGGCGGTTTCTATCTTGGTTCTATTGGTGGTCCTGCTGCTATTTTGGCACAAAATAATATCAAAAGCATTGAGTGCGTTGAATATCCAGAATTGGGTATGGAGGCTATTTGGAAAATTGAAGTGGAAGATTTCCCAGCATTTATCTTGGTTGACAACAAAGGCAATGACTTCTTCAAACAACTAAAACCACGCTGCGCTGGTGGCTGCAAATAGTTGTTGAAAACACAATAAGGGGGAGTTTTTATAACTCCCCCCTTTATTACAAAACAAATTATTACAGATTATGAAAAAGCACATTCCAAATTTCATTACACTACTCAACCAGATGTCGGGTATCGTGGCTTGTATAATGGCATACAACGAGAGCTACGATTATGCCCTGTTGTTTGTAATAATCGGTGCTGCCTTTGATTTCTGTGATGGCGCTGCAGCTCGCTTGCTAAAAGTGTCATCGCCAATGGGCAAGGAGTTAGACTCGCTTGCCGATATGATTAGTTTTGGACTTGTGCCTGGAATGGTGGCTTATAAACTACTTGCGCCACTTGCCGAAATTTGGGAGTATCTACCCTATTTTGGTTTTGTTATCACACTTTTTTCTGCTCTCCGTTTGGCAAAATTCAATATCGACGAGAGGCAAACTAGTTCGTTTATCGGACTCGCCACACCTGCCAATGCACTATTTTGGCTCGGAGCCGTTTATGGCTATAACGACCTGATTATGACCATTTCGCCTTGGTATATTGTTGGTGGTGTTGTACTATTTTCATATCTATTGATATGCGAAATGCCTATTTTCGCTTTGAAATTCAAAAATTTCTCTTGGGGCGATAACCGCGTTCGATACATCTTTATCATTGGTGTCGCAGCACTTATTGCCACTCTACAACTTCAATCATTACCGATCATAATAATCTGGTATTTACTAGTCGCAATCATCGATAATATCACAAAGAAATTCGCATAAAAGCTTGCACGGTAAGAAAAAATGTCGTACCTTTGCAGTTGTAAAAAGTGCCCCATTTTGGCATGTCCCAATTTGAATGCACTCTAAAAGGAGATAGCGCCTTGACCCATGTCGGTTGAGGTGCGCTTTTTTTTTGAAACCAATCCTCCCCAAAAAGCTGAATAAAACCAACCCTTATTTCCGCACAAATTTTCATATTTTTCACGGCAAAAACAACTACTACCGAATTTTTCGGAACCTACCAAATATTGTTTTTTCTATATTTTGCTTATTTTAAGAATTTACTTGCCTAAGATTTTGGGTGGGCAAAACCATTGCGAGTAAAAATTACGAGACTATTTACCTAAAACACAAAACTATAAGACTCGAAAACTGAAGAAAACACCAAAAATACAATTTTCGTAAAAACATATTATAAAACATATATTATTATTTGCTGTAGTAAGAAAATTTTTATAAATTGCAAACGCTATTTGTAAAATATGACTATATTGATACAATTGCAAATAAAATAATAACATATTAAAGGGGGAACTCTAAGAATGGTCTCACTTTATAAATTTAATTTTTTTAATCGGGGAGTTTTTAGAAGTCCCCTTAATATAATGCCTTATGAAAATTTATCAATCAAACGAAATTAAGAACATCTCGTTATTGGGAAGTTCTGGCTCTGGAAAAACCACACTTGTAGAAGCGATGCTCTACGAGAGTGGAGTTATAAAACGCCGCGGTACAATCGATGGAGGAAACACCGTTTCTGACTATTTCCCGGTAGAGACTGAATATGGATATTCAGTATTCCCTACTGTAGTACACGCAGAGTGGTTAGGTAAAAAATTAAATATTATTGATTGTCCTGGATCAGATGATTTTGTAGGGGGAGCAATTACCTCATTGGGGGTAACAGACCAAGCAATCATTTTAGTAAATACACAATATGGAGTTGAAGTGGGCACACAAAACCACTTCCGCTACACAGAAAAGAGAGAAAAACCTGTAATATTTTTGATGAATCAACTCGACACAGAGAAATCGAATTTCGATCAATCTTTGGAACAGTTGCATGAGAGTTTCGGCAATAAAGTAACAGTGGTGCAATATCCTGTAAACGTAGGAGCTGCATTTAATGCTGTAGTTGATGTATTGTTGATGAAACTATATCGCTGGAAACCAGAGGGTGGAGCACCTGAAATATTGGATATTCCGGCAGAAGAACTAGAAAAAGCAAAAGAACTACATAATAAATTGGTAGAGGCGGCAGCCGAAAATGATGAGGAGTTGATGGATAAATACTTCGATCAAGGTTCGCTTACAGAAGATGAGATGCGCTCGGGCATCCGCAAAGGGCTTATCAGTAGAGATATATTCCCTGTATTCTGCGTATGTTCGGGTCGCTCGATGGGAGTACGCCGCTTGATGGAATTTTTGGGTAACGTGGTGCCATTCGTAGATGAGATGCCAATGCCTGTAACCAAAAACCTAGAAGAGGTAAAACCAGATCCAAAAGCAACTACATCTATCTTTGTATTTAAAACAAGTGTCGAGCCGCACATTGGTGAGGTAATTTACTTCAAAGTGATGAGTGGTACATTGCGTGAGGGTGTAGATTTAACAAATATCACACGCAACGGAGCAAAAGAACGCATCTCACAACTCTACTGTGTAGCAGGTGCAACACGTACAAAAGTAGAGGAACTAGTGGCAGGTGATATCGGAGCTACTGTAAAATTAAAAGATACACGCACTGGTAACACACTCAACGATAAAGGATGTGAGTATGAATTCCCTAGCATTAAATATCCAGAACCAAAATTCCGTCGTGCAATCAAACCTGTAAACGATGGCGAAGAGGAAAAACTAAGTTCTATCCTATCACGTATGCGCGAAGAGGACCCAACTTGGGTGGTGGAACAGAGTAAAGAGTTGCGCCAAACGATAGTATCAGGACAAGGTGAGTTCCACTTGCGCACGCTAAAATGGCGCATTGAGAACAATGACAAATTGATGATAGAGTATCTTGAGCCACGTATCCCATATCGCGAAACAATTACTCGTGCTGCTCGCAGCGACTATCGCCATAAAAAACAATCGGGCGGTGCAGGTCAATTTGGTGAGGTACATTTAATTGTAGAGCCATTTATCGAAGGCGAACCGGTAAAAGATACATATAGATTTAATGGTCAGGAGTTTAAAATCTCTGTACGCGACACACAACAATATGAACTAGATTGGGGTGGTAAGCTAGAATTTATCAGCTCTATCGTCGGCGGTTCAATCGATGCACGCTTTATCCCTGCAATTGTAAAAGGTATTATGGACCGTTTGGAACAAGGACCACTTACTGGATCATATGCTCGTGATGTACGTGTGATTGTATACGACGGTAAGATGCACCAAGTCGACTCTAACGAAATTTCGTTCCGCTTAGCAGGTAGAAACGCTTTTGCTCAGGCATTTAAAGAGGCTAATCCTAAAGTATTAGAGCCAGTGTATGATGTAGAAGTACTTGTACCATCTGACCGTATGGGTGATGTGATGGGCGATTTGCAAGGACGCCGTGCGCTTATTATGGGTATGGAGAGTGTGAAAGGATTTGAAAAACTTTCGGCTAAAGTGCCTTTGAAAGAGCTATCTAACTACTCTACTGCACTCAGTTCACTATCTGGAGGTCGTGCATCATTCTCAATGAAATTTGCGGCATACGAACTCTGTCCAAGTGATGTTCAAGAGAGACTGTTGAAAGAGTATGAAGCAGAAAATGACAATAACGATTAAGGGTTGTTTTCAAGCCCTATAATATAAAAACTAACAAATTTTGAAATGAAAACAGTAATAGATATTTTGGTATATGTGTCGTGGATTGCTGCGCTACTCATCAACGTAATTATCGAAGAGCCGAGCAACTCAGGTACAATTATAATGATTATTATGCCTATATTATCCTTAATCAGTGTGTTTTTATCAAAAACATATCTAGTAAATAAAATTTGTATATCAATCGGATTAGGGTTGATGATATCTGTTATCTCAGGATTTTCATGGATGAATTTCAGCCTATTATGTTCGATTACTCTCTATTTTATTTCACTCATAGAGGAGTTAAAAATGCGAATGCCATTTGTGAATAAGGAAAACAGAGAGAAAATCCCTGAATAATTCTTTAAAATTCAGAGCAAGGCTGATTTAAGGGGACCTCTTATACCACTCATTTAGCCCGCTAAACTCGTGATATGCTAGTCAAAATAGTTCTAATAATTTTTCAAAAATTTCTGCAAAGCAGTTTTTAGAAATCCCCTTAAAAAGCAACAAATTACCGCTGACAAGTTTTTTTAACTGTCAGCGGTAATTTTTATGATGCAAAAGTGCGGATTATTTACAATAAATTATTATCTTTGCAGTCGCAAAATTAATAACAGGGTGGTTTTCACAACTCCCTATAAATAAAATTTATCAAGAGGGGTAACTAACCCTCTAAATATAAGAAATTTATGTTAAAAGAAATCTTAGCCATTTCTGGCAAACCAGGACTATTTAAATTAGTATCGCAAGCGAAGAGTATGATTATCATAGAGTCGTTGGCTGACGGAAAACGTATGCCATCACACGCGCGCGACAAAGTTATATCATTGGGTGATATTGCAATGTATACAGAGACTGACGAAGTGCCACTATATGAAGTACTTGAAAGTGTAAAAGCACTAGAAAATGGAGCAAAAGCATCTGTAGAACCAAAAGCAAGTGCAAAAGAACTTAATGACTATTTTGCTAAAATATTGCCAACTTACGACCGCGACAGAGTATATCCATCTGATATTAAAAAACTTATACAGTGGTATAATATATTAATCGAAAAAGGTCTTACAAATTTCACTCCAGAGGATAAAAAGGAGACTGAAACGGCAGCTGAGTAATCTACCGATTTTTTGCGGATAAATAATTAATGGTACTTCTAAAAATTACTTTGCTAAGATTTTTAGAAGTACTTTTATAAGGTAGGATATGAAAAAAATCATCTACTCAATACTTTCAATCATTTTTATAGCAGCTATAGCATTAGCTGCTATAAGATGGAATGTGTGGTTTGGTAACCGACCAGAGGCTCAATATACTATATCTCAGAGCATTACTAACGTGCAACTGAGTTTTGGCGAGACAGCAAACGAACTTTTTGTGAGTTGGAGAGGTAAGCCAGACAGCACCCTATTAGAAGCAGATGCAGTAAAATTGATTTTTGAGAGGATTGATGAAGAGAGGAAAGTTTTTATAGAGGATGAAGGCGTTAGTGATTTTGGAGGCTATGGAGATTTTAGAGATTTTAGAGATTTTAGAGATAGTAAAAACTCCGTAGATTGTAGAAACGCTAGAGAGAGCGAAGGCGTTGGAGATTGTGGAGATAAAGTGAGCAATATTAGTAACAAAGAGCTAATTAACAATAAAATAGAGAGTAGAATTTTAACTACAAGCGGAGGCTCCGCCACATATTTTTGGGGTAAAACTCAGCTCGAAGCAGGTAGATATAGATATGCAATTGTTGCACCAGACACAATATCAGAGTGGTACGAAACAACAGTTAAAGACAACTACGATGAGGAGTTTACGGCACTTATACTTGGTGATATTCAGGATAAAAGAGCAACAGGAACCGACACATTAATTGCAGAGTTGGCATCTCGCTACTCGCCAGATTTTATTTTGCAACTGGGCGACTTGATAGAACGACCACACCAAAATTTTTGGCAGTTATATTTCGATGCATTCGCCCCGTTTTGCACCACCACTCCGATGATCGCAGTGGCTGGCAATCACGAATATATTAAGGGGTGGAACAAACATATCGAAGAGAGGTTTTTTTATACATTTCCCTATTTTTTATCAAATAACCCACTATACAACCACGAGTTAAAACACAATCCTGGCAGCGATCCAAATTCAATTATTCCCTCCGCCGCCACTTATAAATATGATTTTGGCAATGTATCGTTGATACTTCTCGACTCAAACCAACCCCTATTAAAACTGTGGCAACAGCGCAAATGGTTGCGTAATGCACTGCAAGAGAGGACAGATAAGCAGTATAGGATAGTAGCATTTCACCACCCTATGCACTCGGCAAAAGGATATTTTAATAATTTGTTTGTTCGCCTGTTTTTCCGCAACATAATAAATGATGGCAATGCACAACTCGTCTTATCTGGGCACGAGCACACCCTCACACACCTCACACCAGAGGAGAAAAACAACAAATATCACCAAATAATATCTCATTTCTCCGCAAAAGATTATTCAAAAGCAAAAGGGATACCCGACCGCCACTATATCATTATGCAATATAATGACAAAAAAATGACACTTGCGATCAAGAATTTAAAACACGAGACTATCAAGACGATATCTTTGTAGTAGGTTTCTAGTCAAAATATTTCTAATAATTCTTCAAAAATACTTGCTAAACAGCTTTTAAAACTCCCCTCTAAAAACTCGTCAAGAAAAAATCTAAATCAATAATATGAGACCCGAAACTTTTTTTAGCATATTTTTCGCTCTAAAACATAAAAATCCACACAAAAAGCAATAATAGTAACAGGTACAAACCACCATTTCTCGACTGAGATACAACCACTTAACAGGCTGCAAATTAAAAAACGCTTAAATTTAAGAGCAAAACGCTTACAAATAGAAAGCATAGACCCAGAAAAACCATAAAAACAGAACTCCGACATAGCAAAAAAAAGTTTAAAAATAGTTTGCGTTTTTTTTGGTAATATGAAAAAATACATCTAAATTTACAGCGCAAAAAACAAGGGGATTTATACAGTCCCACTAACCTATAAAAAAATCATTAAATCTAATAAAAATACTATGGCAAAAGAGATTAAATTTAGCTTAGTCTATCGCGACATGTGGCAATCGTCTGGTAAATATGTACCACGCAAAGACCAATTAACAGAGATAGCACCAGTTATTATCGATATGGGCTGTTTCGCTCGTGTAGAGACAAACGGTGGAGCTTCAGAACAAGTAAACCTACTTTACGGAGAGAACCCAAACGCAGCAGTACGCGCATTCACAAAACCCTTCAACGAAGTTGGTATTCAAACACATATGCTTGACCGCGGTTTGAACGGTATCCGTATGAACCCAGTACCTGCTGACGTGCGCGAGCTTATGTACAAAGTAAAAAAAGCACAAGGCACAGATATTACTCGTATCTTCTGCGGTTTGAACGACGTACGCAACATTGCAAGCTCTATTAAATATGCAAAAGCAGCAGGAATGATTGCACAAGCAACAATGTGTATCACCTATTCAGATGTACACAATGTAGAGTATTATATCAATATGGCAGAGCAACTTATCGCTGAAGGCGCACAAGAGATCTGTTTGAAAGATATGGCAGGTATCGGTCGTCCAGAGATGCTTGGCAAAATCGTTAAATCAATCAAGACTAATCACCCAGAGATTATCATACAATATCACGGACATACAGGTCCTGGTTTCTCGGTAGCATCTATGCTCGAAGTGGCAAAAGCTGGTGGCGATGTGCTCGACGTGGCAATGGAACCACTATCTTGGGGTATGGTTCACCCAGACGTTATCACAATCCAAGCGATGCTAAAAGATGCTGGCTTTATCGTGCCAGAAATCAATATGAAAGCGTATATGGAGGCTCGCAGATTGACACAAAGTTATATCGACGACTTCTTGGGATATTTCATCGACCCTCGTAACCGCTTTATGAACTCATTATTAGTGGGTTGCGGACTACCTGGTGGTATGATGGGCTCGTTGATGGCTGACCTTAAAGGGGTGCATATGGCTATCAACTCTAACCTGAAAAATCAAGGGAAAGCAGAACTAAACGAAGACGAATTATTGGTGCAATTGTTCGACGAAGTGAAATATATTTGGCCTAAACTTGGTAACCCACCACTCGTAACTCCATTCTCGCAATATGTGAAAAACGTTGCGTTGATGAACGTATTCTCAATGAGCAAAGGCGGCAACCGCTGGGAGATGATTGATGCTAACACTTGGGATATGATTTTGGGTAAAGCAGGTCGCTTACCTGGTAAACTAGATCAAGAGATTATCGACATTGCAAAAGCTAAAAACCTTGAGTTCTTCACTGGCAACCCACAAGATAACTATCCAAACGTATTGCCAAAATACATCAAAGAGATGGAAGAGCTTGGTTGGGAACGCGGTCAAGACGACGAAGAGTTGTTTGAATTTGCAATGCACGACAAACAGTATCGCGAATTTAAGTCTGGAGAGGCTAAAAAACGCTTTAACAAAGAGTTAGAAGAAAAAATGACTGCAAAATTTGCAGCATCTAATAGCGGAGCTACTGAAGTGCCTGATTTCCGCCAATTGCGCCACCCTAACGCAGAACCAGTTGTGGCTCCTGTTACAGGTCGTTTGATGTGGGAATTTGACTTTGAAGATAAATCATATGCTCCAGCTCCTGGCAAAGAGTACAAAAAAGGCGATTTCCTTTGTGCAATACAGACTAGCTACAACCTCGAAGTGGTTTATGCTCCGTTTGATGGTGTAATTGTAGAGGCATCAAAAGAGCAAGGCGAGTGGGTGAAAAAAGGTGATACATTTGCATTTATCGAAAAATAACTTTTCATAATTCATAGATAGATAGAGAACTTCATATCTCTCTGATTTAAATTTTTCTATCTGATATACCCCAAAGAGTTACGTATTATTGTGCGTAACTCTTTTTTAAAATATGCAACTACATAAAATAATAAGTTCTGAAACTGAAAAGATATCTAAAATATTAGATATCTACGTTGATTCGTTCCCAGAAGAGGAGCGCAGACCCGTACCACAATGGCTTGATATACTAAAATATAACACAAATTTTACCCTCTACGGAGTGATGATAGACGGCGATGCAGTAGGTTTTTTAACAGCTTGGGAAGTAATGCCCGAAATTATCTATATCGAACATTTTGCAATATCTAGCACAATGCGAGGCAAGAGTATTGGGTCGGAAGTGATGAGAGAATTTATAGCAATTAAAGAAAATAGTACGATAATTCTGGAGGTGGAAGAGCCTACATTAGCCCTGTGCGATATAGAGAAAAAAATACGAAAATCGCGCATAAAATTCTACGAAAAACTTGGGTTCAAACTGCAAAATTTAGATTACTTTCAGCCCTCATATCATAACGACAGTAATACTATGATATTGAGGTTGATGACAAATAGCGAAGAGGTTTTAATAAATAATTACAACACCATTCGCAACAACATATATAGAGACGTTTATAATTACACACCCACAGAGATATGATAAAAGAACTGATACCCGAAAATTGGGCAATTCACCTAAAAGATGAGTATGCAAAACCATATTTTTCTGCACTAGAAAAGTTGGTGGAAAACGCATACAACAATAGCACAGTATTTCCGCCCCGCCAGATGTTATTTAACGCATTACAACTTTGCGCCCCAGAGGATATAAAGGTGGTGATACTCGGACAAGACCCTTACCACGAACCAAATCAGGCACACGGATTGGCATTTTCGGTATCGGACAATTGCAAAAGACCTGGTTCGCTGGCTCATATTTTTGAGGAGATTGGGATAGAGATGGGGATTGGTATGGAGATGAAGATAGATAGAAACTTAAAGAACGAGATGGAGATTGGTATTGAGTTGGAAATAGAGAACAAGACAGAGATTGGTAGGAAATTGAGGAAAAAGAGCGAGACAGAGAGCGAGTTGAAGATAAAAAGCGACGATGAAGGCGAAAAACTGATAATGGTGCAGCCACAAAGCAACAATCTCACGAAATGGGCGCAACAGGGAGTGCTGCTGCTAAATACAATCCTCACAGTAGAGGCGCATAAGGCAGGGAGTCATCGCTCGTTTGGGTGGCAGAATTTGAGCGATGCCATCATCTCGGTGGTAAATCAAGTGGCACCTCACGCCGTGTTTATGCTTTGGGGAGGTGATGCACATAAAAAATCTAGGCTAATAGATGCAGAGCGACACCGAATAATAAAAAGCACCCACCCCTCAGGACTGTCATGGGGCAAGAGTTCTAACCCTGCAAAGATGGTTGGGGAATTTAGATACAACGGTTTTGGGCGCAATAAAGAGAGTGCATTTTGGGGCTCTATGCAGTTTATCGAAGCCAATAATTTTTTAATCGAGAATGGGTTAAGTGCTATTGACTGGCGGTAGAGCAAAAAAAACGCCCAACAACAATTAAGTTGAAAGGCGTTATAAATCTGTTTAAAGAAGATTAAGCTGCGCTGATTGCCTCAGTTGGACAAGCAGCTGCACATGTACCACAATCAGTACACAAAGATGGATCAATTGAATAGATATCACCCTCTTGGATAGCTTCTACTGGACATTCACCTGCGCAAGAACCGCAAGCGATGCAATCTTCTGAAATTACGTAAGCCATTTTTAATTCAGATTAATTAGTTAATTAGTTTAATTTAGCACTGCAAAAGTACTCATTATTTCCCGAACAGACAAATATTTTAGTACAATATTTTAATATTAAGAGCGTTTTACATTCAAAGTCCCTTTTAATGAAGAAGTTATTATTACTCATTACCATACTGTTAACCCTCTCAGCTAAGGGTCAAAACTTACCTACAATAGACTATCGCCCCATACATTTTGGCTTTAATTTGGGGGTAAATATCCTCGATTACGGCATTAAACAGTCGAATATAGAGCAGAACGGCACACTTTATCAGTCAGATATCTCCACACTTATCCCCGGTTTTACTGTCGGAGTGTTCACACATTTCCGCCTGAACAGGTATTTTGGCGTGCGTATAAACCCCTCGTTGTATCTCGGTTCGCGCACTATATCGTTTGCCAACAGTGCCGACGATGATATATTCAAAACTACATTGCAGAGCACGATGATGACCGTGCCCATACTTGTAAAATATAGTTCGGTGCGCCTGTATAACTACCGACCATACGTGCTGTTGGGTGGTGGTGTGCTGTTTGAGTTTGACAACGACAAAACCAAACCGCTGCTACAGAATGGATTTGATTATTTTATAGAGTTTGGAGTGGGTTGCACCTATTACTCCGAATATTTTCGCCTCTCGCCCGAGTTGCGTTTTGCGGTAGGGTTTAATAATATGCTGATAGACTGGGATACAAGAGCGGCTCAAAGCACTACGTACCTTGAGCCGTCATATGAAAAATATACACGTTCTATCACGCGTTTAACCTCACGAATTATTACACTCGCATTTAACTTTGAGTAGAATCCGCCATCAATTTAGTTTCGATCTCCTCAGCTAGTTCAGGATTATCGAGTAGGAGTTTTTTAGCTGCATCGCGTCCTTGACCCAGTTTTGTGTCGCCATAGCTAAACCACGCACCAGCTTTTTTTACGATACCAGCCTCAACGCCAAGGTCGACTAACTCGCCCACACGAGAGATGCCCTCGCCATACATAATATCAAATTCTGCTTTACGGAATGGAGGCGCCACTTTGTTTTTCACCACCTTCACACGAGTTTGGTTACCCAATTGAGTATCACCATCTTTGATAGCCCCTGCACGGCGAATATCCAAACGCACAGACGAATAGAATTTCAGTGCATTACCCCCAGTAGTAGTTTCTGGGCTACCGAACATCACACCGATTTTCTCACGCAACTGGTTGATAAATATACAAGTAGTGTTAGTTTTATTGATAGATGCTGTGAGTTTACGAAGAGCTTGACTCATCAAGCGCGCTTGCAGACCCACTTTGTTTTCGCCCATATCACCTTCGAGTTCAGATTTTGGCGTAAGAGCCGCCACCGAGTCGATAACGATAATATCAATTGCCGACGAGCGGATAAGTTGATCTGCCACTTCGAGAGCCTGCTCGCCACTATCTGGTTGCGAGATAAGGAGATTGTCGATATCTACACCAAGTTTTTCGGCATAAAAACGGTCGAAAGCGTGCTCTGCATCAATGATTGCAGCAATACCGCCTGCCTTTTGAGCCTCAGCAATTGCATGAATAGCGAGAGTAGTTTTACCGCTCGACTCTGGACCATAAATTTCAATGACACGACCACGAGGATAACCTCCCACACCGAGTGCAATATTTAGTCCGATAGACCCTGATGATATTACACTTACATCATCTACATGAGTCTCGCCCAATTTCATAATAGTACCTTTGCCATGGTCCTTTTCTATCTTTGCCATAGCAAGTTGCAACGCCTTGATTTTATCTTCAGAAGGCTTGTTTTTCATCTCTTCGCTCATACTGTTTTTTTATATTTTATTGTTATTATTGCACACCGTTTTCTCAGTGCAAAGATAATGATTTTATCTCACACCTCAAAATTTAAATCTATTTTTTTTATCCTCACTCCCCTATCGAGAGGGAATCTACTGCGTGGCTTCGGATAATGAAATTACCGACACCGCCCTCTATGTTGTTGTAGAGCTGCACCTTTTCGGAGAACATCGACTCGTATAGACTAGAGTATTTTGTATCGATATATTTAAAGTACGACTCGGGCACAACAGCCAGATAGGCTTCTACCTTATCTACACGATAATCCCAATTCTCCCAATCATAATACCCCTCGTGGTCTTCAGAGATATCAATTTCAAACGTAAACTCGTAAGGCTCTGTGATAAGCGAGGCATAAAAATAGAGTACGGTATCACCCTCACTAATATTACTTGTAAAAAACGAATGGTCATCGCCATATAAATGTAGCGTTAGCGGATCGGTGCTTGTAAACATATGAAGATAGCGAGAATTAGTCCATTGGAGAGGATGGTCAAGCGCCTCCATAGTAAAAACATATGTGATAGAGAATTGATAGAGCAACTCCTCGTCGGTCTCTCCCTCGTAGGGGTAAAACGTTGCAGTAGCAGAATATATATAAGGGGTAACTTTCTCTAGCTTCTCCACTGTAATTTTGGCTGGCACAGGGGCATTTTGCGTAGATGTGGCAGTAGGATAATCTGGGTGCGACACCTCTAGTGCCACCTCATCGTTGGACTGAATAACATAGTTGCTTATAAACTGCTCGCTATAACCCGTTTCGCTCACACCAGCCGAGACCATATCTTGCCATTCGCCACCATTAACACTGTAGCGCACAGAGGGGTTATCGATAATCCACACGGCATTATCCTCGAGAAAGAAATTAGTTTTCGATATATTACAATATAGCGTATCGTATATATCATTGAAACTGGTGAGCGTGATAATCGGATCTACATACTCGCCACGATACTCTAGCTCCTTCTCGCACGATGCAAAGAGGGCTAGCACAAAAACAACTGTAAAACAAAGAGATATATTTTTCATAACGCACTAAAATTTAAAAGTGTAACTAACAGATGGAATAATCGGGAAGATAGAGAGTTGATATAACGTATCGCCACTAGAGTATACAAGATAAGCATTTTGGCGGTTCGTTACATTATATACACTAATATTCCAAGTAGATTTTAGATTAGGGTGTTTTTTGAATGTGCGATGAAAATTCACCCCCACATCTGCACGGATATAGTCGGGCAGCAAAAAGTTGTTGCGCTCAGGCACATATTCGTATATAATACCATTTTCATCTACAAACTCCTGTGTGGCGAGCGATGCGCGCGAGCCAGTACCATAGACAAAAGTGGCTGCAAAATCCACCTTCTCGTTGAGCTTGTATTGCGCCACCACACTAAGGTCGTGTCGGCGGTCGTATTTTGCATAAAACGGTTCGCCATTATTCAGCACCATACCCTCACGATTAAATAGTCGTTCGGATTTCGACCACGTATAACCAATCCACCCAGTGAATTTACCTACATTCTTCTGCACCAGAAACTCCACGCCATAGCTCCAGCCGTCACCCATACACACCTTATCCTCCCACCCCTCGCTACTGCCGAAGAACGACGAACCATCTTTATACTCCAAAATATTGGTCATATGCTTATAATAGCCCTCTACCGACAAATCTAAGATACCCATCAGATTATAGAAAAATCCTGCTGCCACTTGGTGCGATAGCATCGGTTTGATATTTTCGGTAACAGGCACCCAGAGGTCGGTTGGCAGCGTTAGATTGCTACTACTCAGGAGATTTACATACTGTGTCATATACGAGTACGATGCCTTAAACGACAAATCTTTGGTGATGAGAGTGCGAAGACCCAAACGCGGTTCGAGCGATGGATATATTGTGCTACCCACAGAATATAGCGAGCCACGCAACCCCAAATTTAGTTTCACTATTTTTTTTATCGACCAATTATCCTCTATATAGAGGGCTGCCTCGTGGGTGGTGATATCATTGCCACCTACTGTATATTCAAACGGCTCTTCGGCATCGCCTGCGCTCGACATACTGATGCTGCCCACCTCAGGACAAAAAATGTGATAGATATAATTTGCACCAAATTTTATAACGTGGTTAGGGTTTGGGGTGTAATCAAAATCATAATTGAGCGAGATATCTTGTATATTTGAGGTGTAGTCGATATACGAGCCCTCTGTCTGTTGCTCGTTGGTATCGCTCCAGTAGGTAGACGACTCAGAGTCGAGCCCCACGTTATATCTATATCGGGTGTATGAGGCTGTGAGGTTAGAATATAGCGTTTTAGAGAATTGGTGCGCCCAGTTGACAGATGAGAGCAGATTGCCCCAGTTCCAACTAAATTTCATACTCTCATCGTAATCCACCCCACCCA
Source organism: bacterium (assembly GCA_044433285.1). Taxonomy (GTDB): domain Bacteria; phylum Bacteroidota; class Bacteroidia; order Bacteroidales; family Paludibacteraceae; genus Aphodosoma. The sequence continues at coordinate 13,722 of JAWXTU010000015.1, read as the reverse complement.
TAGAGTAGGCGCCACCTTGCTTTGCATAAATCTCATCATCGCCCATATAAAACGATGCCGAAATTTTATCTTTGTTGGAGAATTTGTGTGTAACCTTAGCATTTACATCATAAAAATAGTATCCTGCCGTGGTGCTACTGCTACTCATAATTTTAAGGATTGGTTGCGACAGTACATCGAAATAGGTGCGTCGTGCGGAGATATTAAATGTGGTTTTCTCCTTGATGATAGGACCCTCGAAGTTGAATTTCGACGAGAGCAGCCCCACCGATACCGAGCCGTGATACCCTTGATCGTTACCCTCATTTTGTCGCACATCCACCACACCCGACAGGCGACCGCCAAATCGTGCTGGGAAATTACCTTTGTACATGGTAACATTTTTCACCGCATCGGCATTAAACACCGAGAAGAAGCCAAAGAGGTGATTTACATTATATAGTTGCACGCCGTCGAGTTGAATAAGGTTTTGGTCGGCACCGCCACCGCGGATATATAGCCCAGTACCGCCCTCCGAGCCCGACTGCACACCAGGCATCAGTTGCAGAGCCTTAATCACATCTACTTCACCTGCCAGTGCTGGTATGTTTTTTATCTGAGCAATAGGCACTTCCACAGCACTCATCTGCGAACCCATCACCCCAAACTCGTTGCGATTGCCCACTACTACCACCTCGCTTAGGCTCTTAATAGAGGAGATTTTAATATCCAATACAGTATCTTTTGTGAGTGTAAATTTGCAAATTTGCGACTCGTATGATACATAGCTAAACTCTATTTCCACATCACCCTCTGGCACCGTGAGACTATAAAAGCCGTGCACATTGGTTACCGCTCCTTTAGCCGAAATGAGGTCGAGCACCGTAGCCCCGATGAGCGATTCGCCCGACTCCTTCTCGCTTATGTACCCACTAATGGTGTAGTTAGCAGCTACTGCAGCAAACGGAGTAATAGTATAGACAAGCAAGAACAGCAGGTATATCTTCTTCATATTGTTTAAGTTTTTATTCATTATGTTTTATGAGATAATCTGCTCAAAGTGAGTAGCTGTTTTAATCGCTTTAGAGTCAATTATGCGTTCTAAAATTCCCTCTTGATCAAAAATAAATGTAGTGCGCAAAATACCCATATATGCTCTTCCATACATTTTTTTCTCTACCCACACACCAAAAGCATTTACCAGTTCGTGGTTTTCATCGGCTATAAGGTCGAATGGCAACTCGTTTTTCTCTATAAATTTAATGTGGCGTTTTGCGCTATCAACACTAACCCCAATCACCTTATATCCAGCCTTACGAAGTTCTTCGTAGCCATCACGTATACTACATGCCTGCGCTGTACAGCCAGATGTCATATCTTTAGGATAAAAGTATAATACCACCTTTTCACCTCTTAAATCCTCACTCTTAATTTGGTTTCCGTTTTGGTCAAGCCCCAAAACCGGGGGCATTTTATCGCCTATTTGCATAATTTTATGGTTTTAATTGTTAATAATTATTAATTTTTGGACATTTTTTGGACATTTAGAAATCGCTATCTAACTACTGATAGTCAATAAATTACAAAAACTACAGTTTCAAAAACAGCTCATTTTTGGACATTTTTTGGACATTTAGATCTTGTCCTTTAAAGCCTCTACTCCAAGTTTAAATATCTCATTTACCATTTCCATATTATCCTTATAGTTATCACTTAAAACGTAGAACGTTCCAGAGCCACTAATTTTACCGGTACAAAGGTAGTAAAAAAGTTTAACAAAAACAATAGTTTTTTATAAAAACAAAAAAAAAGAGAGTTATATGAGGGGGAAATTAAAGAGTACTGTATATGAATTTATAAACTACTGATATATTGAATGTTATAAAATTGAGGAATAAATTAAATTGTACAATTGGTTTACAAAAGGTTTACAACATTAGGGGCGCAAGCCTCTTTTTTTTTACATTTACTTTACATATGGTTTACATATGGTTTAACTTTGTTGTATTTAAGCGCAATTTTATATTGAGGGTATTACCCTTTAACTTGCATTTAAATGTTGTTTATAAGGCTTTTAAAGGGTATTTAGGCGTTGTGTGGTTTATGGTTGTGCGGTGGTGTATGATGCAGTGAAATGTAGGAGAGAATAAGAGCAGATGTGGGAGAAAAAACGACCTATAAAATGGATATTAGTGAAGAGCCAAAAAGTACAATTTAAGTGCAAAAAATGGTAATGGGCATACTATTGGGCATACTATTGGGCATACCTTTTGAGGGTTTTTTCGGCTCGAGTAGACCCCCAAAATACCTAAAATGATGCTGAGTAGACCCCTCTAACGACAAAAAAAGGCTCGAGTTGATTATTTTTTTACAGCAAAATAATCTGAGTTGACCCCCATAATACACTTAAATTTCACGAGTTTTTGCCATTAACTTACTGTAGTACTGTTGTTTATAGATAAAAACGGCAAAAATCGTCTTGTTTTTGCTTTGTACAATCCAATTTAGGGCTTTTCCGATGTTTAAATGGTATATATAGTTAATTTTCTAATTTCAATAAATCCCTTGAGATTATAACATAGTCAATATTAAAACTGTTATTTATCATGTTCTCTATTTTATCAGCCCATTGTCTACGTTCTGGATTATTAATATATGGAGCAATAAGACTAGCTGTATCACCAATAGCTCCTAATCTACGTTGTTTAGCCTTATCTGTTTTTAGGTTTATCATTTCAAGATCCATCTTATCACAATATCTCGCAACACAATTATATAGTAAAGAGCCAAAAGTATTATCCAATAAGATTGCATTTGGATTAACAATAAAGGCTATTTGCTCATTTGATAGCATTCTGTCATAATACATTTCCTTATAGTTATCTACAGCTATACTTATATAATGTCTGTAAGCAAAGTTATCAACAACATACTTTAATTCATTTGAAAGTTCAGCAATAAAATCATATCGCCCTAAAAAGGTATCAATATTTTTTGTAGTAAGTAGTATATCTGCCGATTCTAACATTTGTAACATTTTTCCATCCATATTTATGAATATTTGTTTGGTGCGTTTTGCTTCAAATCTCTTTATCTCAAGCATTGCTTTTTGTTCGGCTTGTTCCTTTTTATTTTTAGCATCCCAAGCTTTCCCTTTTTTTGACCTCTTCCAGTAGATCATATATGAGGAGAACACAATAAGTATCAAAAATAATATTATCATAATTAGTTATTTAGTGTATTTATATTTATTCGGCACGTATAACTCCACAGATTAGAGCTATGCCTGTTATCTCGGCGACTGGTACATCGTATGGTGGGTAGCTTGGGTTATCTGAGATTACAGACAAGCACCCATCTTTATCTGACCTCATCAGACGTTTGCAGAGTATACCCTGCTCTTGAGTAGCGATGATATGGCAGCGGTTCCATTGTATGAAGTTGCTATCACGTATGATGGTGCAGGCAACAACATCACCGCTATTGTACTTAGGATACATAGATGAGCCTGTTATCTCTATCATAAAGTCTACCTTACAATATTTAAATTTTGGCACTACATAGTACTCCTTAACATCCTGGTCTGTAATACAAAAATCGGCATTACCAAAACCAGCAACAGCAGATTGAGATACAAGAGGTATTGTATTTTCATTAACCTCTTTAGCAGGGGCAATTGATGCTGAGATGGTAGGTTCTTTATCCTTTTTTCTCTCTTTTTTTAGCATCTCCCCCTCACCAGTTAGCAACCATTCTGCGCTTATATTGTCGCAATTTGCGAATATTAAATCAATATCCCAAGTGTTTCTGGCTATCCAAGTACTAATAGTTTGCGGTTTAACACTTAGTTTTTCCGCAAATCGTGATGATTTACCTTCACCATAATGGCTCACAAGTGCCTTAATTAATGGTATCCTATCCATAATTTAAATATTTATCGCATTTTGTTACAAAAAAGTTTGGTACATTCGCAAATTGTATATATCTTTGCAGCGTCGAAATGATTATTCAACGCCGACAAAGATACAAAAAATTATTAACAAACAAAAATTAGAATTATGGGACAGGAAAAAGAAGTAAAAAAAACGATTAGTGTTTCTCTTCAATTATATGATATTGAAGATATAGAAATTAGTCTAACTGAAAAAGAGTGGGAAGAGTTAGAAAAAATGAGAGAAATAGGAGCTGGAAAGTTTTACCACAAATTACTCAGCGTCATTCACGATGAAGTTGAGTTGTGTGAAATGGTAGATACTATTAGAGTCGAGGATATATGTGAAGATGATGAATAGGAGATATAATTATGGCATGTATATGTAAAAAAGCAAAAGCTACTAAAGTGGCTGTAATTCCTATAGAGGATGCAAGCACATTCTCCCTTATGGCTGTAACTGATGATGGGGCTTGTATAGCATTGACTTGCAATGAATGCGATCAAAAAAATTATATAAGAATAGACTACTGCCCTTATTGTGGCGAAAAATTATTAACAAACAAAGATTAGAAGTTATGAATGAAATCATTTTAAAAGAAAAAGCCACAGAAGAGTGGCAACAGAGATTGATTGAGGAGATAGAGCAATTGCAGGTTAGAGTTCAGCAATTACACGCTACTCTAACAACAGATGTACCATCTGAGACTTTATCGCCAGTTGACATCACGCTGTTAAATCAGCAAATGCATCATATGGTGGAGTATTTAAAGGTATTGGGTACAAGGCTAAGAAAAGCAGGTTTGGTTGGTCCTGCTCCTGCTGTTAAAGCGGATTCACCTAAACAATAACAACTAGCCCTGGATGCATTGAACCGCTGCCAGGGCACACATAAACATTATTAACTAAAAAATAGGAGGTACAAATTATGAAAACTCAAATGCAGTCATTCTCCCATCAACAGATAAATCAGGGAGATCTAGCTGAATCAAGCGATGTAATTGTTCGCAGAGAAGAGATAGAGCTTCGGCTTTCGCCTTGCCAAGGGAAAAAGAACACACGAATCGTACAGTCCAACCATTGGGACTCCAGAGCGCAACAGCAGGAGGATAATAAGAGGCGTGTACTTTATTTGAGCCAACCACACGGCACAAGTGTTCCAACAAGAGATGAGCTTGATGAGTTAATTGTTTCATTTCTTTTTCATCCACGACTTGGTTAAGGTCATCAGAGATGTCAAGTATATAATAATAAAGTGTTTTCATAAAAGAATAGCTTGTTTAACAGGCTACAAAGATACTACAAAAAAATAGGAGGTACAAATGTTTGAGAATTTAAAAAGAAGAATATCTGCATTGAGCAGAGAACAGGGACAAATGCAAAGCTGGGTAGATAGAGATGGTATTACAGACCCTGCACATATGTGGAAAGTGCGCATCGTAGAGATTAAAGCACAATTAGCACTACTAGAAGAGTTGTGGCAAGATATGCTACTAGAGATGGGCGGAAAAGATAACTAACAAATAATTAAACGATATGACAACAAGAAGAATTAAGATTAGCGCAGAACTACAAGCGCAGATGCTAGCTGAGCAAAATGTAAGTACAACAACGCTCTTCAGAGCATTGAACTATTACCCAACAGAGGTAGAAGAGGTTGGACGAAAATTTTACAAACTACGTAAAATCGCACTTGAGAATGGTGGCGAGTATATCTGGGAGGGCAAACCAGAGTGCGACACCTATTTTACAGAAGTACCACACCAAATGGTAACGGTGATGAGCGAACGAGTGAAGATAGTAGTAGATTTTGATGAGGAGGAGATGTGGATTGAGCTTGATGGTAAAAATCACTACTGGCAAGAAGAGGTGAACTTTGAGACACTAAAGGAGATGCGAGAAGATGCGCAGCATATTGCTAAGAAACAGATGCCGATGTTTGGTAAATTTTAAAGAGGTTGATCATTTTTCTCCTGGTTGGCAAGCTCCGAGGTTCGAGCCCTCGGCAGGAACAGATATTTAAAAGAGAATAGTTATGGTGTATTATAATAACATATTATGCGTTGAGGCAAACTGGCTGATTGAGCAGGGTGTGATGAGCAAACCTACTTATGATAAGCTATCAAGAGTGCAAGACATCCAAGTCAAGCGTCGTGGGTGTCGTGGCGTATCAGCCTTGGTTAGTTATGAGAGTTTGCCCGAGAGATTCAAACGAGCCGTTGATGCCAAGATAGACGTATACAAAGCAGTGCGAGACAATATGATTGAGAATGCTATAGAACACAGCGCAGCAGCGTCGGCATATTACGAAGAGTATAGGATTGACGGTATTAGAACACTGCCACCAGCAACACGCAGAGAGTATTATATCAACGCTATAATATTAGATGCTATAGACCGAGTGATAGAACGCAGACGCAGGAAATGTCGCTCCATCAATCGCACATTCCATAAATTTTGGGCAGAGATAACAGAGTGTATATGTGATTTAGACAGCGTTAAATATCCGCACAAACTACCATTAAACGAGCGAGCCCTGGAACGTAAACTCAGAGCATACAAACAAGATGGATATGAAGCTTTGATACATAAGAACTATATTTACCAACACAGAAACGCAGCAAAAGTGAAAAACGAAGTACAAGAGAGTGCGCTAGCGATGTTAATATCAGATCCTCGCAACCTCGACGATGAACAGGTGATGCGCCTATACAATATACTAGCAGAGAATATGCAGTGGCAAAAAATAAGCAGCAGCACAGTGGCTGTATGGCGAGAAAAACTATCGAATGACATATACGCTCGTCGCCACGGCAGCAAAGCATATAAAAACGAGCGAGCTATGCAAGTGAAACGTGTTGCTCCAACCACACCACTCACATTCTGGTGTATGGATGGTTGGGATGTGGAGCTGATGTATAAAAAAACAGAGAATGGCAAAACAACATATCACAACCGCCTCACCTGCGTATTTGTTTTGGACGTATGCAACAAATACCCGATAGGATATGCAATAGGATACCACGAAAGTGGAGCCTTGATAAAAGAGGCACTGCGCAATGCAGCACAACATACAGAGCAGCTATTCGGACAGATGTATCGCACCACCCAATTGCAATGCGACAACTTCGCCAAATCTATGGTGTGGGATACTTACGAGTTGATGGCGCACTATGTAACCCCAGCAGCTGTAGGTAATGCTAAATCAAAAATCATTGAACCGTGGTTCAAATATTTCAACAAAAAATATTGTCAGTTGATGCCCAATTGGAGCGGATTCAATATTACAGCCAAAGCAGCTAAGAAGATAAATGTTGATTTCTTGAATAAATTCAAACACAACTTCCCGACGTTACCCGAACTAGTTCTGCAAATAGAGAGTTGCATTGCAATGGAGCGCAAAGAGCTACTAGATGATTACATCAAACGATATAACGCTGCGCCAGCTGAGCGTAAATTGCCACTAGCATATGAACAATATCTATTGCATTACGGAGCCACCACAGGGCATAGAAACCTATTGCAAGGCAGTGGACTCAAAGTAACCATTGACGGAGTTAAACACGATTATGACTGTTTCCACCCAGAATTTAGACGCTACTCATCAACACGCTGGGCAGTACATTATGACCCAGACGACAAACGTCGAGCACTTGCGGTGAGCGAAGATGGTACACTACAATTCCTGCTCGAGGAGAAATATGTACAACCAATGGCACTAGCAGACCGCCAAGAGGGCGACCACGAGCAGCTTGAAAGAGTATGGCAACACAACAGAGAACAGGCAGAACGCACAGCCATAAGACTCGGAGCGCATCAGGACAACGTGTCGGCACTGCTAGAGGGAAAAAGAGAGCTAGAGACCCTGAGCAAATTGATGTTAGTAGACAGCACAGGGCAGCATAAGAACGTGAAGAGCAAAGCCCGCCTGGCTCGTAAAAACGAATCAACACAAGAAGTGGAAGATGCCACAATAGAAGATGAGATATACGACTATTATTAATTAACCAAAACAATATGAATATGGAAGCGATTAAAAAACAAGAGATAGCGAACACGCTGCGTAACTATTGCGTGCGCTATGAGAGTCAAGCCAAGGCAGCTAACAGCATTAAAAACGTAAGTGCAGCCACAGTATCACAAATGCTCAACGGCAAATGGGAGTTAATCAACGACGATATGTGGCGCAATGTAGCAGCTCAAGTTGGATACAAAGATACTAAGTGGGAGGCAGTAGAGACACATATTTTTCGCACTACAACCACAATATTTGCCGATGCTCAAGCCAATGCATTAGTGATGGGTGTAACAGGGCAGGCAGGGTCTGGCAAAACCTTTGCAGCCAAACAATATGTGGAGAACCACAAGCAAGCATATATGCTCTGTTGCAACGAGTATTGGAATAGAAAGTTATTCTTAACAGAACTACTCTCTACACTTGGCAGGGATTATACAGGTTACACCGTAGGGGAGATGATGAGTGAGGCTGTGCGTACACTGAAGACACAAGAGGCTCCGCTCTTGATACTCGACGAGGCTGACAAACTAAGCGACCAGGTGCTTTACTTCTTTATCACCCTCTACAATCAGCTGGAAGATGAATGCGGTATCGTATTAATGGCAACATCTCACCTAGAGAAACGCATTGAGCGTGGTGTGAACCTCAACAAAAAAGGTTACAACGAGATATGGAGCCGTTTGGGTAGGAAATTGATACGACTAAAGGGGGTTAATGCCTCAGATATTGTGGCGATATGTGAGGCAAACGGCATCGTAGAGAATAAAGAACTAGACGATATAATTGAGGATAGCGAGTCGGACCTACGAAGAGTGAAACGCAAAATACACGCAATTAACCGCAAACGCAACAAAAAATAATGAAGAAAAAGGCATTGAATATACAAGACATTCGCAATTATCAACCGAAGATATTGGAGTTTGACGGTCGCTGGGAAGAGTTGATTGGCTCACCAGAACTCACAGGCTCTTGGATTATCTGGGGAGAGTCGGCAAATGGAAAAACACGCTTTGCCCTACAACTGGCAAAATACCTCTCTAAATTTGGCAAAGTCCTCTATAACTCACTAGAAGAGGGGTTGTCGCACTCAATGCAGAGAGCAATTGGTGATATTGGAATGAGCGATGAAAAGAGCAACTTCTTTTTGCTAGACCAAGAGGCGATAGTAGACCTAAAAACCAGATTAAAAAAACAGAGGTCAGCTAACATAATAATCATCGACTCGCTACAATATACAGGTATGAGCTACAACGACTACAAACAGTTGCGAGATACATTTAAAAACAAGCTCTTTATATACATCTCGCACGCCGATGGTAAAGCCCCAAGAGGCAACGTGGCAAAGTCGGTTAAATACGACGCATTTGTGAAGATTAACGTATCGGGATTTATGGCATATGCACAAAGCAGATATGGCGGAGGCAAAGAGTATGTGATATGGGAAAAAGGGGCAAAAGAGTATGGACAAGAAAATATATAACTAATATGAAAACATTTCAAGACAAAGAGAAAAGCAAACTCATAAAAAAATTGCACACACTGGTATCTAAGGCAGGCATCACACGTGAGGAGTATTTAAGTTTGCTGTCGTGTTATTGCGTGGAGAGTTCTAAGGATCTCACCGTGTATGAACTAATGGAATTGTGCTCCAAAATTGACAACACAATTAACGTTAAGGAGTATCGCACTCTTGACCGCTGGCGCAAACGATTGATAGCATCTATTGGTGGCTATCTCAAAAAGATGGGCAAAGAGAGCAATATGGATATAATAATTGGTATAGCGTGTAGAGCAGCTGGCGTGGATAAATTCAACAGCATTGGACTGGATAAGCTGCGCAGCCTATACAACGCATTTAAATTTCGTTCAACAGCTATTGATAAGACAGAGAAAATTGCACTAGAGGCAGTAGTTAATGCTGAATTTTTTAATAAAGAAACCTTACAAAACTAAAGATTATGCTAGCAAGTGAATTAATTGTAGAAATACAAAAAGCAATAGATAAATCTAGCGACACTAAAGTAGTAATGATGTTAAATGGAGCCGTAGTATATGCAAGCTCTATCAATGTGTCGGTAGATAAAGAATACGATGAGATACTTATTGAATTTGATGAATAATAACCAAATAAAAACTTGAACAATGGAAAAAGAAAAAACAACAGTAGAAATGACAGCTCAAGAGGCAGCTGCTTTCGCAGAATTCAAACTCAAACAAGAGGCAGAGGTGCAAAAAATTAAAGCCAAAGAGGACAGAGAGGCATACGCCCAGTTAGTTGATGAGACAATCACCTCGTCGATACCTCAATTGCAAACCTTATCAACAGGTATTGCTGAAACAAAAAGTAAAGTGATAGAGCTATTTCAAACCGTTATTGGTATGAAGAGTGAACTATTTGGCAGTAAAGAGGGGCAACGCACACACACATTCACTAATTCTGACTCATCGGCACGCATTACAGTCGGTTATCACACCATTGATGGCTACCGAGATACAGTAACCGAGGGTATAGATAAGGTGAGAAGTTACATAGAAAGTCTTGCTAAAGACGAGGAGACACAAGCCCTGGTTGATGCAGTAATGCGATTAATGGCAAAAGACCAAACTACTGGAGCACTAAAAGCCAGCAGAGTGTTACAGCTGCGCAAAATGGCAGAAGATAGCGGTAATGAGACATTCATTGAGGGTGTGCGCATTATAGAAGAGGCATACCAGCCAACAACTTCTCGTCAGTTTATTCGTGCTGATATCAGAGGTACTAGTAACGAATGGAAGAGTATCCCACTAGGAGTAACGGAGGCGTAAGATTATGATAATAGCAATAGATTTCGACGGTACAATATGCAAAGATGACTATCCTGATTGTGGGGAGTTGATGGTAGGAGTCAAAGAGGTGTTAGACCTATTTAAGGAAGAGAACAACTACTTGATTTTGCATACCTGCCGACAGGGGGAGCTACTATTAGATGCGATAAACTTCTGTCTTGAGCACAAGTTGCCTATCGATAGAGTGAACAGCGGAAATCCTCGCAACGTAAGAAAATATGGAGGTGAGGGTCGTAAAATATACGCTGATATGTACATTGACGATAAGAACTTCGGAGGTTTTCCTGGATGGGAAGCAATACGATTGAAATATCTTGAGGAGTATGGATTATACTCACCCTGAAAAAGATGAGCCTCCAGTCTCACCAATGTAAGACATAGAGGCTCGCAGAATTAAGAAGCGATGCAAAGGTACGAAAAATATTTTAATTCTGCAAGCGTTATGGCAAGACATTTAAACACCGAAAAAAAGATTGAGAATGTACGCAATCTAACAATGCAGTATTATGAAGCAGGCAATCAAGCCAAATGTTACAAAGCCGTATGGAGGCATTATATTTATCCAGTCTATCCAATGTGTTACTGCACATATCTGCGCTACATAAACGCAGTGCCCGACAGACGACAAATAGTAGATCCTCGGCAACAACGCCTATTCGATTAAGTTCGAGTAGGCGTTGCCTATTTTATGTACTCATTGCAATATTAGGCGTTGCTGTAACGGCAGTACCTGTGCTATATGGAGATGCCACTGCATACTGAAAATTGAAACTAAGCTGATGGTGCTGCACATCATCGTGATTGTGATCAAACTCAGTGCCTATATGTTGCCAGCGGTTGAAGTTGTCGCCAGCAGCACCAATCAAGGCGTTAGTTACCTCATCTATAATATCGAATGTTTGTAGAGCTTCACTCTCGAAATATGAACCATCTGCAGGCGACTCTAGCGACTCGAAAACAATATGCACCACCACTGATACCTGAGCGGTGCGATAGCCTTGAGTGCGTTGTTGCCAAGAGATAGGTTCTATCTCCAAGAACGCAGCAGGCAGAGAAAAACCTCTCTCCTGCTCTAATCTGCTCACGTTGTTGTTCCACAAACTTATATGTTCTATTGAGGTTTTACCTCCATTTAAACGCTCTTTAAATGCTATATAAATATCTTTCATTGTTATGTTATTTGTTTAGTTGACCATTAATATTGTTAGCCATTTCAGCTAGGTATTCATCAAGATTTTGCTGTACAATCTCCTGTATTGCCTTGCGGATTTTAGGGTGATCACCTACGAACTGGCGTTGTGGCATTACGATTTTACTCCCTACCTTTTTCAGAGCCATCGCTTTATACATCTGTTTTTTGTCTTCGTTCCTTGCCCTATAGTGCATCGCCCAGAAGTAGCGTTGCATCCTGCGAGTAACGGTTATCTCTCCGCCATCATTGTGTATGCTAGCATATGGTTCAGAACTAGTAATTGATACGCTGCTGCCCTTTATTGTAGCTCGCAAAGAGCGTGAGAGTTTACCGCTATCCACAAGATGAGATGGTGAGCCATCACGTTTTCTTTGCCACGTTTCACCGAAAAAACCACCACGTGTGAAGTTGTTGTCGAACTCATCATAGAGTTCAACTTTCATATCGCTGAGTATGTTTTTTAGTAGCTTATTCATTTTTTTTGTATCTTTGCGGTCGAAACCATTAATACTTTATCTAGGATATGGATTATACTAAAAATGTAAAAGAGTACTTTGAATTAGTAAAAGCTAGTTCACAAGCAACAGAGAAATTCTTTCGTCATTGTCAGTTGTTAACTGCAAGCGTTCTCTCCGTATTAGTTGCCCTAAGCGAAAATACTCAATCGTCGCTATACATTCGTTTGGCATTTTTTCTTCTGATTTTGTTATTAGCACTGGCACTGGTAACGTCGACAATAGTGCTATATGATCTAACAAATCTCCGAAAGCGGATGATGGAAGAGTATCATGATGAGTTGCAAGCTGCACAAGCACTTGGGTGTACAATGAGTCCTCTGTTTGTTTTAGCCCCCAAAAGAGAGAAAATCTGTAGACGACTCTCTTATATATTCTGGTTATCTGCGATAATAAATGTTGTGGTATACACTTTTTTGAAACTTTTTTGAAAAAATATCTCATAATATTTGGTAGTTTAAAATATTCATTGTAATTTTGTCGTCATAAATAGCTAATAATTGAGATACCACCAGTAGGCAGGTGGGGACGCTGCAAAGCCTCCATATCGTAGGTTCGATTCCTACCTCAGTTTTTAGCTATTTTATTTTTGTATAAACCTTTCCTTTTAAGTTACGCGAATCTATCTTTCCCGCAGTAACAAAGAAATTTCCAGTTATCTTTTTACCATCTGCCTTATTGGTGTAATTGCAGTTTACAACATACTTAATCGACTCCTCGCTATCTTTACAGATAAACATATAGTTATTCTTAGAACTATCGTAATAGACTTCTGCACTCTTTATGTTTTGCGAGATGTTTTCCATTTGCCTATTTGAGATAGTTTTATCTTTTTTACTGCTACGTATAGCGTGCCTTATCGCATCATCTGTAACCTTAATAGTTGTATCTTTTAGTTCAACCCCTCTTTTCTTTGCAAACTGTATCACTTCACTTGGTACATCACCAATAGTTATTGCCCTTTTACAGCAATACCCATCTTTAGTTTTTTCGATAGCATCCTTAATCCATTTTTTTGATGTGGTTTCAACTAGTTCGTTATCGATACAAGATTTTATAACCATACAACCTTTACAGCGTGGATTATTTGCATCATACGCCAAATTCACATTCCTATCGCAAGAGCCACAATCCTTTGGGAAATATGGGTGTTTCTTTGGATATATGCGCTGCTGCTTACCTGTGTTGGTGCGGAACATCTTTTGTTTGGGTTTAGCTGTCGACTCGTTGCCCAGGTCAATAGCCTCGTCAGAGGTGTTGG